>JADZBP010000310.1 GCA_020852055.1 Candidatus Latescibacterota bacterium
CCGACAGGTCGGCGGCCGGCATGATCTTCTCGGCCAGCGATACCCCGTAGTTGGCTAGGAACACCACCTTCAGGCGGTCCCCCACCCGCGGGTCCTGGTTGACCGTGGCCGCGATGGCGTTGATCAGCTTGATGATCAGCTTGGCGACAAAATAGCCAGGGGCCGCCTTGCCGCCGAAGATCGCGGTGCGGGGCACGGAGATCCGCGGCGACCCCGACTTGATGCGGAAGTAGAGGGCCGCCAGATGCAGGGCATTGAGCAACTGGCGTTTGTACTCGTGTATACGTTTGACCTGGCAGTCGAAGAGCGAGGCGGGATTGACCACCAGGTGGTTCTGGTGTTCGATATGGGCCGCCAGGTGTTCCTTGTTGGCCTCCTTCACCTGCCGCCAGGCGGCGCGGAAGGCGCGGTCCTCGGCCAGGGGCACCAGCCCCTCGAGCTGGGACAGATCCTTCACCCAGCCCTCCCCCAGGCGCGAGCTGATCAGTTGGGCCAGATCCGGATTGCAGGCCCGCAGCCAGCGGCGCGGGGTGATGCCATTGGTCTTGGTGTTGAAGAGCTCCGGCCACAGCTCGCAGAAATCCCGGAACACCTCCTCGGTGAGGATCTGGGTATGGAGGGCCGCGACGCCGTTGACCGAGTGGCTGCCGACGATGGCCAGGTGGGCCATACGCACCTTCTGGTCCGGCCCCTCCTCGATCAGGGACATACGCTGCCGGCGCTGCCCGTCCCCGGGGAAGCGGGCTTCCACCTCCTCGAGCAGGCGGCGATTGATCTCGTAGATGATCTGGAGATGGCGGGGCAGCACCTTGCCGATCAGACTCACCGACCACTTCTCCAGGGCCTCGGGCAACACCGTGTGGTTGGTGTAGCCAAAGGTGTGCACCGTGATCTGCCACGCCTCTTCCCAACCCAGCCCCTCCTGGTCCATGAGCAGGCGCATCAGTTCGGGGATGGCGACGGAGGGGTGGGTATCGTTGAGCTGCACCGCGTTCTTGGCGGCGAACTCGGCAAAACTGGCGTGGGTCTTCTTGTAGCGGCGGAAGATGTCCTGGAAGGTGGCGCTGACCAGGAAGTACTGTTGCTTGAGGCGCAGCTCGCGGCCGACAAAAACATTGTCGTTGGGATAGAGCACCTGGGTGATGGTCTCGGAGCGCACCTTGTCCATCACCGCCCGCTCGTAGTCGCCAAAGTTGAAAGGCTCCAGGTCGAAGTCGCGGGTGGACTTGGCCGCCCACAGCCGTAGGGTGTTGACGGTGTTGTTGCGATACCCGGGCACCGGGGTATCGTAGGCCATGGCCATAACCTGCTGGGTCTCGACCCAATCGTTGCGGAGCACCCCCTGCTCGTCGTGGTACTGGTTCACCCTGCCGTAGAAATCGACCGGGTACAGGTATTCGGGCCGGCTGATCTCCCAGGGGTTGCCGTAGCGCAGCCAGTTGTCGGGGGTCTCGCGCTGGTACCCCTCCTCGATGCGCTGGAAGAAGATGCCGTACTCATAGCGCAGGCCGTAGCCGTAGGCCGGCAGTTCGAGGGAGGCCATCGAGTCGAGGAAACAGGCCGCCAGCCGGCCCAGCCCCCCGTTGCCCAGCCCGGCGTCGAACTCCACCTCCCGCAGGTCCTCGAGGCTGAACCCGTACTCCTCCAGGGCCTGGCGGGTCGGTTCTTCCATGTCGAGGTTGAGCACGGCATTGCTCAGGGTGCGGCCCAGGAGGAATTCGAGGGACAGGTAATAGACCCGTTTCACGTCCTGGTCGTAATAGGCCTGCTGGGTCTCGATCCAGCGCTCCACCAACCGGTCGCGCACGGTCATGGCCAGGCTGATGAAGCGGTCGCGATCGGTGGCGGTATACTCGTCTTTGGCGAGGGAGTATTCGAGGTGGTTGGTGAAGGCAGCCTGTAGGGCCGGCACATCCATGCCCTGGTGCGGGTTGGCGGTGGCCGTGTACTTCCGTTTGGCTTTGGGCTTCGACCTTTCCGACACGGAGACCTCCTCTTCGGAACGGTGGGTGGCGCGGCTCGCTAGGGTGTTTCGAGTTCCCGGGAAAGCTCTTCCCACTCCTCCATCAGGCCTTCGAGCTGCTTCTCGAGCTGGCGGTACTCGGCGCCCAGATCGTATACCAGTTGCATGTCCTTGTTCTCGCCGGCCCGGCCGATGCGCTCGCTCAGTTCCTGCAGCGCCAGCTCCTGCGCCTGAATCTTGTCCTCCAACTCCTGTTGCCGCTGCTGGAGCCGCTCCTGCTGCTTGCGGCCCCGCCGTTCCTCCTTCTGGACCTGGCGCTGCGCCTGGGCCGGCGGTCGGGCTTCGCGGCTCTCCGCAGTTGCGGGCTGGTCCTGCCGGTCGCGCCAGCGCAGGAACTCCTCCCAGTTGCCGGAAAAACACTGGACCTGGCCGCCTTCGACCAGCCAGACCTGGGTGGCCAGGGCCTGGATCAGGTAGCGGTCGTGGCTGACCAGCAGCAGGGTGCCCGGAAAGTCCCCCAGTACCTCCTCGAGGATCTCCTGGGAAGCGATGTCGAGGTGGTTGGTGGGTTCGTCGAGCACCAGCAGGTTGGCCTTCTGCAGCACCAATTTGGCCAGGGCCACCCGGCTGCGCTGCCCCCCACTGAGTTCTCCCACCTTTTTGAAAACATCGTCCCCGCTGAAGAGCAGGCTGCCCAGCAGATTGCGGATCTCCTCCGGCAGCATCTGCGGCCGGGCCTGGCGCACCGCCTCCAGCACGTTCATCTCGGGGTCGAGGTGGTCGTGGGCCTGGGCCAGGTACCCCGGCTCCACACCCGCGCCGTAACGGATCTCCCCGGCCAGCAGGTCCAGTTCGCCCAGGATGCTGCGCACCAGCGTTGTCTTCCCGGCCCCGTTGGGACCAACCACGGCGATGCGCTGCCCGCGCAGCACCTCCACCTCCGGGGCCCGCGCCAGCACCCGGTCGGGGGAATACCCTACCGCCACCCCGCGGCGCAGTTGCAGAACGATATCGCCGCTGCGCTGCCCGCCCTCCAGCCGCAGGCGGATGCGCCGTTGTTCGCGCGGCCGGTCCACCGCCTCACTGGCCAGATAACGTTCCAGACGCGTGCGCCGGCCCTGGGCCTCCTTGCTGCGCTGGCCGGCCAGATAACGGCGGATAAAATCCTGGGTCTTTTCGATGTATTCCTGCTGCGCCTCCCACTCCTTCAGGCGGCGTTCGTACCGCTCCTGGCGCTGGCGCAGGTGGGCCGAGTAGTTGCCCCGGTAGGTCTCGAGGCCGCCAAAGGCGATCTCCCAGACCTTGGCCGAACACTTGTCGAGGAAGTAGCGGTCGTGGGAGACTACCAGCAGGCTGCCCTTGAACTCCTGGACCCACCCCTCGAGCCATTCCACCGCCTGCAGGTCGAGGTGGTTGGTGGGTTCGTCGAGCAGCAGCAGATCCGGCTCCTCGAGCAGCAAGCGGGCCAGCAGCGCCCGGGTGCGCTGGCCGCCGCTGAGTTTGCCCAGTTCCTGCTCGAACTGGGTGGCTGAGAACCCCAACCCCGTGAGCACCGAACGGATGCGGGCTTCGTAGGTATAGCCGCCACCGCGTTCGAACTCCTCCTGCAGCGCGCTGTACCGGGCCAACACCTCCTCGCCGTGGCCGGGATCCTCGAGCTGGCGGGCCAACCCGGCCAACTCGGTTTCGAGGCGCCGGAGCCCGGCAAAAACCTCGATCATCGCCTGCCACAGGGTGGTCTGGCCCAGATCGGGGGGGTCCTGAGGCAGGTAGCCCACCCGCAGCCCGCGGCGGTGCTGGAGCAGGCCGCTGGTGGCCTCCTCCAGACCGGCCAGGAGGCGCAGCAGGGTGGTCTTGCCTTCGCCGTTGGCTCCCACCAGACCAATGTGGTCGCCTGGTTCGAGGCGAAAACTGAGATCCTTGAAGACATCGAGGGCGCCGTAGTACTTGCCGACGCCCTCGCCAACGATCAGAGACATACCTTTTTCGGGTCGATGTTTGCGGTTGCGACTCTCTTAGTAATATGGACCCTTGCGACACGCCGCGCCACCTTCTTCCCCTGCCGTCTGCCGCCGCCTTCTGCCCACCTCGCGCCAGCGCCGCCGCTTGCGCGCGTAGGGCGTTTCGATGCCGTACAGCCGGCAC
>JADZBP010000311.1 GCA_020852055.1 Candidatus Latescibacterota bacterium
CACCTCGATCTCGTGCACCTCCCAGTCCTCGTTGTGCTCCCCCATCGCCACCTGGATGAAACCCACCTTCTCGTTCGACGGAAGAGCGATCTCCAACACCTGCTCCCGGTTGTCGCGTACCTCCACCGCGACGGGGCGGAAGGGGTCTGGATCGTACACCAAGGGCGGCGCCACAGCCGCCACATACACGCGCACATTCCTGGCGACGCGCAGCGGATTGGTCAACCCCGAGACGATCCTGATCCGATCGAGCGGGTACCCCCCCTTCAGGTCCAGATTGACCGTCCCGGGAAATCCATAGTCCGCGTCGCAATGGAAGATGGACGAGAACTGAGCGCACAGGTATTGGTTGGGCCACCACGAGGTGCCCCGGTCGCCATCGAACGCAACCCCGTAGATCTGAGGTTTGTGCACCCCGCCCTGCTGGCTGGCGGCCACCGCCAGGTTCTGTTCTGGGTCGAGCCTCAGCGCGCCTATCGCCGCGTCGCTGATGTCGAGTTGGTAGGCCCTTCCCGCCTTTTCTGGCTCCAGGTCGGCCCAGGGCACGTTGATAAATTGCACCCCTTCCCCACCCAGTTCCGGCGGCGGTTGGGCGCCAGCGCCCCCCAAGCGATATATCACCAACCCGGTCGCCCCAGAAGCGAAAAGGAAAACCAGGACCACCCCGGGCAGCAGGCCCCGCCGCATGCGGGTTGTCCGGGTGAAGCTTCCTCTGGGTGCCACCTGTCCCATCTTCCCGCCTGCCAAGGCCACCAACCAGCGCCTGCGAATCCGGCTGGTGGCGACCACTGCTATCAATATGCCACGTGGATCACCTCTTGAACCGCCGGCCCCCCCGCGCCTGCCGCATCGGCGGCAACGCCGATGCGAGCCAGGTAGATGCCAGGGGGCACGCGCCTCCCCCCCTGGTCGTCTCCAGTCCACCGGAGGGTATAGGCGCCGCGCGGGTCCGGGCGCACCTCGCTGATCTGGTTCACCAGGCGGCCGCTGAGGTCGTAGATGGCGGCCGAAACCGGGCGTTCCGCGTTGACGCGGACCACATCGAAGGAAAACACCAGCTCGTCGTTGACGCCGTCCCCATTGGGGGTCACCACCCGGCTGCCCACCCGGAAATTCTGGATCACCTCCACCCCTTCGAGGGCCACGACGGTGGTGGTCTGGCTGTCAACCAGGTCGGTGGGATCTGCCGCATCGACCCGCTGCCACAGACCCGGAGCCGCGGAGTCCTGAACCAGCCCCCGGAAGGAGGCGCTGTTGCCGTACAGGGTGGCGCGGAAGCGCACCTCCACCAACTCCGTCCCCTTGCCAACCTTGGCGGGCAGACGAAACCAGAGGGTGTCGGCCGGCGTGGCCATCACCTGGAGGGCGGCCGGCATAAAACTCGTCGCCTGGCCATTGTGGAATGCGGTTGCGGTGCCGGTGCGCACCTCAAGCAGATCCATGGCGGTGCCAGCGGTGGCTTCCAGCCGCACCTCGTTGAAACCGCGGGTGATCTGGGCAAAATCGGGGTGAATGAAGAACGAAAATTCGGTCGGGGTGCCCGTCTGCTCGACCCGGTTCGGCCAGACCTCGCCCGCCAGGTGGTCGGCGAGGGGATCGGCGGTGTTGACGGTGATCGAGCGCAGGCTGGCTGCCGCATGTGGGGCATCCGAGAGCAGCACGGCCCGGATCTCCATCGATTGCCTGGGACTGGGCGATTCGATCTCCTGTCCCGACCGCGAGTATGGCAGGCTCCAGCTGCTCCAGTCGCTGCCGGGAAGGTACACCACCTCGACCTCTCCCTTCTTCGATTTGGGCAGACTGTTGTACTTCCGCTCATCGACCACGTTGCCGTTGGAATCGTGGTAAATCTTCACCTCATCCAACTCGTTGCCAGTGCGCGTCTGCAACAGGATCTGGGTGCCCGCCGGGGTGTCGCCCTCCCACTCGATCGAGGTCAGGCTCTTGCGGCCCCCCAGGGTAATCAGGTCCGAGGTCAGCACCACCTCCGGCACATACCCCTCACCGTAGAGCATGATTTCGTTGAAGCCGATGTAGCTGAGCGCACTCAAGGGATTCTGGAAGGGGGTGCGCAGGTACCGGACCCGCGAGGGCGGGATGGCGATCTGGCGGTACCGCAACCCGATGCCGGCAGCAGAGCTGGACCCATCAACGGCCGCGCGGCTCTCGGCAACCCTCGTCCACAGGATACTGCCGTCGGGAGCCCTGCTGCCGTCGGAGACATCCACGAAGAGCTCGTCCACCCCGTTCTCGCCGTCAGTGATGAAATGCATGGTATCGAGCCAGAAGAGGGTGCCCAGATCGGCGAAGAACTCGTAGACGCGGTAGTCGAAGATCGAGCCGCTATGCCCGGTATTGTAGTTGCCATCGGTAACGGTGGCGCCGATATCTTTGGGGCCAGAGTTGGTCTCGATGGTGATCTGGCCGCCGCGGTCGAGGGAACCCGTGTTGACGTTGTCCCCCTCGGTCCAGACCTCGATCTCGGCGATGCGGGGCTGTTCGCGGCGATAATATCGGACCGGGCCCCGGCGTTCCGCGGCGATAACCTGATACTCGGCGGCAGACACCAGACTCTCGCGGCCCGACGCCTCCCGCCTGAAGTACTCGATCGCCCCCTGCTGCTCCGAAGGCAACAGGGAATACTCGGCGGCCTCGACCTCCTGCCCCCGCGTGGTGTCGCTATCCGTGGCGATGATCTGGATGCGTTCGAGCGGGTCGCCAACGAAGTGGTTGCTGGCGACCTCGGTCGGCCGGATCTCGAACTCGAACACCCGCTCGGTCTTGTTGGGTTTAGTGGTCCGTCCCAGCTCCCAGAAGTTTGGAATGTCGGTGCCCTTGATCAGGTAATCCCGCCCGGCAACCGAACGGGGAGGGGGCTGCCGCCACCCGAGGATCTTGAACTGGAGGAAAGGATCGGCAGCGGCAGCGAAACGCACGATTACCTTCTTCACCACCACCAGACGGCCGAGATTCACCTCCACCCACCAATCTTTGCGTTGCGCCTGGGACGCTGGCCCCCAACTGGTCAGGGGATCTCCGTCGATGAGGGCGCCGGCCTCGGCCGGATTGCTGCCCACCTTGGCGCCACCGGCACCAGTAGCCGAAAAGCTGCTGGCGTCGAGTGCGGCATTGATCTCTTTGCGAATATACCGGGGATGCACCGTGTGGTCCTGGGCAGAGATATCCAGGACCCCGGCGGCGCCGGTCCACGCTTGCCAATGCTCGGCGCGGTTGACCAGCACCTGGTTGCCGCGGATGGCATAACCCTGCTGGGCCGAGGACAGCGCCGGCAGAGCCAGCAGCAAAACCAGCACTGCCGCGTTCAGGTAACGCGCGGTTTGCACCATGGCCTTCCCCGGTGGAAGGAAAATGGCGCAGGAAGGGAAGCACTTCCCCCTCCTGCGCCGGGACCTCGTGGAATCAATTGTTGGTCAGAATCCGGGACTTGATACGGCCCCAGCTATCGGTCTCGACGGCCGTGGGGAACAATGAGTCATCGACTGGCAGCAACTCGAAATCCGCCATCAGATTGGCGTTGCGCCACACATTGTGCACCGCCGGGAAGTCGTAGGACCCGTCGTACCGGCCATCGTCCAGATCGTAGTCTTTGTAGAGGAAGCCAATGTGGATGACTTTGCCCTCCTGCAGATCGACGATGGTGCTCTGGGTCGGACCGTCCCAATCCCAGGTCTGCCAGGGGGTCGCTTTGATCTCGTAGGTATAAACGCCAGGACCACCGGTCTCACCCGTACGGTTCCAACCGATCTCCAGGTATTCCGGGAAAGGAAATTCGCGGCCGGTAGTCAGCCAGTTGGTGGCCTTGATATACATGAAGGCCCAATACCCGTCGATGGGCGGGAGATGGATCTGGTACAGCTGCCCGGTGGTGTAGAAGAGCTGCTGCTGCTCCGGCTCCGACAGGGTGGTCCAGTCATCGGCGTACATGTCCCCGCCGCTGTGGTCGGCGTCGATGACGAAGTGCCAGGCGTCGTCGAAGTTGTAGTTGGACGGATCGGGGCGGTCGTTGTCGAGGTTATCGTCGACGTTGACGGCCATCGAGTAGACCCGGTTGGTCTGCTCGTTCCAGGCCACTAGGTTGCGGGCATTGAAGTCGGCCAGATCGTTGCCGGCATCGCCGCGCACGGTCTCGACGATATTGCCTTTTTCCACAGAGATTTCGAACACATCCCTGGGGACCATGGCCCAGTCGCCCACGTCTCCATCGATCTCGGGCACGGCATTGATCGGGAACTGGAAGGCGAAGTAGGTTTCGCCCGGCGGTTCGTGGGCTGAGGCCATCCGCAAGCTTCCGGCCACCAGGGCCGCAGCGAACGCCCAACGGGAAAGTTTCATCTTGGCACACCTCCTGCTAGTTGGGAGAGGGAAAGGTTGGGACACAGGAAACAAAAAACCGATGCACTCTAGGGAACCCAGACCACCTCCTTTCCCTAGCTGAACTTGGATGTTTGCTGCCACGATGTTCTGTGGTCCTGCGGCCAAAGCACCCGTTACAATAGTGCAGCAGTAGAGGAGTTGTCAAGAAAAAGTTGCCCTAACCCCGGTTTTCTTTGCCACCGTCCCGCTCTCAATCCCCCCCCATCACCGATCGCAGTTTCCCGGCCATGGGATGGTTGGGCATCAGCTCGAGGCCCCGTCGCCAATACTCCCGCGCCCGTGCCAGCCGCCCGCTCGCGGCCATCGACTGCCCCAGGTTGAAATACGCGGGAGCGAATCCCGGATAGGCCTCGACGCATCGCTCCCATACCTTGGCCGCCGCCCCCAGCCTGCCCGCGGCAGCCTGAGCCAGCCCCAGGTCGTTGTACAGCTCGGGCCCGACCGACCCGATCATCGCCGCCTGTTCCAGCGCCTGCACGGACTCGGCGGCGTGGCCCAGAGCCCCCTCGGCTCTTCCCAGTTGCGCAAATAGGTGTTGCGCCACCGGCGGGCTGAGCAGTTCCGGAGGCGCCGCCGCTGCGGACAATACCCGCCTATAGGTTCGGGCTGCTCCTTCCCAGTCTTTGACGGCGAAAGCCTCGTCCCCTGCCACCACCGCGTCGAGCGCGCGGAAAAGATCTTGTGCCCTCACCTCAGCGGGGCTGCCGCGCAGGGACACCGTGCCCAAACGGATATCCGGCCCCGTGCTCTGCACCTGGCCAAACCCGGCGATGGGCAGGAAATACCAGTCCAAGGGGTCCCACCTGGCCGCCTCGGGCTTCCCCGGGGAGTACCCTTCCTGCCAGACTACAGCGGCGGCAAGGGGATCTCCTTCCGCCATACCCTCCCCACCCGAGCAGACCGGGTGGCGGCACCAGACCACCGCCGCCCCCACCGCCGAATCCCCGGCAGCAGGTTCCAGGCGACTCCGCACAGAGGGCCGATCAGCTCCCAGTTCCAGGTAGAGAGGCGGCAGTTCGGGTGCGGCCGCCAGTTGGGAATAGGCCCGGTGCAGACCAGAGGCCCCAAAGCTGCGAAGAAAGTGGGTCTGGCGGATCACCACCTGCTGAGGGGTCAGCACCTCAAGGGCACCACAGGCACCCGGTATCCCGATCAGCCGGCCACCAGCGGGAAAATGCGCGGTCAGCCAACGGTTGGCCTGGAGCCGCGTATCGGACCCGCCGAGTAACTGGTGTGTCTGTAACGACGCGTACAGGGGCTCAACAGCCACCAGCGCGACCACCCCCCAGCGAAGGAGGGGCCGGCGCGCCGAGGTGATGGTGCGGGCTGCCAACACGGCGAGCAGAGGCACCACCGGCAACGCGTACCGCATGAACACGGAGCTGCCCACCAGCAGCGGCAGCGACAACGCCAGGATACCCGCAAGCAACACCTTCTCCTCGGGCCGCCACCACCGCGGCCTTCTGGCCAAGGCCAGGCCGATGGCCAGCGTGCCGGCGATGCCGACCCCATGCCACAGGCTGTTGCCGAGGTGGAAAAGCCAGGCCGGCTCACTGAGATGGGCTGCCAGAAGGTGGTCCCGCCCCATCTGCGAAAGGTCTCGCCAGAATCCCAGGGGATCGAGCCACACGAAGGGACTGACCAAGGCGAAGGTGAGGACCGCCGCTCCCAGCGCCAGCCAGAGCCCCCGTTGCCAAAGGCCGGGAACCCGCAACAGCGCCGCCACGGCAACCGGCAACACGGCCAGGGCTGCCGGGTACTTGGTGGCCCCGGCCAGGCCGGCAGCGACGCCTGCCCACACCAGATCCCGTTGCCGGCCCTCCTGCAGCAGTCGCACCGCAAGGAACACCGCCAGGGTCGCCCAGGCAGCCGCCGGACCATCGGTGCTAGCAATGCAGGCAAAACGCACATTGATGGGCGCCAGCGCCATCAAGAGGCCCGCCGCCAGGCCGCCGGCTACCCCATAGAGGCGGCGTCCGATGGCGGCAGTCACCAATACCGTGGCCAGGGAGAAAACAACCTGGAGCGCCCGGGCCAGACCCAGGAGATCGGCGCTGTTCACGAAGTAACGCCAGACCAGAAATTGCTCGGCGGTCCCGGTGCTGGTGACGAGGTATTTGAGATAGTAGAGCAGGGAACAGAGGTAAAAATGCAGGGTGGGATAATTGAAGAAATGAGGATTGAGGTCCCCGCCCCAGAAACCGAGGGGGATCACCACGAACGCCACTTCGTCAAAATGAGCCCAGGTGGGGGGCGGCCAGCGCAGCGCCAGGGCGCCCAGCAGCATGACCCCCATCGCCAGGGGCCACCGCCAGGCCCCTGGCGTGTTTCGCGGCGTGCTGGGGTTTTCCAGGTGCTCAGCCCCCGGCGAACACTTGCTGGAGGTGGTCCTCCCGGACCTGCACCTGGGCGGCGTACTTCTGCCTCAATTCGGCGAGGAAGGCCTCGAAGACCTGCTGTTTCTTGATCCAGTTGACCGTCGCCTGGACCCGTTGCCGCGCTTCGGCAAAGGTCTCTTGCTCGCCCCGGCGCGACAACACCCGGAACACCGAGAAGCCGCCATGGGTTTCGACCGGGCCGACCAGTTCCCCCGGCTCGACCTCGGCTGCGGCCTTGATAAGGTCGAGGTGCAGGGCCCTCGAATAGGTGAGATAGAGGGTGAGGCGTCCCTCGGCGTCGCGCTGGTCGGGAGGGCGGATAGAAAGCTGTTTGGCCAGTTCTCCCAAGGACTCCCCCTGGTTCACCCGTCGCACCACCACGGCCGCCTCGGCCGCCGTGGCCACCAAAACCTCCTGAATCTGGGTCTGCTCCAGCTTGCGAAACTTTTCTGGATGCTGCGCAAAGTAGGCCTGCAGCTCTTCCTCCGAGATGCTTACCTTAGCGGCCAACACCTCCACCCGCAACTGGGTAACCAGGAGATCGGCCTTTTTCCTGGCCAACCATTCGGTCAGCTCCACGTCCCGGTCCACCCCCTCCTGCTGCGCCGCCTTCATGAAAAGCGCATCGGGCACCACGGCCCTGGCGGCCAGGTTGAGCACAGCCTGGCGGTCCTTGGGGTCATATCCCTCGGCGGCGAACTGGGTCGCCGCCGCCGCCAACTCGGCGCCGTTGATCGTGCCGCCGTCGTAGCGGTACAAGGTGATGCCGGAAAGTGTCTCCTCGTCGGCAGTCGCCCCCGCACGCATCTTGGCGAGAAAGGACTCCAAGCCCGCCTCGACCATCTCGAGATGGTAGGCAGCGGCCAGGCTGTCGGCCAACAGGCCGCGTCGGCGGATGTGGTCCTGCAGGTAGAGATCCTTGTAGATCATCTGGCTGGTGTGGGCGTCGAGCGGCTTCACCTTCTCCTAGCTGGCCTCGAATACCCCCCACGCCCCCCCGACGTCGATCGGACCTGAAACCTCGCCGACCTTGAGTTTGAAGAGCGGCCCGCGCAGCTCCGGGGTAATCTCGAGCTTGTTGACGAAAACCCAGCTATCGCCACCGCGCTTCGCCGTGGCCCCGTGCATGGACCATCTGCTCGCCACCTCAGCGAAGGGTTTGCCCTTGGCCAACTCGCGCACCACGGCCCGGGCGCTGTCGAGGCTGGGCACCACGATGTCGCTGAAACGCACCGCGCGGGACAGGCCCTCACGATCGAAATAGCTCTGCAGCTGTTCCTGGCTCACCTGGGGTCTCAGTTTGCGGACCTGGTAAAGGCCCACCAGCCTTTCCTGCTTTAACCGGCTGATCTTCTGGATGAAGACAGGGGTGTTCTCGATGCCGCGGGCCTTGGCCTCCAACTGGAGCAACTCCACGTCGATGAGGGTCTGGAGGTGGTTGCGCGCTTTTTCCACCCCCGTCCGACTGCTCTGCAGGGCGGCCGGCACATCGGCGTAGAAATCGTTGTAATCCTTGAGTCGGATGCAGGTATCGCCAACCCGGGCGAGTTCGAGATCGGGGGGCGTGG
>JADZBP010000312.1 GCA_020852055.1 Candidatus Latescibacterota bacterium
CCCAGGAAGGTCACTGGCAGAAGAGATCCCCGGCGATGGCCGCTGGACTGACCGATCAGATCCATACCGCTCTCCAACTCATGCGACTCAACCCCGCTGGGATGAGATAATCTCAGGACACGACCCGATCGCTCGTTCACTCTGATTTTCACTAAACCCAGCGGGATGAGAAAACCAGGTATGCAGTACATCGTACGGTTGGGTCACATAGTACCCATGGGGTGCTGGACCAGAGATCCAACCCGGTAGCTTGTCCCAACTGTACAGTTGCACCTTGAGGTTCCGGCTAGCTGCCGCGTTGAGGAAGGTACTCACACGACTCAGTGGCTGGGGCGCTGTGGGATTTCCAGCTGAGGTTTCTGTATCCTCGTTCAACACCCCGTGAACCACGTTGAGCTTCGCCGCAACGACCTGATCCAGGATGGTCCCAAAATCGCTTTCCGGCACGGTGGTAGGGTTGTTAGACCCGTCTGGAAACCAAGCCCCCCTAGGAAAGAATGGGCCTTGAGCTAATGACTGTAAAGGCGATAAAACTGCGCTTACCAGTGCCATCATTATGACAACCCGAAGGGTGTCCCTATTCATGGCCGTCCTCCCTTGTTCCCTTCGTTATTTTCCTTTTTGACCCTCCCCCAGGAGTGTTCCTCTACGGCCGTCAGTTCGACGAAAACATCATGATATGCGATACCTTCTCCGCCTGTAAGATCCCGATATTGACTATACCTGGGGTCAGGGTAGTAGTCTGAACTTTCTCCTTGCCGGATCCTTATTGCCCAAGCCATCAACAACACATTGGCTTTTCCGGGTACTTCCTCGTCACGCGTAATCGGGGACCCGAAGCTGACCCAGGGAATCAGGCACTCAAAGAAAGATCCCCCGATAGCTGCTGCGAACTCTGGGGTATCCACCAATTGTTCCCCTGCCCAACTATCGCCCTCCCAGGCGTAGTACCCCTCGCTTTCGATGCGCCCGTTTTTCCCCCGCAGTTCAAACCGGTAATCGGGCCGGAAGTCGTGCCAGAGATTTTCAACTTCACTCGTTCCGCGGCCTCGATCAGGGTAAACGTCAAAAAAGATTTCTATACTACTTTCTACAGGCCCACCGAAGAGTTCACCTACCACCTCATATCCGATCGCAATGCTCCAGTTGAGAGGAGGTAGGAACCTTTGGTATTTATGCCCATCATCATCTGTGAAAACCTCCGGTGGTCGGTAATTCCGCTCATATTCTGCCTTGGTCGGGAAGATCTGACCGTAGTAGTAGGCTAATTTCCAAATGTCAATTCCATCTACCTGGGTGGGCTTGACGTCTCCCGTGTCGTTGTTTGTTGATAGATACCCCCACTCGGTGCTTCGGCCATCTATGGTGAAATAGCCATCCCCCTGGCCAGCCATTGAGGGGAGGGAAGTAACCCATATTCCTCCCAGAGTGGCGAGGAGTATGGGAAAACTGACGTGGAACTCACTCTGTTTCATATACGCTTTCCTCCTTTTTGAATACAAGACAGAGTACAGCTACATGGTCCGGTGTCGGTCCTCTACGGTATCTACAAGAGTTACTGGCTCAAAGTTGAATGCTCATCTGATCTGCTTTGCTTCCTAGCTGTTTGACTTCCCCCCATGTATTTTTTCTGACTGCTGTTACTACATCAACTTCGTTGCTGTCTATCGAAAACGGTCCTGTAACCACCGTTCCCTTGGTAGTCTCGTCTATATAGGCAGTAGGGTTATAGTCATGCTTATCCCCCTGACTCGACATCGCTCCGAAGAACAAGAAGGGGTAGTCGTCTTCTGGCTCTGGGGCGGTCGCAGATTTGCCCAATGGTGTTCCTATGCTAGACCAGGGGATTAGGCATTCGTAGAACGGCCCTCCTATTGCCGCCTGGAATTCCGGCGCATCGGTCATTTCCTCCCCTACCCATTGTTTGCCATCCCAGAACTGGTATCTCTCCGTCTCGATCTTCCCGTTCTTGCCCTTCACCTGGAACCGATATTCGGGCTTGAAGTTCTGCCACGCACCTTCTGCATGCCCCCTGTCCTGCTCGGGATAGACATCAACGAAGACCTCGTACGCACTTTCCACTGGCCCCCCCAAGGCATCTCCGCCAAACTTGAAGGCCAAGGCGAGCACCCAGTTGGCCTCTGGCCTGATAGTCTGTCGAGTGCGGCCCTGTTCATCTTTGAAGCGTGGAGGCTCTTTGAAGTTTTGGTGGTAGTCCGCAAGATCCTGAAAAAACCCACCATACCTAAATCCGTACCCATGGAAGTCGATCTCTGGAACTGACACATTGTACCAGTTTTCAAAGTCAAGAGTGGTAGACCCCCACTCGCTAGCTTCGACATTGCCATCAATCTTGATACCCACGACTGATGGTTGTGCATCCGCTATAGAGCAGGTGGCCAGCATAGATGCAGCTATAGCCCATGCCAAAAACCACGTTTGGGGGCAATTGGGCTGCGTTCGTGGACAAGACATCAGATACCTCCTTGTATATCTATGCTCTTGTTTCTGTATTCCTGACATGGCCCGTACTCCTATCGTGTAAGGTTACATGAGTTAGACTCATTCAAGGGCGCGAGTCTTGTCTTCCGACAGGCTTTCCCTCTCTAAATCAATCTACCTTCCGCGCCATTCCCTCTCCACACGCCGGCTCTCCCGGTCCCTCACCCACCGGCACTGTGCCTGTAGGCTTCCCGCTGCGCCGGCCGCCAGCCGCCGAACCTGGGCACAAAGGGGGTCTGGACACCATACTGGCGGCACAGTCGGGCAAAGCTGCTGGGTGTCACCCCCAGCGCTGCCCCGGCGTCCTTGTTGCTGGCGTAGATCCGCGCGGCGCGTTCGACTCGTTCCCTGGCGATCTTTTTCATCCCCCACCTCTTGAGTTGGCAATGGACACGGTGCTTTCCCAGGGGGTACTATTGCACAACCCGTGCCAACAACAAAAAACCTCCCGGGCTTTGGCCCAGAAGGTTGTATTCTCAGGAGATAGCGGACTCGCCGCCCGATGAACGGATCTGTTGCCTCAGATCGCTATCGTATCATGATACGGAACCCCGCAGCAAAAGACAGTGGCAAATACATGAGCGCCCATATAGTTAACGGGCCATCGTATGATGATACGCCACTCGTACCATAATACGACCTCACCCCCGCCTGCTGATCCCCAACACCCGCATGCGCGAGCGCAACTTCTCCGGAGACACCCCCAGCAGATGCGCGGCCCCGCGTTCCCCGTAGATCACCCCGCCGGCCACCTCCAGGGCCTTCTCGATATACGCCCGCTCGTATTCTTCGAGGGGCACAAAACCTCCCTCTACCCGGTCCTCTCCCTGGACCACACTCAGCGGCAGATCCTCCACCTCGATGAAGCCGCCCTTGCACAACAGCACCGCCCGCTGCGCCAGGTGCTCCAGTTCGCGCACGTTGCCCGGCCAGGTATAGCGCTGCAGCAGGGACAGGGCTTCGGGGCGCAAGGTGGGCGGAGTGCGGTTCAGATGCTGGGCAAAACGGCGGACAAAGTGCTCGACCAGCAGCGGGATGTCCTCGCGGCGCTGGCGCAATGGCGGCAGGTGCAGGGTGAAACCGTTGAGGCGGTAAAAGAGGTCCAGGCGGAAGAGTCCCTGGACCACAGCCTGCTGTAGGTCGCGGTTGGTGGCGGCGACGATGCGCGCCTCGGCCCGGAGGCGCTGGCTGCCGCCCACCCGCCGGAAGAAACCCTCCTGCAACCCCTCCAGGAGCGCGTCCTGGGATTCGAGGGGCAAATCGCCGATCTCGTCGAGGAAGAGGGTCCCGCCCTGGGCCACCTCGAAGCAGCCCAGCTTGCGGGCCGTGGCCCCGGTGAAGGCCCCCCGCTCGTGCCCGAACAATTCGCTCTCCACCAGGCCGGCCGGAATGGCACCGCAGTTGACCTGGATAAAAGGCCCGGTCCGCCGGCTCAGGGTGTGTATGGCCCGCGCCGCCAGCCCCTTGCCGGTGCCGGTCTCGCCGGAGACCAGTACCCGCACCTGGGAACCGGCCAGGGTCTGCATCTCCTCCAGGACTTTGCGGATGGCCGGCCCCTGGCCGATGAATTCTGCTACCCCGGCCCCCTGGCTCAGGGCCCCTGCCAGGGCCTGGATGCGGTCGGCCTGCGGGTCGGGAGTGATGGTCAGAGCCAGGCGCGCCGGGCCAGAGCACAGCCCGTTGCGGTCCATGGCCCGCACCTCGAAGGTGTACTCCCCCGGAGTCAGGCCGGTGTACACTACCTCGCTTTCAGCCCGGAAGCGGGACCAGCGGTTCTGGTGCCCGCGCAGCCGCCAGCTATAGACCATCTGCCGCGCCCCGGATTTGAAGCCGATGCCCTGGAAACGGATACGGATCTCGGGCACATTCGCGGCGCAGGCCAGGCTCTCCGGCTCGCGGTGCAGGGCCTCGGCCAGCACCTGGCGGACCACCACCCGCGGCGGCAGGGTGCCCGGATGATAGGCGGCCAGACCAGCGCGGGTGCCAAACCACACCTGCTCCTGCGCATCGATGAGGATGGCATTGACGGTGTTCTCACCCGGTGTGCTGCCCAGCCGGATCACCTGGAAAACCTGGCCGTCCCAGCAGACCGCCCCGCCCCCGCTGGTGCCGATCCACAGCCGCCCCTGCCGGTCGAAGGCCAGGGCGTTGATGGCGTTCTCGGGTAGGCCGTCGGCCACGGTGTAATGCCGGAAGCGCTGGCCCTGATACACCACCAGGCCTACCCCGGTGCCGATGTACAGTGCCCCGTCGGGGCCCAAGGCCAGGGCTTGTATGTAATGGGTCTTCACGAAACCATCCCCCACCCCGAAGACCCGCAACTGCCGGCCGCCGAAACAGCTCAGCGCCCGCTCGTCCCCCCGCGCCCCGAACCAGATCCGGCCCTGCGGGTCCTGGACGATGGCGTCCACCCCCATCAATCCGCGCTCCGACGCCGCCCCGCCCTCCAGGACATGGCGCAGCGGCGTGAACCGGCCTTCCTCCAGCCAGCCCACCTCGCCCGGAGGATGCTGGCCCACCCACAGGCGGCCCTGCCCGTCGGCGCAGAACGCGGCGTTCTCCACCCGGTCGTCGGCCCCCTGCACTACCCGCCACTCCTCGCCCTCCAGGCAATAGATCCGGCCCACATCCGCCCCGGCCCACAAACGGCCGCGCTGGTCCAGGTGCAGGCAATGGATCAGGCGCGGGCCTTCGGCCTCGGGCAACCCGGGGGCCAGACGCCCGGCCTCCAGGACCGCCAGACCACCGGGGGTGCCGATCCACAGCCGCCCCCGGTCAGCGGCCAGGGCCGTCACCTCGCGGTGGGGCAGGCCCTCGACTTCGGTGTAGCGGCGCAGACTCGAAGGATCACAAAAGGCCAACCCGCCCCCCAGTACCCCAGCCAGATATTGCCCTCGCGGTCCTCGTAACTGAGGCGCACGTCGGCGAATTCGCGGCCCTGCAGGGGAATGGCCAGTTGCTGCCAGCCTTCGCCGTCGAAAACAAACACCCCGCGGCAGGCATGCCACACCCAACCGCGATTGTCAGCCCGCACATGCCGCACCCCGTACTTGAGTGGCCCCTGCCCCCCGGCCCCGGCAATCTCGTGTACCTCGGGCCGAGCCTGGCCGGGGCGGCAGTGCAGCGCATAGGCCGTGGCTTCGACGTAGTTGGAGGCGATCCACAGATCCCCCTGCAGATCCCGGGTCAGATTCCAGGCATGGTGGAGGATGTCACGGCCCTCCGGGGTGGTGGCCTGCAGGCGCCGTCCAGCAGTACTGATCACCCCGTGCTCCAGGGTGGCCAGCCACTGCTCGCCGCAGCCATCCGCCAGCAGATCGTAGACCGGACCCACCGGCCGGCCAGCCAGTGTCTCAAGCCGCTCCTGGCAGCGCCCGCCGGCAAACCAGCCCACCCCGCGCAGGGTCATCACCACCAGCCGGCCCTCGGCGCTCACCCGCAGTTTGAGGATGTCGTCGGAGGGCAGGCCCTGCGCCGTGGTGTACACCGCAAAACGGCGTCCATCCCAGGAAGCCAGGCCGCCGCCAAAGGTGCCGAACCACAGCAGGCCCTCCCACTCGGCGATGCTGGTCACCGTGGGATGGGGCAGCCCCTCGGCCATACTCAGGTTGTCGAAATGCACCCCGTCGAAACGGCTGACCCCGCCGTCGGCGGTGGCGATCCAGACCAAACCCTGGCTGTCCTGGTACACGTCCTCCACCCGCATGCCCGCCAGCCCGTCGAAGACGGTGTAGTGGGACCACAGCCCGTGGGTTAATGAGAGTGGTGGCGGTCCCTCTGCGGTCGATATCACCGCCAAATCTCTGCCTCCTTGCCGGCCGTCCGGCGCCGGCCGATCTTTGCCCTCATCTATGACCCCTGGAAATGCCCCCGAGCCCATCGGCCTCTGCGCCCGCTGCCAACACCTGCGCCGCATCCAGTCGCAGCGCGGCTCCACCTTCTATCTGTGCCGCCGCGCCGCCACCGACCCCCGTTATCCGAAGTATCCCCCACTGCCCGTGATCCATTGCCCCGGCTACGAGCCTGCCGAGCCTACTTCTTCCCCTTGATCCGCGCTGCCATCTCCTTGAAGCGCCGGCCACATTCCGCCCTCGCTTCACCCAGGCCCTTGGGGGTGGGCGAAGCGCCGCGCACGTAATTGATCACCACCATCTCCGCCGCGATGTACTCGTCGCACAGGTGGGCCACCTCGGAAGCGATCTCGTGCGGGATGGTTGTCACCCCGTTGCAGTCCCCGTGCAGGAGGTCGCCCGGATACACGGTGATGCCGCCCACATGCACCGGCAGCATCGAGTCGAGGGTGTGGGCGTAGCCGTGGGAGCAGATGGCGCCGTCGCTGAAGGCTGGGAACTTGAAGGCCCGCACCTGGTCCAGATCGCGGGCCGCCCCGCTGGTGATCAAGCCCACCGCCCCGAACCCTTTGTAGGTGGAACACATCACCTCGCCGAAGGTGGCCGAAACCGTCGGGCTATCGAGGTCCTGAAAGACCACCACCGGCGGGCCGGGCAACTCGCCGAACTGCTCCACCTGCCGGTCCAGGCTGGTGTACACGTCGCCAGAGCGGGCCGGCGCCGCCGAACGAAAGGTGGCGGTGGAGGCATAGCCCACCATGGGCGGCAGCTCCGGAAAACAGGCCCGGATACGAGCATCCATGTACCCAGCATTGTGCGGCCGCACCTCGAACAACTCGATCACATTGCAGATGGTCGGTGTATCGTATTTGCGCAATAGATCCAGATCCGCCTGCGAAAGCCCTGCCATGATTATTCTCCTTATAGGGATGGGGTACGTCGCTCGAAAGTAGGATGGCCCCGGGGGCGCTGTCAAAACCCTCTTGCCAGCAACCCGGTCATCGGCTAGACTCAGCGCAGACAAGCACAGCGGGGAGTAGGCTCCGAGGACCTTTCCCGGGGGGTAGTCGGGCGGGGAAGTCCGCGGGATGGGCGCAGCACCATATAAATGGTGCTGCGAGGGCCGGGCTGTAGGGTGGCCCCGCACCACCAACGCAGCACACCATACATTGGTGTGCTGCGGGACGCGCCTTGGGAAAGGCCGCAGTGAGCCGTTCCCCGATGTGCCCAGGCTCAACAGAGGACCACCAGACCTCCATCCAGGAGCACCCCATGCACGCCTTTCCCCTCATCGCCGTTGCCGGCACCGCCTACGAGATGGGCTACCAGCACGGCCAGCAGGCCGGCGATCTGGTCCACAAGTATCTCGGCTGGATCGAGAAGAGCACCGGCCGTTCCCGCGCCGAGCTGGGCCGCAAGGCCCGCGCCTTCGAGCCCTTCATCCAGCGCCTCAACCCCCGCTATCTCGACGAGGTGCGCGGCCTGGCCGCCGGGGCCGAACTGACCTACGAGGAAGCCCTGCTCTGTCAGGTGCGCGGCGAGGCGGCCAACCCCCAGCTCGAAGGCTGCACCGCCTTTGCCATGACCGGCGCCGCCACCGCCGGGGGCCAGCCCATCGCCGGACAAAACCAGGATCTGCCCCCCGAGTTCTCCGACCTCGGAATCGTGCTCCATCTCAAACCCAGCGACGGCCGGCCCCGGGCCATCACCTTCACCTTTGCCGGCCAGCTCGGGTACATGGGCATGAACCAGCACGGGGTGGCCCACTTCGCCAACGCCCTCTCCAACGCCCCCTGGCGTCCCGGCCTGCCCCACTATCCGCTCAAGCGCACCCTGCTGGAAACAACGACCGTGGCCGAATGCCTGCGTATGGTCCGCGAACACCCCACCTGCTCGCCGGGCAACATGGTCTTCTGCGATGGGGCAGGCGCGGTGGCCGACGTGGAGATCCGTCCCGAGGCCGTGGCCCTGTATCCCGGCGAACACCCCGACTGCCGGCTGCACACCAACCACTACCTCACCCCCGAGTTCACCCAGTACGAAGACGGCAGCCTGCCCGACTCCTGCCCGCGCCTCGACCGCCTGCGCGAGTTGGTGCAGCAACACTGGGGGCATCTCGACGTGCAGGTGATGAAAGGGATCATGGCCGATCACCAGGGCGACCCGGGCGGCATCTGCCGGCATGGAGCCAAGGGCTCGTACTCCATCACCGGGTACCTCGCCGAGCCGGCCAGGGGGCTCTTCCACGTGCGGCGCGGCCACGGCTGCACCGGCACCTGGACCAGCTACGAGGTTTGATGGGGCTGCGCATCCTGCTGGTCAACCCGCCCATCTGCGACTTCACCGCCTACGACTACTGGCTCAAACCCTACGGCCTCTTGCGGGTGGCCGGGCAACTGCGCGGCCAGGCCGAGTTGCAGCTCTTCGACTTCCTCGACCGCCTGCACCCCGCCATGCCACCCGGCCTGAAAACCGACGAGTGGGGGCGCGGGGCTTTCCCCGCCGAGGTCCTGCCCAAACCCGCGGCCCTGGCGCCGATCCGCCGGCACTACCACCGCTTTGGCCTGCCCCGCCAGCTGCTGGGTGAATATCTCCGCACCCAACCTCCTTTCGACGCGGTGCTGGTGCAGACCACCATGACCTACTGGTATCCAGGGGTGCAGGAGGTGATCGAGGAGGTCCGCGCTGCCTCACCGCGCAGCGCCGTGGTGCTGGGCGGGGTCTACGCCACCCTCTGCCCGGCACACGCCCGCAGCCTGGGCGCCAACCTGGTGGTAGAAGGCCGTGAACTGGAGCCGCTGTGGCAGTTGCTGGGAGTGCGCGGCGAGACCGCGGGTTTGCCCTACTGGGAGGGGTACGAGCGTCTGGAGACGGGGGTGGTCAAACTGACGGAAGGCTGCCCCTTCCGCTGCACCTACTGCTCGGTGCCTCAGCTCTATCCGGGATTTTCGGGGGATGTGGAACGAACCCTGGCGGAGATCGAATTGTTGGTGCGCTGCGGGGCGCGGCGGCTGGCCTTTTACGACGACGCCCTGCTCTTCCAGGAGGAAGAACTGCTGCTGCCGCTATTGGCGGAGCTGATCCGGCGCGGGTACGGGCTGGAGTTACACACCCCCAACGCCCTCAACGCCCGTTTCATCACCCCCGCCGTGGCAGAGTTGATGGTGCGGGCCGGCTTCCGCAGTTTCTACCTGGGCTTCGAGAGCAGCGCCTATACCTGGCAAAAAAAAACTGGCGGCAAGGTGTACTCGGCGGATCTAGTGGCAGCGGTGGCGGCCCTCGAAAAAGCCGGGGCCGACCGCCGGGCCATCACCGCCTACCTCATCGCCGGGCATCCGCGCGGGGAACAGCAAGAGGTGGAGGCCTCGATGCATTTCGCCCACGCGCTGGGCATCCGCCTGATGCTCTCGGAGTTCTCCCCCATCCCCAATACCCCCGACGGGGAAGCCTGCCGGGAATGGGTGGATCTGGACGAACCGCTGTGGCACAACAAAACCGCGTTTGCCGAACACTTCCTGGGCAGCGATGAACTCAACCGCCTCAAGGCCCGCTGCCGCCACCTCAACCGCGCCCTGAACTGATCAGGACAGACCCCGCAACGCCCCAACGTATGGGGCGTTGCGCAGGTTGTGCGGTGGGCGGCGACGCGTACTAGGACAGACCTACCTCTTCTTCTTCGCCTTCCTCGCCGGTGCAGCGGCCCACCATCACCCAGACCAGCACCGCCACCAGAGCCACCCCCACGGCGATGCCCGCCCCCCACAACACCCGGCGCAGGGGATGATTGCGCCGGCGGCGCGCCACCCAGGGCACTTCGGCAAGGGCGCCCGAGATGCGGCTGGTCCCGTTGTCCTGAATCTTCTTGATCAACTCCATGACCTGCATTGCCTCTCTCTCCTCTGAACGAATCGGGTCTTAACGGGCGGCCCAGACCATGCCGCGCTTCTGGATTTCCACGGCCTCGGGCACCTCGAAATCCTTGGCCACGTGCCCCAGGGACGAATAGAACACCTTTCCCGCGCCCCACATCCGCTTCCACACCACCGGCATCACCGTGCCGTTGATCCAGGGGGCGCTGGTCCGGTCGCGGAAGGTGGTGGTGGCCAGCACCTCGTTGCCCGGATCGGTGTGCATATAGTATTGCTCGGAGTGCATCTTGAAATTGGGGATGCCCTTGGTGATGGCATCCTGGTGGTCGGTGATGTCCACCTGGTAGTCGATGATGCCGTCCGGGTGCGCCACCCACTGGCCGCCCACCATGAACTGGTACTCGGTGTTATTGCGGAAGGAATCGCCCATGCCGCCGTGGAAGCCGGCAATGCCCACCCCGCTCTTGACCGCAGCCAGCAGACCCTGCTCCTGCTCGCGCTCGATGGTGCCCATGGTCCACACCGGCACCACCAGGCTCAGTTCCTGCATCAGCGCCTGGTCCTTGTAGGTATCGAGGGTGTCGGAGATCTGCACCGCAAAGCCGGCGGCCTCCAGCACCGGGGCAAAAACCTCGACGCACTGCTTGGGCTCGTGGCCCAGCCAGCCGCCCCAGACCATCAATGCTTTTTTCATCGCGCCCTCCTAGGCCCTTCCCCGGCCCAGACCCTGGCCGGCCAGGTACTGGTAACTCTGCTCCACGGCGGTCATCATGTCGGTGGCGCAGCGGTCCAATTCGACGATCAGCCATTCGGCGTGGGTGCCGGCGGCCTTCATAATCGCGGGGAAATCCACCTTGCCCTGGCCGGCGGCCACCATCGGCGATTCGGGTTTGTCGCAGGGGCCGTCCTTGATGTGCAGCAGGGGCGCCCGCGAGCCCACCTTTTTCACCGCTGCGGCCGGATCGTACCCGCCGGTCTGCGCCCAGTAGGTATCCACCTGGATGCCGATCTTGGGATCGAGGTACTCGAGCAGCAGGTCGAGGCCGTTGCGGTCGCCCACCGGGGTGAACTCCCACCAGTGGTTGTGCAGATGCAACTCCAGGCCGTGGCGCGCCGCCACTTGTTGGGCCTGGTTCCAGGTATCGCACAGGGCTTTCACCGTGGCCGCCGAGGCAAAGGCATCGCGGGGGGTGCTGGTCACCACCCGCTTGGTGCCCAGGGCCTGGGCCAGCTCGACAGTGGGTTTTTCCTGGTCGCCCAGGGGCAGGGCCGCGTGGATGCTGGGCACCTTGAGCCCCAGGCCGGCGAAAAGGCGCGCCGCCTCCTGCGTGCTGACCCCCTGAAAACCGCCGGTTTCCACCCCGGCGTAGCCGATCTGGGCGATGCGGGTCACGGTGCCGGTAAAATCCGCGGGCAAAAGGTCGCGGACCGTGTAGAGTTGCACAGCAATAGGGGGTGCCATAGGCTCCGCTGGGGGGTTGGGAGGGGGTGCCAGATAAAAGTATCTTTAATCCCTTCTGGCCTGTCAAACCAGTGCCGGCGGACACCGGGATTTATTATATTGGCCGTCCGATGGCCCTCTATCTGCTCCTCCTGCTATGGGGTCTTTTAGCCCCACCGGCTGTCCCGGCTGCCACCCAGCAGACCGGCCTGCAACTGCTTTGCCCGGCTGACGGCATGATCCTCACCCCGCGCTGCGACGCCTCGCCCGACCCCGGGGTGCAGGCCGGCCTGGTCGGCCTGGCTCCTGCCGGGTACGCGGTGTGGATCAACGGCCAGCCGGCCCGCACCCTCACCGGCGACCTGCCGGCCCTGGGGGTGAGCTGGCGCCGGGATGGCCAGTACTGGCGGCTCACCCATCCTTTGGGCCAACTGCAGGTGGACCCGGCCCGTTATACCCCTTTCTACTTCCTGCTCCCGCTCCAGGGCCCGGTGGCCGAGGTCGAGATCGAGGCGCGCCAGGGCACCGAGGTGCTCGTCGCCAGCGCGGATCTGTACTTCAACCCCGAGCCCACCCCGGTCTACTCCGTCACGGTCGACGACACCGCCGACCTGCTGGCCGAACTGGTCCGCCAGCCCAGCCGCTACCCTTCGCTCTTCGACCACCCCATCCTCGCCTTTGCCCGCGACCTGCACCGGCGCTACGGGGCGGTCTTCACCTTTTTCCTCTTCTATCAGGGCACCACCTATGCGCAGTTCGACCTGAGCCAGATGAGCGACCGGTACCGCGACGAGTGGGCCCAGAACGCCGACTGGCTGCGCCTGGGTTTCCACGCCCGCGCCATGCTGCCCACCTCCCCCTATGTGCATGCCACTACCGAGCAGGCCCTCGGCGATTTTGCCGCGGTCCGGGACCAGGTGCTGCGTTTCGCCGGGCCCGGTTCCTGGGACCCGCTGCTGCGCAGCCACTACTGGAGCGGTTCCCGCGAGGCGGTGCGGGCCTGGCACCAGGCCGGCATCCGGGGTTTCTACGGAGCGGCGCCGGGATATCCCGGTTACTATCTCACCGCTGAGCAGAACAGCCTGGTCCACCAAGGCGATTACTGGTGGGACCAGGCCGAGGATGTGTTCTTCATCCAGACCGATATCTGGCTCGAACGCGATTTCGCCGATCCGGGGGGGGCGCATACTACTGTCGACTCGCTGGTGCCGGTCAGACTGGATAGCTTGTTCAGGCAGCCGTACGCCTCCCAGAACGTGCAGGTCTTCACCCACGAATCCCTGCTCCTCGACCACGCCGTGGCCTGGCAGGTGCGCCAGCGGCTCGAAGAGACTGCAGCCTGGCTGGCCGCCCACGGCTATGAGAGCCACTTCGACAGCAAGATGCCCTTTTTCAACACCCTTCTGCCTCCCCCCACTGACCTGCACCTAGAAAGCACTTCGGCCGACAGTCTCACCCTTTCCTGGAACCACCACCCGCGCCAGAGCCCCTGCCGCTACCAGGTCTATCACAAGGACCTGGCCAATCCCGCGGCACCCTGGGTCAAGGTGGGAGAAGGGGCCGGCACCCGTTTTACCGATGCCTGGAGGGCCGGAGTCTACCTCTATCGGGTGTACGCCGTGGACGGGGAGGAACGGCGCAGCGCCGGCTCTTCTCCTCTCCGGGTCAGCTTCCACCCCGTCCCCGATTTCAACGGTGACAAAAAGGTGAACGGTGAACATGGAGGACTTCTTCGCCCTGGCAGATCATTTCGGCCAGCGGCAGGGCGAATCGGGGTTCAGCCCTACCTACGACCTCAATAGGGACGGCGAGGTGAACTGGGCGGACCTGGCGGATTTCAAGCAGAGTTTCAGCCAGGCCAAGCGCACGGTGAAACGGCCGGAGCGATGAGGGTCCAGCCCGAAGGACCGCCGCCGCCATGACCCTCCTGTTGCAGGCCCTGCTGCCCTTCTTCGGCCTGGCCGGGGCCGGGTACCTGCTGGGCCGGCTGCGGCACACCGACCCGGCGCCCCTCACCGACCTGTGCCTCTACGTCCTCATGCCCCTGCTGCTCTTCGTCTCGCTGGTGCGCAACCCGCTTTCCGGCGGCGAGGCGGCGCTGATCCTGGGGTGGTTCGCGCTGATGGTGGCCCTGGCCAGCGGGCTGGTCCTGGCGGCAGGCCGCCTGGCCGGCTGGGACCGGGCCACCCGCAG
Organism: Candidatus Latescibacterota bacterium; assembly: GCA_020852055.1. Lineage (GTDB taxonomy): Bacteria > Latescibacterota > UBA2968 > UBA8231 > UBA8231 > SICG01. The sequence continues at coordinate 13,857 of JADZBP010000312.1, forward strand.
CTCGGTGCTGCTGTCGACCACCAACCTCAACGTCGGCAGTTTCGGCGTGCCGGTGGTGCTCTTCGCCCTGGGCGACCAGGCCCTCTCCCAAGTGATGCTGCTTTTCGTCTACAGCAATATCGCCGCCGGTTCCCTGGGGGTGTACATCGCCGCCGCCGGCCGCCAGACCCTGCTCCAGGCCCTGGCCAGCGTCTTCCGCCTGCCCCTCATCTACGCCGTGGGCCTGGCCCTGCTGGTACACACCGCCGGCCTGGCCCTGCCACCTGCCCTGCTGGCCTCCGGAGAAGCGATCGGCAAAACCGGTCCCCTGGTCTCGGTGGCGGTGCTGGGCATCCAGTTGGCCAATATCCCCCTGCGCGGCCAACTGACCGCCACCCTGGCCGGCTGCCTGGCCCTGCGCTGCCTGGCCGTGCCTGCCCTGGGGGTGGGCCTGGCCCTGGCCCTGGGCGCCGAGGGGCAACTGCTGCACCTCTTGCTCCTGGGCGCCTGTCTGCCCTCGGCCATCAACACCCTGCTCTTGGCCGTGCGTTTCGACACTCGCCCCGAACTGCTGGGCGGCATCCTGCTGGGCTCCACCCTGTCCAGCCCGGTGGCCATCGCCCTGGTGCTGGCCTGGATGGGGGGTTGAAGGGCGGCCGCGGCTTGACAGGCCCCGCTGCGGGGGCTAATTCTGTGCGTACCCTCAACCGAAAGGACTACCCGTGCTCAAGAATCCCGACACCACCATCGCCCCCCGGTTCCTCGAAGGCCTCAAGCTGGTCAGTACCCCCACTGCCACCGCCCACCTGATGGGCCGGGGCTTCAATCACACCTATCTGATCGGCATCCCGCCCCAGGCCCTGGCTCCAGGCCAGGTGATGGTGGGCCGGGCGCGCACCCTGCGCTTTCTGCCTCTGCGCGAGGACCTGGTCAAGGAGCAATACTCCTCGGTGGGCGACCGGCCCCACCGCGATGCCATCGAGACCATCGAACCGGGCGAGATCCTGGTCATCGACGCCTGCGGCAGCTTCGAGGCCGGGGTGGTGGGCGATATGTTTACCCGCAGGGTCATGGAACGAGGCGGCACCGGCATCGTCATCGACGGCTCGGTGCGCGACCTGAGCACCATCCGCACCGTGGGCCTGCCCCTCTTTTGCAAGGGCATGCACGGGTCGGGCATCAACCGCGCCCTGATGTCGGCCGACTACCAGGTGCCCGTGCGTATCGGCAACACCGCAGTGCTGCCCGGTGACGTGCTACTGGGCGACCAGGACGGGGTGGTGGTCATCCCGCCTTTCGAGGTCGAGAATCTGGTGGCCTTCGGCATCGAGCACGAGGTACAGGAGCGCTTCACCCGCATCAAGCTGACCGAAGGCTACGCCCTGCACCAGGCCTATCCCCCCGACGCCCAACTGCGCCCCGAGTACCTCGAATGGCGCAAGACCCAGCCCGAGTACGAACGCTTCCCCTTTGCCTTTGAGGGACACTGAAAACAGGAGGGCCCGGCTGCCGAAAGGCGGCCGGGCCCTGGTTTGACCAGTGTTGCCGGTCTGGGGCCTATCTGAGCAACAACAGCTTCCTCGTCTGCACCTGGGCCCCGGCCTGCAGGCGATAGAAATACACCCCTGTGGCCAGCACTCCCCCCTGCTCATCCCGCCCATCCCATTGCAGCGTATAGGTGCCGGCCTCCCGCAGCCCGGAGAGCAGGGTCGCCACCTGCTGGCCGGCTAGGTTGTAGATGGTCAGATCCGTCTGCACGCTGGTGGGCAGGGCGAAGCGGAAGACCGTGCTGCTGTTGAAGGGGTTGGGGTAGTTCTGCTGCAGGGTAACCCAACGGGGAAGAGCGGCGCCTGCGTCTTCCATCACCGCCGTGACCAGGCCTCGCCCGGGAGCGCGCAACTGGATCTCGTCGAGGAAAACAGGCTGGGCCGTGCGGAAGCGGATGCTGCGCACCAGGGGAAACAGTTCCTCGCTGTTGTGATTCGGCGTGGTGTGTAGTTGTTCGGCCGGAATGGCTACCGAGGTCC
>JADZBP010000313.1 GCA_020852055.1 Candidatus Latescibacterota bacterium
AGGCCCTGGCGATAGAGGTCGTTGAGGCGCTGGTCCTGGGCGAACTGGTCCTGAAAGGCCTCGAACTCGTCCAGGCCGCGGTGGGTGGGCAGCACCTTTTCGAAGAACTCTCGGTACCCGGTGTGGGTGGGTTCGGTCCACTTGTAGGGCAGGGGATTCACCACGATCACCACCCCGCCCGGGCGCACCAGCGGCACCCCGTCCACATACATGTTGTAGTAATAACCGAGCGCGTAGGTATTCACCAGCAGGGGATTGAGGTAGGTGTCCTTGGTGTACGGACCGATGCAGGTGGGGGCGAGCACGAGGATATCACACTGGCCTTCCACCTCCATGACCTTGTCGGCGTAGCAGGTCTCGAGGGTTTTCTGGTGTACCGCCGCGGTCTCGCCGGCGTTGAGGGCGACCAGGCCAAAGGGGCCGCGCGTGGCCCAGAACACCTTGAGCCGCAGCCAGTGGGGCAGGAGTTTCAGGCCCCAGACGCTCGAATACATCAGCACCTTTTCGAGCAGGCTCAGCTCCCGGTCGATCTTCTGCACCCAGGCCAGGTGCCAGGGGAAGAGGTTGTCGTCCAGAACCGTCTCGATGTGGAAGATATCCACCTTGGCCTGGATCATCTTGCCGATGCGGGTGAAGGACTGGTGCATGACGCTGCGCGGCGGGTCGAAGAGGGACCGGGTATGGCGCAGGGTGTGGGAGTCGTGGTTGTGCGCCAGGCTGCGATGGCTGACCAAGCCGGTGGCGTAGGACTTGTACCCCCCGTCCATGGCTGCGTAGTTGATGTTGAAGTAGATGAGCAGGTCGGCCTCGGCCACCGAGCGGCACACCTCCACCGCCTCGCCTTTTTCGGTATGCCCCAAGTGGACGTTATCGTGGTCGTCGATGGCGTTGGGATTGCGCATACGCGCCGGGAAGTATTTGCGGAAGAGCCGGCTGCCGCAGATATGGCGGAACTCGTCGGGACGGATGGGCCGGTGCAGGGCGACCGAACAGACAAACTCGAGGTCGCTCACCCCTTCCTCGAGACAGATCCGCTCCACCTGGTCCATCATGACCCCGCGGATATCGGGGCTTTTCATCGGCGGCAGGGGCAGGCTCACATCGTCGAAGGCGAACACCACCTTGGGTGAGGGCTTGGCCTGGCGCAGGCGGCGCAACTTCTCGCGCAGGGGCGGGGTGCCGATGGGGTGGTCGAGGGCCTGGAGCAACTGCTCCTCGATGCGGCGGCGGTTGCGCTCTCCTTCGGCGCGCACCCCGGGGTAGATGACGCGGGCGCCTTCGGGCAGCTCCTGGAGGGTCATGTCCTCGCCGAACTGGAAGAGGAAGCGCTCGCCTTTGCGGGCATGGAGGATCTGCGGGTCGTATTTGTGGGCCATGGAGGCAGCTCAGCTGGCTAAGCGCAGGTCGAAAACGGTCTTGGCCACCCGGCTTTCGCCAGTGGCCAGGGCGCAGTGGATGGCGCGGCGGTACTGGGAGAGCGGAAAACGCGCCCCGACCAGGCCGTCGAGGCGGCCGCCCGTCTGGCCCAGGAGTTCGAGGGCCAGCGCAAAGGTGCGGATGGAGCGGCCCTGGTGGTCCTCGAAACAGTAGGTATAGGTGCCCGCTATCTCGATTTCCTTGTGCCAGAGGGCGGTCCAGTCGATGCCTTTGGGGATGGCGGGCATGCCCACCACCATCACCCGGCCCTGGCTGCGGGTGTAGCGCAGGGCGTCGTCGAGGGTGGTGCTGGAAGCGACGCAGTCGAAGGTCAGGTCCGCCCCGCCCAGCACCACGGGTCGGCCCAGTTCGGGCTGGTAGGACTTGGCCCCGTAGTGGCGGCAGAGCCGCTCGCCCAAATCGGTCTGGCCGCGGATGATGTAGTCGGCGCCCAGGCGGTGGGCCAGCTCTTCCTGGTGGGCATACCGGGCCAGCACGGTGATGCGGCACTGCGGTTGCAGCAGGCGCAGCGCCGCCAGGGTCAACAGGCCGATGGCGCCGGACCCGATGATCAGTACCTGATCCTGGGGTTTCACCCGCGACCGGAGCACGCCGTGTACGGCGCAACTGAAGGGTTCGACCAGGATCTCCTCGGCGTCGGAGAGCCCGCCGGGCAGGCGATGGAGCTGGTAGGGATGGGCTGCCAGGTACCCACTCCAACCCCCGCCCGTATCCCGGCAATAACCTGTCTGCGGCCCGGCTGAAAGCGCGCCGGTGGCGATGTTCTCGCAGGTGGGGTAGTGGCCGCGGCTGCAGGGGCCGCAGGGCGGGGAGATGCCGCGCACCGCGCAGGAAAGCGCGGGTTCGAGGGTGACCCGGTCGCCGAGCTGCCAGTCCCCCCCGGTCTTGGAGCCCAGCTGCACCAGCTCGCCGGTCAGTTCGTGGCCCAGCACAAAGGGGCAGGAGGTCAGCGGGGAGAAATAGGGGCTGCCCTTGGCGGTGAGGGTGGCCAGGTCCGAACCGCAGATGCCGCTCTGATGGGTTTTGATCACCACCCATTCCGGGCCGGGCGGCACTGGCTCAGGCAACTCGACCAGGCGCAGGGGCGCCAGCGGGCTGGTCACCAGGCTGCGGAAACGCTGGCCCAGGGCGCGAATCAACAGGTAACGCGGCACACTCTTGAAATACTGAAGAGCCAACATGTCTTATGGTTGGGGAGAGGGCAGGGACCAGCGCTCGATCTGCCAGCCCCGGGAGGTGGCCAGATCCGCCAGCGCGCCGTGTGCATTGACGGCCACCGGGTGGCCCACGGCCCGGAGCATGGGGATATCGGCCGGGTCATTACCATAGGCATAGCACTGGGTCAGGTCAAGCTGGTGCTGGGCTGCATAGGCCGCCACCGCCCGGGCCTTTTCCGCCTCGCTCAGGGGCGGGGTTGTCAATTCCCCGGTGAAACGGTCCCTTTCCTCGGCGAGGGTGACACTGAGACTGTCGCTGACCCCCAACATCCGGGCCAGGGGGGCGACGATGAAATCGAGGGACCCGGTCACCAGCACGGTGCGCCTGCCGGCGCGCTGGTGTTCCCGCAGGGCGGCGATGGCGTCGGGAAAGAGGCGGGGCCGGAGGTATTCGGCAAAGAGCGCCTCGGCGTCGGCGCGGGCCTGGCGGGCGGGCATGCCGGCGTAACTGCGGTAGAAGAACCGGTTGAAAAGCCCGCGGTCGATGCGGTCGAAGAGCAGGAACAGGGGCACCCGCGGCACAAAACGGCAGTACCACCAGACGCGGGCCGCAGCCGAGGTGCCGCGCAGCGCCAGGAACCGGTAGTAGTGAACCACGTTGGAGTCGACGAGGGTGCCGTCCACGTCGAAGAAGGCGGCGGTCTGGCTCATGGGGTGGAAAAGATAGCGCCTCGGCATCGGCCCCGCCAAATAGAATTGTCCGGCGCGGGGGTTGCGGGTATCTTGGAAAGAAGGACTCCAACCCTGCATGAGGACGCATGGGCCGACCCAGCTTGACCCCGGAAGAATGGCAGCGACACCTGCTGCCCCTGCCGCACGAGATCCGCTTTGGCGCTAGGGTGTGCCTGCCGCCCGGCGAGGTGGGCCTGAGGTTGCGGGATGGGGCCGGGCCGGTCGAACACCAGGCCGCTGCCGAGTTGGAGGCCCTCTTTGTGCGCCAGGCGGGATGCCGGCCCCAAGGCACGAGCTTCGAGATTCTGCTCGGGGTGATCGATGCACAGGGGCAGGTCGACGGCTTGGCGGTGGCCGGGGCAGACCGGCTGCAGCAGCTCCCGAACCGGGGGCAGGCCTATGTGATCGCCCCGGTGGAGGGGCGGGGTCTGGTGTTGGGCGGGGGAGGCCCGGAGGGGGTCTACTACGCGGCGCTGACCCTGGTGCAACTCCTGGGGCCGATGCTGGAGCCCGAAGAGCTCACCCTCCCGCTGGTGGAGGTGGTCGACTGGCCCGAGATGGAGGAACGGGGGCTCTGGAACTTTCCCGATCCGGCGGCCTGGATCCCCTGGCTGGCCAGCCTGAAACTCAACTACGGCAAGATGGCCGATACCCGGCTGCAACCCGTCGCCAGGGGCGGGCCCAACCGGGCCCTGATCGACACCGGATTGCTCGCGGCGGCGCGGCGCCGCGCCTTCAACTATCTGCCCTATATCCTGCACCTCAACTTCCTGCACGACCTGGGCCTCTTTGCGGCGTATCCAGAACTGGCCGGCGTGGGCGACAGCGCCCTGGCGGGTCGGTACGCCGCCCACAAGCAGGGAAACCAGCACCGCGTGCCCTGCGCCTCGCAACCGGTCCTGGTGCAGCTCCTGGCCGAGTGGCTGGCCGACCTGGCAGGACAGGGGGCCGGCGAGGTGAGTTGCTGGCTCAGCGAAAGGCCGGCCCAGTGCGGCTGCCCGCGCTGTTCGGCGGTGGGACAGTTCGTCCTCGAAGCGCGCGCCTTTGTCGCCGCCTGGCGGCAGGTGCAGGCCACCTTTCCCGCGTTGCGCATCCGCCTCTTCCTCTCCACCACCACGGTGGAGGGCGATCACCAGATCCTCGCCGAAACGCCGGCGGAGGTGAAGATCGAGCGGTGTTGCGCCACCGCGCTGGAGCGGGTGGTGTGCACCCCGCGCGATCTCTTTGCCAACCCCCTGCTCGACCACTGGGCTGCCAAGGGCCGGTGGCTGGCCAGCTACGACGTGCCCCTCACCGTCAACGCCGCGGTGGACACCCCCGAGTTCAAGCTGCCCGAATCCTCGGCCCACCGGGTGCGCGACTACCTGCGCCAACTGCGGGGCAGGGGGTACTGCGGTGCGTACGGTATGATGGCCTGGGCGGCCCTGGCGCGGGAGATCTGCGGCTACAATATCCACGCCCTGGCCGAATGGGCCTGGAATCCGGGGGGACGGACCGAGGAGGAGTTTGCCCTCGCCTGGGCCACCCGCCAGGGCCACGAGGACCCGGAAGCCTTCGCCGCCTGGGCCGTGCTGGTGGGCCAGCTCGAGTTCGACCTGTACGACGCCGACTTTCCGATCTGTTATTCGTGGGGCAAGGCGGTGGAGATGGTGCGGCAGCACCAGCGACCGGTACTCGGCGCCGGCATGTTCCGCTACGTCGCGGAGGTGGCCGACTTCGACCGAAAACGCGAGGCCTGTGCCCGGGCCGCCGACCTGGCCGCGAGGTGGGCCGATCCCTTGCCGGCCCGCGAGACCGCGGTGCTGGCCTCCTATATCGAGTTGGCCGCATCCCTGTTCCACCTTGCCGATTGTATTGCCCTCGGGGCCTATGGAGAGCGGGAGCAACAGCTGCTGCTGCGCCGCCTCATCGGGGAACTGCAGCGGGCAGGAGAAGCCAATACCGCCGCCATCCGCGCCTGGCGCGGCGCGCTGGGGCCCGAGCCGTGGCATGCGCGGGTGCACGATGCCATTGCCGCCACCCAGCGCACGGTGGCGGAGATCTGCCGCTACGCGGAGGAACGTTACCTATACCTGCTGGAAGGCAGGGCCTGAGTGCCCGGGCCCGCCATGCCGGCGACGAAGGGGATGCCGAGATGATCATCGACAGCCACACCCATGCCTGGGAATACTGGCCCTACGAACCGGCGGTGCCCGATGCGGCCAGCCGCGGCCGGGCCGAACAACTGCTCTGGGAGATGGACCGCAACCAGGTCGACCGGGCGGTGCTGATCTGCGCCCGCATCGACCACAACCCAGAGAACAACGATTACGCCCACCGCTGCGTCGCCGCCCATCCGGACCGGCTGCTGATGTTCGCCGACGTGGACTGCTCCTGGACCCAGACCTACCACCTGCCCGGCGCGGCGGCCCGCCTCGAAGCGGCGGCGCGGCAGTACGGGCTCAAGGGGTATACCCATTATCTGCGGGATGACCACGAATGGTTCACCTCGGAGGAGGGCTTGGCCTTCTTCGCCAAAACCGCCGAACTGGGCCTCATCGCCAGCCTGGCCCTGGGACCTGCCTGGCAACCAGCCCTGCGCCAGTTGGCCCGGCGTTTTCCCTCGGTGACCTTCCTCTGTCACCATATGGCCGGCGCTCGCGCCGCTGAGGGGCCTGGCGGCCCCGGCATCACCGAGGTGCTCAAGTCGGCCGAGGTGCCCAATATCCATATCAAACTCTCCGGTTTCCATTACGCCTCCCAGGTTGGCTGGGACTATCCACACAGCGACGCCATGTGCTTGGCGCGGGCGCTGTACCAACACTACGGGGCGCACCGCCTCTGCTGGGGTTCCGATTACCCGGTGGTGCGTTTCTACCAGACCTACCAGCAGTCGCTGGAGGTGGTGCGCCGGCATTGCAGTTTTATTCCCGAGACCGACCTGGCCCTGATCCTCGGGGGCAATATGCAGCGACTCCTGGGCCTATAGAAAGGGACTGAGATGGCTCGCCTGTTCAAGTTGGGATATTCGACCCTCACCTGGGGACCGACCGCGGATCTGGACCAGGTTTTGGGCACCATGGCCGCGGCTGGCTGGGAAGGGGTCGAGTTCATCGGCCTGTCCCTCGACTGGCTGGGGCCGCCGGTGCGGGTGCGTCGGCTGCTCGACAAACACGGGCTGCCGGCGGTGTGTATGCTGGGCAGCGCCAGCCTGGGCGGAGACGCGGCCCAGGCCCTGGAGCGGCAATACCGCCTCATCGAATACGGGGCCGAGTTGGGCGCGCGGGTCTACTGTTTCCTCGGCGGCAACCGGGTGGGCCTGCGCCTGCCCACCGACGAGGAGTTCCGGCAGTTGGCCGAGCAGGGGGAAGCACTCATCGACCACGCCGCCCCGTACGGCATGACGGTGGCCTATCACGCCCATCCCCGCTGCACCGTGGAGAGCGAAGCCGAGCAGGACCAACTGCTGTCCCATAGCCAGCGCCTCCAGGTATGCGTCGACGTCTCGGTGGCCGCCCTGATGGGCGAGGATGTGCTGGGCCAGTTGCGCAAATACCGCCACCGCCTCGGGTATGTACACATGAAGGACTGCGGGCCGGGCAAGTTCTGCCTGATGGGCAAGGGCAACGCCGGCCTGGATTTCGGGGCGGTGCGCCAGACCCTCGAAGAGATCGGGTACCAGGGCTGGGTGATGGGGGAGTTGTCGAGTTACGCCGATACCGCCGCCGACGAGTCCTGCCGCGCCAACCGCGATTTCCTGCGTTCAGTCGGATATTGAGAGGAGCTGTACCGTGGAAAAGATCCCGCTTTGCCTGATCGGCTGCGGCGGCATGGGCCACCGCCATATCCTCGCCTACAAGGAACTCGAAGACAGCGGCATCGGCAACATCGAGCTGATGGCCGTCTGCGACCTCAACCCCAGGAACGCCGAGATGGGGGGCCGGGAGATCGAACGCCTCTTCGGCCGCAAACCCCTGGTCTTCACCGACCTCGACCGCGCCCTGGCCTGCAGCGAGATCGCCGCCGTCGACGTGGTCACCGACCCCTCCACCCATCACACCGTGGCGGTGCCGGCCCTGCGGGCGGGCAAACACGCCATCGTCGAAAAACCATTGGGACTTACGGTGCGGGCCTGCCAGGCCATCATCGCCGCGGCCAGGGAGAGCGGGGTGGTGCTGGCCACCGCCGAGAACCTGCGCCGCGATCCGCCCAACCGCCTGGCCCGCAGCATCCTCGACCACGGCCTGCTGGAGGCGCCCTTTCTGATGATCCACAACGCCCTTGGCGGCGACGACCAGATCATCATCACCCCCTGGCGCCACCTCAAGGACAAGGGGGCCATCGGCCTGGACATGGCGGTGCACTATACCGATATGGTGCAATACTACCTGGGGGAGTTCGACCAGATCAGCGGCAGAGGGCTGATCGTCGAGCCGGTGCGGCGGCGGCCCGCCAACCACGGCCTGGATCTGGAATCGTACCGCGAGCGCTTCAAGAGTTTCCCCGAGACGGTGCAGGCCACCGGGGAGGATGGCCTCATCGCCCTGTACACCATGAAGTCGGGAGCCATGGTGCAGTTTTCGTACGTGGCCGGCGGCCGGGGCAGCGGCACCTTTGAGCGGAGTGTGCACGGCCGGCGGGCCGCGTTCTGGGCGCCGGGTGACCGCAACGGCCGGCCGGTGATCCTGCGTCTAGACGGCAAGGAGTTGAAGGGGGCGGAGATCCTGCCCCTCCTGCCCAACTTTGCCATGAGCGAGATCACCGAACGCCTCTTCGGCGCCGGCACTGTCGAATACCAGTTGCCTTTCCCACCCATCGACGCGCGCCATATGGCCATCGAGTTCCACGACTTCGGCGAGGCGGTGCTCAAGGGCACGCGGCCGGAGGTGGACGGGCACCTGGGAATGACGGCGGTGGCCGCGGTGCTGGGGGCGTACGAGTCGGCCCTGGCGGGCCGGCAGGTGGGTATGGCCGAGGTGCTTGCGGGTGAGGTGCGGGCCTACCAGGAGGAGATCGATAGGTCCCTGGGCCTCTGATCAGCGGAAACGGGGCAGCACCGCCCGGGCAAAGAGTTCGAGTCCGGCCGGATCGGGTGCGTCCATGAACCAGAGCAGGAAATGCCGGATGTCGCGCTGGAGGTAGACCTCGAGCTGGGTGGCCACCTGTTCGGGGGTGCCCACCAGGAAGGTGTCGGTCAGGGAGGCGGGCAGCGAATCGGTCTGCCCCTGCGCGAAGGCCGCCAGGTCGGCGGGCGGATTCGGGTTGCGGGCCAGGATCTGGCCCAGACTGCGGCGCAGGCCGGCCAGATCGGGGGCGATGAGGATCTGGGTCTCGAAGCTCTTTTTAATCTCGGTAAAGGGTCGGCCCACCCGTTCACAGGCTGCGCTGAGGGCGGCGAGCCGCCGGTCCAGTTCGGGCAGCGGGACCGGGGTGGTGTTCCAGCCCTGGGCCCGGCGGGCGCACAGGTCCAGCATCAGGGGATGGGCTTCGCCCACCCAGACGGGCGGGTGGGGTTGTTGCATCGGGGCCGGTTTGCAGAGGGCCTGCTGGAGGTGGTAATACCTGCCGGAAAAATCGAGGGGCTGATCCGCCCCCCAGAGAGCCAGGGTCAGTTCGAGGGCCTCCTCCATGCGGGCCAGGCGTTCCTCGGCCTCCTCCTGCCAGGGCAGGCCGTAGGCGGTGTGTTCGCGGCGGTTGTTGCCGCAATCGAAGAAGTGGATCAGCCGGCCTCCGGAGAGCTGGTCGAGGGTGGCGGTCATCTTGGCGGTCATCGCCGGGTGGCGCATGGGGTGGGAGTAGTGGATGATGCCCAGCTTGGCTCGCGAGGTGCAGCCGGCCAGGGCCGCCAGGGTGGTCCAGCCCTCGAGGATGGCTTCGTCCTTGCCGAGCATGAGGTGGTCGGCTACCCACAAGGAGTCGTACCCCAGTGCGTCCGCCTGGCGGCCGGCGGTGAGGGTGGTGGCCGCGTCCAGGGCAGCGTAATTGGGGGTGCGGAAGAAGGCATTGCCGGGAACAGCGAAGATGGGCAGGCAGTAACCGAATTCGGCGCGCATGAGTAGGTCTCCTCCAGGGATGTCGTTAGGATAGTACCCTCGCGAGCCGCTGTCAAACCACCACCAGGGCATCACAAGCCAAGGAGCTGGCGATGAAAATCACCGAGGTGCGCGTCATCCTCACCTGTCCCACCCGCAACCATCTCTTTGTCAAGGTAAACACCGACCAGGGGGTGCACGGGGTGGGCGAGGGCACCCTCAACGGCAGTGAGCCCATCGTCGCGGCGGCGATACAACACGCCGGCGAATTGCTCATCGGCAAGGACCCGCTGCGCACCGAGGACCTGTGGCAACTGATCTACAACTGGAGCTTCTGGCGGGGCGGGGCGATCTACATGACCGCCCTGGCGGCGCTGGACATGGCGCTCTGGGACATCAAGGGCAAGGTCGCCAACCTGCCCGTGTACCAGCTCCTGGGTGGCCGGTCGCGCGAGGGCATCCTCACCTACGGCCATGCCGACGGCGGCTCGAAGGAGGAGGTGCTCGAAGGGGTGCTGGCCTTCCAGGAGCGGGGGTACAAGGTGGTCCGCGCCCAGATCCGCGGGTACGGCGGCCACGGCAATATCGGGCACGAGGCGCCCTTGCGGCCAGGGTTGCCCGGCACCACCATCTGGCATCCGCCCAAGTACCTGGCCGAGACCCCGCCGCTCTTCGAATTCCTGCGCGCCAAGCTGGGCATGGAGGCCGAACTGCTGCACGACATCCACGGCATGCTCACCCCCATCGAGGCGGCCTGGCTGGCCAAACAACTCGAACCGTACCGCCTCTTCTTCCTCGAGGATATCCTGCCCATCGAACACTTCGAGAGTTTCCGCATGGTGCGCGACGCCTCCAAGACCTCGCTGGCCATCGGCGAGTTGTTCACCGGGCGCTGGGACTGCCTGCGCCTCTTCCAGGAGCAGCTCATCGACTTCATTCGCATCAAACCCATCCACGTGGGCGGCATCACCGAGGCGCGCAAGATCCTGACCATGGCCGAACCCTATGGCATCCGCTCGGCCTGCCACGGGGCCGCCGATGTCGGCCCCATCGGGCAGGCGGCCTCGCTGCACCTGCAACTGGCCATCCCCAACTTCGGCATTCAGGAATGGCACGATTTCCACAGCCCCGAATACGCCCCGCTGCGCGAGGTGATCGGCCAACCCTGCGCCTGGGCCGGGGGTTATGCCCAGCCGCACGAAGCGCCCGGCCTGGGCATGGACATCGACGAGAAAGCGGCTGCCCGATACCCGTACCAGAAGGCCTGGATGCCCCTGATCCGCCGGCCCGACGGCACGGTGCACCATTTCTAGTCTGGCTCCACCCGACCACTCAAGCCAACCGAGGAGATAGATGGGTTCTTTCGACGAGATCCGCCTGACCCAGCTGGCCAAACGGGCCGGCTGCGCCGCCAAGCAGCCTCCGGGTTATCTGCTGCCCCTGCTGCAAAGTCTGCCCGCCATCACCGATCCGCGGGTGCTGGTGGGCAGCGCCACCGCCGACGATGCTGCGGTGTACCAACTCAGCGAGGAATTGGCGCTGGTGTTGACCACGGATTTCTTCACCCCCATCGTCGACGGGCCCTACGACTTTGGCGCGGTGGCGGCGACCAATGCCCTGAGCGATGTGTACGCCATGGGTGGCACCCCGCTGACCGCGCTGAGCATTGTCGGTTTCCCCGATGCGGCGCTGCCCCCGGAGGTGCTGGTCGAGATCCTGCGCGGGGCCACGGACAAGGCCGCCGAGGCCGGCATCAGTATCGTCGGTGGCCACACCATCAAGACCGAGGAGCCGATCTTCGGCCTGGCCGTGGTGGGCACCATCCATCCGGGCCGGGTGCTGGCCAACGACCGGGCCCAGCCGGGCGACCTGCTGATCCTGACCAAACCCCTGGGCCTGGGCATCATCACCACGGCCGCCAAGAACGGCGAGGACCACCTGGGCGCCATCGGCGAGGCGATCCGGATCATGACCACCCTCAACCGAGACGCAGCCAGCATCCTGGCCGGCGCTGGCGCCCACGCGCTGACCGACGTGACCGGTTTCGGGTTATTGGGCCATCTGCGCAACATGGTGGCGGCCAGCCAAGTGCATGCCCGCATCGCCTTCGACCAGGTGCCGGTGCTGGCAGCGGCCAGACAATACGTGGTGGGCGGCGGGGCGCCGGGCGGCACCTTTGCCAACCACCGCTTCCTGGCCGACTGGGTCGAGTATGGCGGGGACATCGAAAAGGACGAGCAGTTGCTGCTCTGCGACGCCCAGACCTCGGGCGGGCTGCTGGCGGCGCTGCCGGCTGCAGGGGCGGCGGAGGCGGTGGCGGGGTTGCGCGCCGCGGGGTTGGCGCACGCGGCGGTGGTGGGCCGGATCGGCGCCGATCCTCCAGGCCGGATCTCGGTGGTGCGCGGCGCGGTGGACTGAGATCTCTAGGGGGCCGGGGTGGGCCAGAGGGCGGCGGGCAGGCCCTCCTGAGTGAAGGGGGCGCGGTGGAGGGCGTTCACGGGCCAGCACTGGCCGCCCTGGAAGTGATATTCCTCCTCCAGCCCGCACAGCCAGGTGAACAGCTCGGCGGCGGCGATGCCGTCGAGGAACTGCTCGAAAGGCGGCCGGCCGGCGCTGAGCCGGATCCAGGAAAAGTCGAATTTGGGATCGGCCAGCCAATCGCGGCAGGGCGGCGAGGTGCGCCAGTAGTTGTACTTGAGCAGATTGCGCACACCGCTGCCGGTGCTGCGGCTGCGCCGGTGCCAGATCGAATACACGGTGAGGAAGATGGACCCGGCCGGGGCGGCAGTGCGAAGGGCGTGGCGGAAGCCGTCGTAGTGCCCCATGTAGTTGGCCTTGCCGCGCACGAAGTGGGAACCGGGGATCACCTCGGTGGGCCCCATTTCCTCGGGGGTGTCGCTGGGGTAGTAGAAGACCTGCAGATAGTCGAGCCGGCGGGCATAGACCGAACCGCCGTCCCGGTGCCAGGTCTGGGGCGGGGCCGGGCAGGTGGTGCGATGGTTGGCCATCATGCCCGGCAGGCGGAAGCCTGCCCCCAGGAGCGAGCGGACCGCGCCGGCAGCCCGGGGGTTTCTGAGGACGTGGTCGGCGAACCAGGGTTCGGCGAGGATCTGGTCGGGCTGAGGGCCGTCATGCGCTTCGAGAAAATCGATGGTGCGCCGGTTGATCTCGTCGGGCACCACTGCGGGCAGGATCAGATATCCGTCGCGGCAGAAATCGAGCACCTGCTGGTCGTTCAGGGTGGGGGCGCAATCGTGGCTGGGCGGCAGCATCTTTTCCCCTCTCAGGTTTATCGCTCCAGGACAAACTCACAACCCCGCAACGCCATCTAGATGGCGTTGCGCCGCAGCAGAATCCTCCCGGGTTTATCGTTCCAGGACAAACTCACAACCCATGCCTACGGTCTGGTTCTCTTGCACCAGCAGGGCCAGCTCCGGAAACTTGATCACCCGCCAGCCATCGGCCATGGCCTCCAGCACCGTCTGGTACGGCCACCGGGCCGGATCAGCGGGCACCTCCTGCACCTTCCCCCCGCTCACCAGCGACATGCCGATGACCTGCGCCCCGACCCCGGTGTGGGCGGCTTGCAGGTAGAGCAGGTCCTGGTTGAGGCCCGGCCCGGCCATCTCCAGGGTTTCGAGCAGATCCGCCTCCGCCAGTTCCCCCCGGCGCAGCTTCTCGAGACAGCGGTGCAGTTGTTGGCGCAAACGATAGGTATTCATCGGGTCGCCAGGGCCGGCGGAAAGCCGTAGGGCAGGTCGTTGCGCTGGGCCGGCAGGGGCCAGCTCTGGCCGCCGGTGATCCGGTAGTGGGGGTGCTGGCCAGCCAGCCAGCAGAACATCTCGGCCGCCGAATAACACTCGTGGAACTGTTCCCCCAGCCCGGCCGCCGGACCGCTGAAGTTGGCGCGGGCGATATCGAAGTCCGGCTCCCGCACCCAGTCGCGGGCCGGAGCAGCGGTGCGCCAGTAGCAGTACTTGAGCATGTTGCGGATGCCCTGGCCAGGGGCCGCCGTGGCCCGGTGCCAGATCCGGTACGCGGTGATGAAGATGGAGCCGGCCGGCGCGGCGGTGGAGGCGCTGCCGCGGATGCGCCCGTAGTGGGCCATGGCCCGCTGGGTATTTGGCACCAGATGGGAGCCGGGCACCACCTCGGTGGGGCCCATCGCCAGCGGGGTTTCCTGCGGGTAATAGAAGACCTGCAGGTCGTTGAGGGCCGGGCCCCAGCGCGAACCGCCATCCACATGCCAGCCGCCCACCATCTCGTGGGGGCACTGACGGCGGTGGTTGCTCATCAACACCGGCAGACCGAAGCCGGGCCCGAGGAGGGAACGCACCGCCCCGGCGGCGGCCGGGTTGCAGATGACGTGATCCTGGAACCAGTCGAAGTCGAGGATCTGGGTCGGCTCGTGGTGGGTGTTGGTTTCCAGGTACTCGAAGCTGCGCCGGTTGACCTCCTCGGGCACGACCCCTGGCAGCAGCAGGTACCCCTGGCGGCAGAACTCGAGGACCTGGGAATCGGTGAGGGTGGGGGGACAGTCGCAAATCCGGCGGGACATGGGCTCAGCTCCACTTTTCGAGGATGAACTCGCACCCCCGCAGCACCCTATATAGGGTGCTGCGCGTCGGCAGAATCCACTCAGATCCACTTTTCCAAAACAAACTCACACCCCAAGGTCTGGGGGATGGCCTCGTGCATCAGCAGGGCGAGATTGGGGAAGCAGACCACCCGCCAGCCGTCCTCGATGGCCGCCAGCACCGACTGGTAGGGCCAGTCAGCGGGATCGGCCGGGGGTTCGAGCATCCTGCCGCCGGAAAACTGGCTCATGCCCACCACCTGCGAGCCGGGGTTGGTGTTGCGGACCTGGAGGTAGAGCAGACTCTGGCAGCGGGGCTGGGCGCTGCTGATGAGCGCCCCGAGGTGGGTCAGATCCGTTTCGCTGAGGCGTTGGTTGCGGAAGGCATCGAGGCAGTGGGCGGCCTGCAACTGGCAGGCCTTCCAGGATTCGCTCATGGCGCGGCTCTCCGGGTATAGGGCGGCGACCAATTAAGAAAAGGCCGCCCCGCCGCGCAAGTCCCGGTTCAGGCCAGCGAAAAACGCAAACCCACCACGGCCTGGTCCACACACCCGTACCCGTCATCGCCGCCCACGTGGCCCACCACCAGCACCCGGCCATCGGGCAGTTCCACCGCCTTGGGGTAGTACGGGGTGACCGGGCCGGGCCGCAAGGCGGCCAGACCGTCGCCGGGGGGCAGGTCCTGCCAGGTGCGGCCCTCGTCGCTGCTGCCGCTGATGCCGGTGGTCGCCAGATGCAGCAGTTGACCCGCACTGGTCAGGAGCACCTCCGGATGGCCGCTGTACGGCAGGCCGTTCGGGTGCACCGGGCCGGGCCTCCAGGTGGCGCCATCGCGCCGCAAGCGGGTCTGCAGGCGGCCTTCGGCCACGCCGGCCCGCATCACCAGCAGGAGGTCCCCATCCTCCAGTTCCGCCCAGTCGAATTCCTCGGTGAAGGCATAGGTGCCGGCCTGTTCGGCGGGCAGCACCGGGATCGGCCCTTCCCAGGTATGGCCCTGGTCGGCGGAGACGAAGAGCACCGGTGCAAAATCGTCGAACCAGCCGGTGCGGGTATCGCGTCCGGGCCGATGGCGGAAGAGCCCACCCCCGGCCAACAAGCGGCCGTCGCGGCAGCGGCGCAGGCGTTTGGGCCAGAAGGTGGTCTGCGCTGCGTTCTGGATCAGCTCCGGGGCCGACCAGGTGGCGCCGCCGTCCTGCGAGCGCTCCAGGTACCCGTCCTGGGGCACCGGGTCGTATGGCAGGTACTTGCCCCAGACCCCGCGCACCAGGGTGCCGTCGGCCAGCGCCAGTTCCGCCTCGCCGGTGATGCCGTTCATACAGCTTTGGAAGGTGTCGGCGCCGGTCTGCCGCCAGGTGGTGCCGTGGTCGGCCGAATGCA
Organism: Candidatus Latescibacterota bacterium; assembly: GCA_020852055.1. Classification (GTDB taxonomy): domain Bacteria; phylum Latescibacterota; class UBA2968; order UBA8231; family UBA8231; genus SICG01. The sequence goes on from JADZBP010000313.1 coordinate 15,291, forward strand.
GATGCACGTTTTCCAGCCGCAGGCCGGTCATGTCGTACGCTTCGGTGTGTCCTGGCGGCGGCCATTCCAGGCGGCGGCGCACCTCCTCCGGAGCCGTGGGCCGGTCGGTGAAGGGACCGGTCGCCTGGGTGAAGGAGCACATCACCGCCCCATCGGGCTGGGTCCACAGGCCGCACCAGCTAGTGAACCCTGGGTACTGGGGAGAGTGGTGGACGAAAAGGCGTTCGAGGTCGCGGATCTGCATGGCGGCTCCGGGTGAAAGGCGGTCCTCAGACCTCGAGGGCGGCAATCTGGGCGGCGATGGCCTCGATCAACTGCTCGAGGCAGCCGGGCCCCAGGCTGGAGGGCTCCTCCTGATAGAGGCCCTTGCCGTAGCGGTCGCGGGGCAGCAGGTAGGCCACCTGCAGGTCGCTGCACAGGGGGGAGAGCAGGATGGGGCGATGGGGGAAGCGGCGGCGCAACTCGGTCTGCACCAGGGAGTAGGGTTCGGCGCCGCACCCGATCCACACCGCGTCGCCCAGGCGGTGCACGCTGAAACGCAGCCCATAGGTGGGGCCGGCGGGTAGGTCGGTCAGGCGGGCCAGCCAGCGGCGCGCCCGTTCGGCGCGGGCCCGGCAGTCGCGGGCGGCCAACTGGTCGCCGCGGGCTTCGGCTTCCTGCTGGCGGGAGGTCCACTCGGCCAACTGGGCGCTGAAGGTGGGCGCGTCCAGCCCCGGCTTCAGCGGCAGATCCACGCTGTGGGTCCCGCCGGTGAAACGGGTGGTGGCCTCGAGGCGCTCGTTCCCGAAGGGGTGATGGACCCAGGCGCCCAGGGTGGCGCCCGAGACCACGGGCCCCTGGTAGGCGAAGTCGGTGGCCGGCGGGCCCATGCCCTCCAGCACCGCCAGCACCGCGTGGGCCAGTTGCCGGCCATTGCGGTCGGCCACGGCCGGGTCCCCGACGAAACCGTCGCGCGGCCCCTGGTCCCCGCAGGCTCCCAGCGCAAAGACGCAGGGGGCGCCGGTGGCCCCTTCCACGGTCTCGCGCATGGCGCCCGGGTAATCGGGGCTGATCAGCTGGGTCTCCCAGGCCAGGGAGGTGGGGTGGCATGCGTAGTTGACCAGGGTGGCCACGGCCTCGTTTTCCGGGCCGCTGACCCGCGCCACCAGGGTGGTGAGGTCTGGTTCACCCTCGGGATTGAAGCCGCAGACAAACTGGCCGCTCACCGCGTCCCAGCAATCGCGGTTGGCCGCCATGGCGCAGGCGCCCGAGGCGTAGGTGATGGTGCAGGCCCGCATGGAGTAGATGGCCTGAAGGCAGGCCTCCTGCAGCCGCTGGCGCAACTGCAGGAGGTAGGGGGGAATCAGCTCGCCGCCCGGCAGGGCCACCCGGTCGGGCAGAAAGAAACCCGCCGAATGGGTGTGCGAGAAGGCGACCACCACCTGGGCGGCGGGGATGCCGGCGCTTGCGGCCAGGGCCTCGCGCAGGTTTTGATGGTCGGCCTGGGCCAGGCCCACCAGATCGAGGTGGGCGCGCAGGTGAATGGGACCCCGGTCCAGGGGTGCCAGGGCCAGCACATCGGCCACCAGGGGGCGGTGCACCCCGGCGGCCCGGTCGTGGCGGGCAGCACCCCACATGCGGTGGTAGATGCCCACCGGCGGGGTGATCTCGACGCGGCCCAGGCCCAGCCGCAGGCGGGAGGTTGGCGCCTCGCCGCGCATCGCCTCAGACCTTCACGGTGCTGCGGCTGGTGCCGGCCTTGAGGATGGCAGCGGCCACCTTCAGGGATTGGAGCCCGTCGGCAGCGGTGACCAAGGGCTGCTCGCCGCGCTCGAAGGCGCCGACCACGTGTTTGAGCTGTTCGACGAACATGTCCTGCTGGCGATAGGTGTAGACCCGCTCCTTGCCCTGGGCGGTCTTGAGGGTGAAGGCGCCCTGCTTCTGCGGGTCGAAGCCCTTGGGAGCCTCGGCGGTGTGTATACCGAACTGCAGCGCCCCCTTGGGACCGATCACGTCGTTGAGGAAGGCCACCGGCGCGCCGGCCGCCACGCCCCACGACCAGATCAGGGTGTGCTGGTCGCCGGATTTGAAGTTGACGATGACGCTGGCGGTGTCGGCCCCGACGCTGGTGCGGTCGAACTGCAGGGAGGAGGCCTGCACCGAGCTCACGGGCCCGAAGATCTGCAGCATGAAATCGTAGTTGTGGATGGCACCATCCATCAGCGGGCCGCCGCCTTTGTTCACGTCGCGGAACCAGGGGTTGGCCGGGCGGCCGCCAGCGGCAAAGCGCCAGATCACTGGCCGGCCCACGGCGCCGGACTGGATCACCTTCTTCAGGGTGCCCCACTGGGTGTCGAAGCGGCGAACGAAGCCGAGGGTCAGACCGACCTTGGCCTTGGCGCAGGCCGCGGCCATCTTTTCGGCGTCGGCCAGTTGGAGGGCCATGGGTTTTTCGCAAAAGACGTGTTTGCCGGCCTTGGACGCGGCGATGACCGGGGCGGCGTGCTGGAAGGTGGGGGTGCACACCCAGACCGCATCCACGTCATCCTGTTTGAGCAATTTCCGGTAGTCGGTGTACGCGGTGCCGCCGAAATCCTTGGCAAAACCCTGGGCGGCGGCCTCGACCACGTCGGAGACGGCGACGATCCGGGCGTTCTTCAGTTTGGCCATTCGCGTGGCGTGATGGCGGGCGATGCCACCGCAACCGATGAACCCGACCTTGAGCATGGCAGACCTTTCTTTTTTGCGGGGATGTTGCCTCTGAATGTAGGCCGGTGCCGCGGGCAGATCAAGGCGCGGTTGCGCCGCCGGGGCATTAACCCCATCTTCGGAAAAACCCGCTGAGGAGCCCATGTCGATTGTCGCCGGCAAGCTGCTGACCCCTTTGATCTCACCGCTGGGCCTGGCCCTGCTGCTGTGGGTCGCCGGCGCGCTGCTCGGTTGGGCCGGGCGCCAGGCATGGGGGCGGTGCCTGCGCCTGGGCGGCTGCCTGCTGCTGGTGGTGCTGGGCTGCCCGCTGGTGGGGGAAAGGCTGCTGCACCGCCTCGAAGCGGAATACCCGCTGGTGCCGGTTGCAGCAAGCCCTGCCGCCGACGCGATCGTGGTGCTGGGTGGCTTCACCAAACCGCCCATTCCGCCGCGCCTGACCACCGAGGTGGACGAGGGATTCGACCGCCTCCTGCACGGCATGCGCCTCTGGCGCGCAGGCAAGGCCCCGCTGCTGGTGCTGAGCGGGGGCAATATCCCTTACCTGAGCGGCTCGGCGATGACCGAGGCCGCCAGCCTGTGCAGCCTCGCCGTGGAGTACGGGGTGCCGCGCG
>JADZBP010000314.1 GCA_020852055.1 Candidatus Latescibacterota bacterium
AGGAAGTGCGGGATTATATCGGCACCGAGTGGGAGGAGGTGGCCAGCGGGCGCACCGAAAAGACCATCACCTGCTGGGTGGCGGTGGGCGGCAACGAACACACCACCTACACCGTGGCGCCGGCCCCGGCCGATTCCCTCCCGCCCCCCGGCCCTCCGGGCCTGCCGGTGACCGACCCCTCCCCGGCCATGCTGCACACCTTCGCCGCCACCGGGTCAGCGCGGCTGTACATCGGCATCGGCAGCACCCGCCAGGGCGCCCTGGCCGAGGTGGAGGCCGCCCGCGAAGGGGCGGAACTGCACGCCCGGACCCAGGCTCGGCGGTACGCCGAGGTGAGCCGTCGCCGGCCCGTGCTGCGGGTGGCCGGGCACCCGGTCCTGGGTGAGGTGGCCGATCTCATCCCCCTCTTCATGGAGAGTTTGAAGACCGGTTTCACCCTCATGCGCTCGCGGCCCCACGACGGGGCGGTGTGCGGCGGCTGGGACCAGCTGATGATCTGCACCCCCAGGGTGCGCATGGGCGACTGCGAGATGGTGCCCCGTTTCCTCGAGCACTGGCTGCATCAGTTCCAGTTCGACGGCCAGGTCTTCCACGTCAGCGACTTCGACCTCAGCCCGGCCCTGATCTTCGAGCGCTGGGACCTCGACGACTTCATGTATCTCATCGTCGCCGCCCAGTGGATCAGCCATGCCGGCGACGAGGCCCTGCTCGAACGCCTGGCCCCCCGCATCACCCACACCCTGCGGGTGATGCTGCGCTGCGCCCACCCCGAACTGGGCCTCATCCCCTGCCGCGGCATCTTCCCGGACTGGCCGCCCCTCGATACCGGCCGCAAGGGCATCAGCTACCCGGCGATGGAGACCGGCCTGTGGTACGAGGCCCTGCGCTGGTGGGAAGGCCTGTGCCTGCGCCTGGGCGAGGAGGCGCTTTCGGCGCGCCTGCGGGATACGGCCGAGAAGATCCGCACCGCGTACCCGCGCCTCTTCTGGGACGCCGAGGTGGGCGCGCTCTGCGACGCGGTCTTCCCCGGAACCCTGGAACCCCTGCGCTCCTACACCTCCTATGCCCTCACCGCCTTCCAGGGCTCTTTCGGCCACGAACTGCTGGCCGGCCGCGAACACACCCTGGCCGACCATGTGCTCAAACACCAGATCGACCTGAGTTTCCCCGGCATCCGCGGCCTGGCCGACGACAGCGCGTACCCCTCGGCGTACGAACGCCTGCACTGGCCCCTGCTCGACCACCTGGTGGCCAAGACCATGCGCCGGGGCAGCCACCTCCAGGGCCTGGCCGCCGTGATGGAGGTGATCGAACGCCAGTACCAGTGGTTCCACTGCGCCCGCGAGATGATCGACATGTGGCGGGACCAAACCCAGGAACGGATCTCCGAGGCCAACAACTGGTTCGGCTGGTCTTCGACCGGCTGGTACGAGGCCCTGCTCTGCGGCGCCGGCGGCATCTGGGAGGAGCCGGGCGGCCTGGCCTATATCCCCGCCGACCAGCACGAGCAGGTTTCCCTCACCAACCTGCCGTACCGCGACGGCACCTGGGACATCCACATCACCGGGATTGGCCCCTGGGTGGGGCGTTTTGCTGTGGATGGATTGGAACTGGCCGGGGTTTGCAAGATCCCCGCCCCTTCGCTGACGGGTGGGGTCCATCAGCTAGACATCGAGCGCGCTGCTGCCCCACCCAGCACGCCCTTCGTCCTGGACTCGGTCGGCCTGCAGCTGATGGAAAGCCGGATGGCAGAGGGGGCGCTGCACCTGTCCCTGGCCGGACCTGGGCGGGCCTGGGTGCGCTTCTATTGCCCCCGCAAACCCTATCTGCACGAAGCGGGCAAACCCGTATCCTGTACCTGGAACCAGGCGACCGGCATCGGCTGGGTGGAGGTAAGTCGCGGTGTGGAGGCGCAGGAGTTGGTCATCGGTTGAGGCGGCACCGGGGCTGAGGTATATTCAAGGCAGGACCCCCTTTGCCCTTGATCGCCCAAAAAGGGATGCCCCCGATGGCGATCCAGCAAGCGACGCGGAACCGTGTGAGACCCAACCCCTGCCCCTGGGGGTTGGCAGCTTGCTCCATCCTTCATTCGGCTGTATTTCAGCGCTTCAGGACCCCGATGAAACCGCACCTGACCCGTACTGTACTTGCCTGCTGGTTCTGGGCAGCATTCCTGTTCAGCTTGCGCCCTGCTGTGGCTATCGACACCCTGGCCGTAGGCCAGGGGGTGCGGGCGATGGGCTGGCGCAACCTGGCGAATTGGGGCAATGTGCAGCAGTTGACCGTCACCTTTGACTCGGTCTTCAGGTGGGACACCCAGGCCAACACCAACCTGGGTCCGGGGATCCCATTGCGGGAGGGTTCGATCATCGGCCGTTACGTGGTGGAGGACACCGTCGAAATCTCTGGCCCTATCCCGGGCCTAGAGCGGCTGGTGGACGGAGACCCAGGCACCGCCTTCAACCCGGACCAGGCCGGCGTGCCGCGCGACCTGACAGTAATCATCGACCTGGGGGCGGCCTTCCGGGTCGATCGCCTCCGCCTCTTCCCCCGCCTGGACCCGGACCACCGCCTCCTCTTTCCGCAGATCTTCTCGGTCTCCACCCAAACCGGCCAGGAGCCAGAAGGGGTGGGCACCTATAGGTCCATCGCCCCGCTGATCTTCCAGTCCACCTTGCCCAACCGGGAGCCCGCGGTGGACCGCCAGTTCGAAAGCCGGGAAGTGCGCTACCTGAAAATCGCGATGGACCCGGTGCGGCCCTGGGAGCTGGCCGAAGTGGAAATCTACAGCGATGGGAGCGTGCCCTTGGGGGTGTACGAATCCGTCCCTATTCCAGCCAGGCACACCTACCCGGTGTGGGGCCGAGTGTGGTACGAGGGGGGCGCCTTGTCCCAGCTGCCCATCGTCATGCAGACCCGGACTGGGCCTGACCGCAATCCGATCCAATACTTCCGGCGCACCGGGGTAGGCGACGAGTTGGAGGCGGTGGCCGCTGGCACCTACACCAGCATCCCCCTGGAAGAGCGGGGGCCGGTGCGGTCCAATCCGGGGTGGAGTGCCTGGACCACGGTGACCGACGCGGTGCGCTCACCGAGCCTGCGGCGCTTTATCCAGTTTCGGATACTCTTCCCCGAGCCAGGCATAGTACTGAGGAAACTCTTTTTTGAATACGCCCAGCCACCCGTGGTCCAGGAACTGGAGGCGGAGATCGATCCCTGGCAGGCCAGGCCGGGCGAGGAGCAGCTCTTCACCCTGTCGGTGGTGGTGCACATGCTGAGCGACCAGCGGACCGGCCTGGTAGGCAGCACCGGGTTCCGGCAGCTGCAGGTGCTGACCGGCGCCGAGGTGTCCGGGGTAGAGCAGGTGCTGGTGGACGACCGCCCCATGCCGCACACGGCCATCCTGCGGCCGGGCGAGGGTTTCACGGTGAACCTGGGCCGGCGCATCGACCAGGACGGTTCTTTCCTCCAGGTGGCGTTTCGGGGCGCCGTTTTCCGCGACGCCACCCACTTCGAGGTGCGGGCCGTGGACCGCAGGGTGGTGGAGGGTCGGTTGGAGGAGGTGTCCCAGAGCGCCGTGGCCGCGGACGTGGAGCCAGATTCTCCGGGCGGGGAATTGGTGGTGCGGCTGGACGGCGCTCAGGAGGGGCTACTGGCACACCTGGCCGCTGCCCCGCTCTTCACCCCCAATGGGGATGCCGTCAACGACGAGTGGATCCTCACCTATGACCTGCTGAAGCTGACCCGGCCGGCCCGGGTGCGGGTGGGGATCTACGACCTGGCCGGCATCCGGCAGCGCGAGGTCTACGCCGGAGAAGAGGGAGACGGGCGCCACCGCCTTATCTGGGACGGCACCGACGAGACTGGCCGGCCCGTGGCCCCGGGCCTGTACCTCTACCGGGTGGAGGTGGAGGCAGACCAGGGGCGCCAGAGCCGGCTGGGATGGGTGGGGGTGGGATACTGATGCGCGCTCTTCTCCTTTTTCTTGCCTTGACCATCGAACTCCAGGCCCAGGAGTACCCTGGGTACCGGCTAGAACCCGCGCAGGTGGTGGTGGAAGGGGCAAAGATGTGGCGGGCCTGGGAGGCGCCGGAAGGCGTGCGCATCATCGAGGCGGACGGCAACATGCGCCCCTTTTTCCTGCGCCGCGACGTCAACGCCTGTCTAAATGCCGCCGATTTCATCAGCATGGCCGATGGAGACACGGTGATTGGCGGCATCGGTGCGCGGGGCGTCCCTGCAGATACCCTCAGTTCATTGATCATCGACGGGGACCCGAACACCTCCTGGGAGCCGGATCTGGGGGCGGGACTGAACAAGGCCTGGGTGGAGATCAACCTGGGCCGGGTGGTGGTGGCCCGGCGCATCGTCCTGCGTTTCGCCGCCACGGGCCAGGGTGACCCCTTCCTCAAGTTCCGGGTGCTGGCCTCGGACGGGTCGTACCAGTTCGGGCAACAGGGCCGGCGGGAATTTGTGCGCGCCGGCCAGGTGGTGCGGCCCAACAAAGACCAGCGGGAGTTTGTCTTTGAACTGGAGCCACAGCGGCCCATGCCCGAGGGCGTGGTGGGCGAGATGGTGCAGTTCGTGCGGGTGGAACTCCTGGACAGTGACACCACCCGGGCCGAGGAGGTAAGCCTGGACCAGTACCAGCATCTGGCGGCGGCAGACCAAGGCGCCATCGACTACTTCCGGGCCACCGCCACCGGCCGGCAGATCCCGGTGATCCAGGAGAGCTACCAACAGTTGCCCCCCCAGGAGCGGGGCCCGGTGCGCCGCTTCCGCAGGGAACACCCCCGATTGGCTGAAGTGGAGGTCTATGCCCTGGGGGACGAAGTAGTGGCCATGACCCAGAAGGCCCATCTCGAGGAGGGCAATTTCATCGACGATCTGGCCCGGCGCCTGCTGACCGACGGGCTCCATTCAACCGTGTTCGGCCTGAGAATCTACGATCCCTTCCGCAACCAGGACCAGGTGAGTCTGGACCTGGGCGCCCGTTTCTGGCTGGAGCGGGTCCGCCTGTTGAGCCCCCATAGCCCCCCCACCTCGTACCAGATCCGAATCTCGGACGGATCGCTGGATGCCGGCGGCCAGTTATTATGGGAGTCTTTTGACGAGCGGCTCAACCGCGAGTCTTTCCTGCAGCTGGAGGAGCGCTTTCCGCCGCGGGAGGTGCGCTATATCGAAGTGCGGCGCCTCGATTTGTTGCAGAGCGGGACCAACGGCAACCTGAGCGAGATCCAGGCCTACGGCGAAGGTTATGTCTCCGACCTGACTGCCAACTCGCCGCTGATGAGATTGGGGCAGCGACGGATGGTCACTCGGCTGCACTGGGAGGGCGAGGTTCCGCCCGACGCCCGGCTGGAGTTGCGCACCCGCAGCGGGGACGAACTGATCCAGATCAGCCACTACTTCAATCGCTACGGCGGAGAAACCAGCGAGGCCCTTTACGAACGGCTATCCGAGTCCCAGCGAGGCCCCATCCAGATCGAAGAGCAACCTGGGCCGGACTGGAGCACCTGGAGCGAACTCTACCAGACCTCTGGGGAAGGATTCAGGTCGCCCTCGCCGCGACGGCTGGTCCAGGTCCAGGTGCGGCTGCGCAGCGGCGAGCCCCTGCGTTTTGCCTCCATCCGCAAACTGAGGCTGGAATTCGCCCCGCCTCTGGTGGACCAGCTCCTGGGCGAAATCTGGCCGGCGACGGGAGTGGCAGCCGGCGAGGACCAGGAATTTCGCCTTCTGCTGCGACCCGTGATTCTGCCCTCAGATCCGGGCTTTGACCTGCTGCGCCTGTCCTCCTCCTCTTCCGCGCCCATCGAGCTACTGGGCCTGCGGGCCGGGACTGACTCCCAGTTGCGCGTAGACCAGGCCCAACTGCTGTGGCCCGGACCAGTGCATGCCACGTCGGAAAACGGCGAGGTGGAACTATTATTCCCCGAAACCTGGAAGGCGCCAGACCAGATCCTGGAACTCTCCTTCCGCACCCGGCTCTTCCTGCCCAGCACCATCGTTCGAGTACAGGTGGGGGCGCAGGGCACGGCCGGGGTGGCGCAGGAGGCAGCCCCTGGCGAGGCCAGCAGTCTGGTGGACAGCCGCTCTCTGGTGGTGGTGGGCGAGCTGGGCCGGCAGTCCCTGGTGGGAAAAGGACGAGTAGCGCCGGCCATATTCACCCCCAACGGCGACGGGATCAACGACCAGGCCGTCCTCCAGGTGCCCATCTTCCAGGTGGAGGGTCAGCGCCGGCTGCGGGTAGAGGTGTTCGACCTTGCTGGCCGCCGGTTGCGGGACCTGAGCACCGCGCCCGGGCAACTCAGCGGCGAGCATCACCTCCCCTGGGACGGCAAGGATGAGCAGGGCCGACTACTGCCCCCGGGGATCTACCTCTTTCACCTCGAACTGGACACGGACGCCAAGGCCAGCGGCACCCGGTTCACCTGGCCGGTGCATCTGGTGTATTGAGCGGCATGGGCAAGAGACTGGGCCTGTTTGACATTCTCTATGTGAAAGGTAGGCTGAACGATGATCACCTATCTGTACCCCAAGTTGGTGCTGGTAGCAGTAATTTTGGCGGTGGTAGGGGGTGTCGGTTGCGGAGATGGCGAGCGCCAGCCAATGGCACCGGCCGAGAATATCCCTTCCAGCACCGAGATCGTCCGCGCTGCCTTCGCTGATTCAGCCCTCGCCAAGGCCGTCCTCTCTGCTCTGACACAGAATCCCTTGCCCCTGGATTCCCTGACCATCCTGGAAGCCCGGGATCAGGGGATCTCAACCCTGGCAGGTATCGAGCAACTATCCGCCTTGCAGGTCCTCGACCTAGCCGACAACCAGATTCTCGACCTGTCCTTCCTCTCTCACTTGGAGGGACTGGTCTTTCTCGACCTGGAGCACAACCAGGTCCAGGAGATCTCTGCCCTTGCGGCCCTGCGCCACCTGGAGAACCTCAACCTGGCTTTCAACGCCGTGGAGGATCTCTCCCCCTTGCTCGGCATAGACAGCCTGAAGACCCTGGAGGTTTCAGGCAATCCCCTGAACGATCTTTCCCGGAACCAGCACCTTCTCGCCATCCAGGGAAAGGGCGTGCGGGTGACCTTCGCTGTCCAGCCAGAAACACCTGCGCCCGAAGTGCTCCCTGCCTTCCCCCTCCTCCGTTTTGCCTTTCAAGCCATTCAGGGCTATTACACTAATATTTTCATTGCCCGCACCGATGGCGCTGCGCCGGTCAACCTACTGCCGAAGAACGCTCATGTCGGCAGTCCTGGCTGGTCGCCAGACGGGTCGCGGCTGGTGTTCACTTCGGACCACGAAGACCCGTTGAGAACCTTCAAGCATATTTACATGATCAATCTGGACGGGAGCGGCCTGCAGCGACTAACCGAAGAAGAGAAAAGCTATAACCTCCCTCGGTGGTCGCCAGACGGCGCCCGGATCGCTTTTACGATAAATTACGGTTCCTTCGATGAGGACGGATCCAAGTCCGATCTCTACGTGATGGATGCCGATGGGGGAAACATGCGCCGCCTCACCCACCCCAAAGCCCGCGACCAAGATCTATGCTGGTCGCCGGACGGCGCCCGGATCGCCTTCGTGCGCCAGGTCGGGAAGATGTTTGATTACGCGGATATCTACACCACAGATTTGAGCGAGAGCGATCCCATCCGTCTGACCAGCGAGTCCGGTCTTTATTGGAACCCGGTGTGGTCGCCGGACGGTATGAAGATCGTTTTTGAGTCCTCGCAACTAGGCCTAGGCGATATCCTGGCAGTAAACGCAGACGGCACCGGGCTGGTGAACCTGACCTCCCATCCCGCAGACGATTGGGGGCCGGTCTGGTCGCCGGACGGCGCCGAGATCCTCTTCTGCTCCAAGCGCGAGAGTGCGGACGGGGATTTCTTCGCCATGAATGCGGACGGGAGCAATGTGCGCAACCTCAGCGAGGGCCTTCTCTACAACATAGGCTCTCCCTCATGGTCGCCGGATCGGAGCATGGTAGCTTTTTTATCCTCTGACAGCGGCGCCTCTCAGGCCATCTACCTGTGGGATCGGATAAGTAATTGGGTGATCAATATTTCTGGCGCTCTGAAACTCGATTGGTTCCCTGGTGGTGACGACGTCTGGGCGCCTCAGTAACGCAGCCGGCGCTGCCCCTCCACCTGGAAGATGGACACAAGGTTACTGCCAGGCTGGCCTTCAAGAAGAAGGTCGGTCTGCTCATCTCCTAGTCCTATTGTCTCCGTTTCCAGAGCCTACAGGCGGTCCTCCCTTGTCCATTCCTACGCCGGCTTGTAGAAGAGGGATGTGCGGGTGGAGGTGTTCGACCTTTCCGGCCGCCAGGTGCGGGACCTGAGCACCTCGCCTGGGCACCTCAGCGGCGAGCACCACATCTCCTGGGACGGCCAGGATGACGGGGGCCGGCTACTCCCCCCAGGGATCTACCTCTTCCACCTCGAACTGGACACGGACGCCAAGGCCAGCGGCACCCGGTTCACCTGGCCGGTGCATCTGGTGTATTGAGCGGCACGGGCAAACGCCTGGGCCTGTTTGACATTCTCCCCCTGATCGCGAATAATAACCCCCATAAGGCATAGTACTACCTGTTTCCCCCACGGGCCTGATAGCTCCCCGCCCGGTCCCTCTCTACCAGGCCCATCCAATCCCTCGTACAGGAGCACTGACCATCTGCGGAGTCTACGACCATGAGCGGCTGGCCTACCGGCTGGCCGCAGTGCGGCCCAACAACACCTGTGCCACCTGCTGCGAAGATGAGCGCTAGACGACGTTGGAACAGCTTCACCCTTGCACTGCTGGTCTCGTTGCTGGTACACGTACTGGCGCTGCTGGTGATCGAGAGTCTTCCAACGCCGGTGCAGGAGATTCGCTACGCCGTGCGTCTCTCCCCCGCCCCGCAAGAACGCTGGTTTTTTGAGCCCGTGCCGCCCAGCAGCTTCCTGCCGGGTGGAGACGAGATGGAGTGGCTGCGGGGAGGCGCTCAACCTCAGGCGTGGAAGGGCGATCCCATGGCAGGATTGACCCTTCCCGAGATCGGCGCGGCGGCCTGGTGTGCGCGGCCCCTGGAGGAAGAGCGGTGGCAGGGAGCGCCGCCCCATTTCGGGTTACCACCAGACACCGCGCTCTCTTTGGAAGCGCTTGACCTGGCGATGATGAAACAGCATCAGGAGGAGTTGGCCCAGTACGAAGGCCTTTGGCTGCCGGATGTGGACACCAGCGATGCAGAAACCCACAGTCGGAGCAGGGCGCAACAAATAGTGGAGGCCGCCGTCGAGGCGATGGGTGGGACTCGGGCGCTGGCCCAGATCAAGGACATGACCCTGACGCCGGTCCGCAAGGTGGATTTTCAGACCCTGGAGCGGATGGAAGAGCAGGCCACCCAGGCCGAGGTCCAGGACCAGCTCCTGCTGGGACAGGTCTTTTTCAAGGCTTCGGGGATAGGCGCCAAGTACGCCCAGTACCTGCCTGGCGGAGGCCGGCTGGTGTACGACGGCAAGCACGCCTGGATGAGCATCGCGGGCAGTAGCCATGAATTGAAGGGCGAGGAATTGAAGGTGATACGGAACCGCGCTGAGCGTTGGGATTTCCTCTCTCGCTACCTGGGGGAGGGCATCCAGCTTGCCTGTCTGGAGGCCCAAAAAGACCCTACCGGCCGGTCTTACCACGTCATCCAGGTCGAGGACCTGAAGTTCGGTGGCGTCTCGTTCCGTGCGCTGTTTGACCAGGAGACCCACCTGCTGGTTGGGGAGGAATTCCCCGCGGATTTTCCAGCGCTGCAGAAGCGGTTTTTGGACTACAAGAAGGTCGGAGGGGCCTTCCTCTGGAGCCAGATTGAGAGCACCACCTCCGGACCCTGGAGCATTAGGCGAGACACCCTGGCCGTCCGGTATCAGCATCTTGCGGACGAAGTGTTTGCCCTCGCCGGTCAAGAAGAAAAATGGGAGGGCCTGACCACCCATGAATACGGCGCGACGCTCTGGGTGGACGCGAGGTTCGGCAACCAGCCCTATGAAGGTCGGCCGGTGATTGCCAGGGAGAATCTGGGGCTGGTAAGTGAGAGGGTGGCCTATCCTCGCCGGGCTAGTCCCGATACCGCGAAGCATTACCTGACCTATGAACAGAAGCGCATGGTGGAAGCGCAGATCCGACAGATCACGGCCGAGGAAATGAAGAAGCGGGGACTCTTCGCCCGGGTCGCTGTTTTTGGCGGGGGCGAGGTCCTATCGCCCCGAGACTACCTCCTCCAAGTCCAGCTTCTGCGGAAGAAAGCTCCGACGGAGACCAAAGGGCGGGTTTTTTTTGGCGCTGAGTTGCACCGCGGGGCTGCGAACGAGCTGCTCATGCGGGATGGCCCTATCCCGGACTACTATTTCGGCGTCGCTTGGGGCGGAGATGTGGAAGACGATGTGGCCACTCTGTATTATAATGAGGCCACGCTGAATCTGCCCTGTAGGGTCTACAGATTGCCCGTTTTTACGGTTGAAGACCGCATCGCCTACGTGAGCGAGGAACGGGTGAGGGAGTTGCTGTACCGGACCTACAACAAAGTGGCCCAGACCCTGAATGCCCGGCAAAGTGGTCAACCGCTTCCCTTCACCAATCCATGCTGCTATTGCCAGGGGCCGTGATATGCGAAGGCTATTCATGTGCACGGGGATGGTCAGCACCTTGGGGTTATTGCTCCCGGCATCTGCAGTCCCAGCAGAAAATACGCGCCCTTCATTCCAATACCTGGCACTTTCGGTGCTGCACCAGCGCTTCGCCACTAGCGCCAAGGTCTCTGCTCAGGAGGTCCTAGCGCAACTCGCCCAGGAAAGCGGCTTGGACCAGGCAGGGGTGCAAAGGCAACTGCTGTCCCTGCTGGATACCCTGGAGGCGTGGGGCCAGGGAGAAACCGCAGCCTGGAAAAGCCTGACGGCCATGGGCGGGAAAGAGATCAAACCCCAGC
>JADZBP010000315.1 GCA_020852055.1 Candidatus Latescibacterota bacterium
CTGGAACTCAACATCCCCAGCTTCCGGCTGCAGCAGTCCAAGAAAGCCCAGGCTGCCTGAGAGATGCCCCTTAACTTCCGGGAGTTTTAATTGTCGCCGTGCGGGAATTGTAGTTGACGCTGATCAGCCACCTATAGAGGGCCGGATGGAAGTGCGCAAAGCTATCTCGGGATCCAAGGAAGGATTGCGTAGGCAAGGAACGGATGGCTTGTCCGACGATAAATTGGTTGCTCTACCGATCAAAAAGACCCCAAAAGGATCTTCGTGCTAGAGGCACAACGACCTTGGGGAGGGCAAGGTTAGGGGGGAGGATGGGAGTAAGGTGTAGTATTCGGCAGGAAACCGGTCAGGATGACCGGACCGGTGCCGGCATTGGCCGGACAAAGAGCAAGGCCCTGCGGCGGCTGGTAGGCTCGTACGAGTTCGACGGTGGCTGCAGGATCGATACCCCAATCGGCCTGTGAACCCCCGTACCTCAGTAACTGCGGCTGGGTTAGTTTACCTGCCAATCGAGGGCAGCCCAACATGGGTGAAAGCACCGACGGTCGGTAGTCGCAGCAAGACCCGAAAACCGCTCCTTTTGCGTTAGGAATACCAAGCGGTTTCGCCATCTGTATCCCAAGAATTGGGGGAGAGCCGACTCCCGGAGCCAAAGCCAGGGCGCTCCGGGAGTCTTCTTGATTGTCCAGGGGAATGGCAGGGTCGCCCTCGGCGGTGGTTTGCCTTGGCGCTCAAAGTGGGGTATCCTTTAATGGTCATGTTGAAATGGTCACGAAAGGAAGAGTCATGCAGATCGCTGCGGGGCAGTTCAAGGCCAAATGCCTCAAGATCATGGACAAAGTCCACCACACCCGAGAAGAGGTGACCATTACCAAGCGGGGTAAGCCGGTGGCCAGACTGGTGCCGGTGGAGGAGACCCCGGCCAAGGCCCTGTTCGGGTTTTTGCGTGGGTCGGTCGTGATCAAGGGGGATATCGTCGAATCCACCGGAGAGATCTGGGATGCCGAGGCGGACCGCGCCTAGACAGCCGCTGTTGCTGGATACCCACACTTGGATCTGGCTGATGAACGGCGAGGAACCGCTCCGTTCGTCGCCGGCACGCAGAGTGATCGAGGCGGCGGCCGGCAAGGCGTTGCTGCGGGTATCGCCGATCTCGGTCTGGGAGGTCGGGATGCTGGAGGCCAAGGGCAGAATCGCCCTTGATCTGGAGGTCGAGGCGTGGGTGGGCCAGGCGCTTGCCGCCCCGGGCATCGCGCTGGCGCCTCTGACCGCCGAGATCGCTCTGGCGAGCAGCCGGTTGCCGGGTGCCCTACATGGCGATCCGGCGGACCGGATGCTCGTCGCCACCGCGCGCAGTCTGGGGGCAGCCCTGGTGACCAGGGACAAGGAATTGGTTGCCTACGGGAAACGGGGATTTGTTCCGGTGTTGGCGGTGTAACAGGGTGAAGGCGATGAGCACGACGAACTCCCGAAGCCAACCGCTCCGGGAGTTGTTTTTTGCCAAAGACTCACACTGCCCCCACGGTCACCGGCAGAGCTACCGGCACCAGCCTTCCTCCCACCAGGGGAACACCGCGATCTCGCGGTGGCGCCGGGTTTGGTCCCCTCCGTATACCAGAGCCGGTTCCGCTGCGACGTTGCCTGCCAGGGCGAGCCATTTCTCCAGGCCGCTGAAGTACTCCCCGTGCAAGGTCTGGCCGGACTTGATCTCCAGGGGGTGCAGCCGGTCACCGCGCGGGATGACTACGTCCACCTCGTTGCCGGCGCGGTCCCGCCAAAAGTACAGGTCGCCGGCCAGGCCCTGGTTGTAGCGCGCCTTGAGCAGCTCGCTGAGCACAAAGGATTCGAAGAGCGCCCCGCGCTGCGCATTGGTGTTGAGTTGCTGGGGAGTCTGGATGGAGAGCAGCCAGCAGGCCAGGCCGGTGTCGAGGAAATATAGCTTGGGCGTCTTGATGAGCCGCTTGTTGAAGTTCTGGTGATACGGGGGGAGCAGGAAGACGATGTAGCTGGCCTCCAGCAACGAGATCCAGGCTTTGGCGGTGTTGTGGGTGATGCCGCAGTCGGTGGCCAGGGCCGACAGGTTGAGGAGCTGGCCGGTGCGGCCGGCGCACAGGCGCAGAAAGCGCTGGAAGGTATTCAGGTCGCGCACGTTGAGGAGCTGGCGCACGTCCCTTTCGAGATAGGTCTGGGTGTAGTTGGCGCACCAGAGGCGCGGATCGAGTTGGCGGTCGTGGACGGGTGGATAGAACCCGGTGAACAGGACCTCGTCGAGGGAGCGGGTGGGCCTGCCGGGGTAACACTCGCCGCGGGCAAAGGGGAGGAGGTGGATCAGGGCGATGCGGCCGGCCAGTGACTGGGCGATGCCCGCCATCAGACCGAATTGCTGGGAGCCGGTCAAGACAAAGCGGCCCGGCCGTGGATCGGCGTCCACCAAGCCCTGGAGGTAGGAGAAGAGGGCCGGACAGCGCTGGACCTCGTCGAATACCGCGCCGTCCTGGTGGTACGGGGCCAGGAAACCGCGCGGATCCTCCCCGGCGAGGGTGCGGGTATCCAGGTCTTCGAGTGAGACATAAGGTTTGTCGGCAAAGACCTGGCGGGCCAGGGTCGTCTTGCCGGACTGCCGGGGACCGGTCAGGGCGATGACGGGATACCCTTTTGCCAGAGATCTCAGCGTCGGCTCGGCTGCGCGGGGGATCATGGAGGGAGTATAGCTCGGGATTGGCTAATTGTCAATTCAATTTACAATTAGCCAAAAGTGAGGCAACATCAGAATAGATAAGGAACTGGGTGGACACGCTGGGGCGGTGGTCTGCCCAGAGGGCAGGGTCGGCGATGACCAGGGGCTGGATTCCCCCGGTGTCGCGCTTCAGGGCCGCAGGACCCGCAGTTTCAGGCCGCAGTACCAAGGAGCGCGGTGCCGCCCTCCGCGCAGCTCCTCCATAAAGCCGGCGGACCGCAGTTCTTTGATAAAGGCGTGGGTGTCGAAAGGAATGGTGGCCGGCATGGCAGAGATCTCGGGAAATGGTGTTGCACCGAATATATGAAAGGCCCCCCGTGCCGGGAAAAACAGCCTATGGCCGAGTCCCTCCTGAGGGAAATCCGGCGCGAATCGGCGCCACCCCTGTAGCAGGACCGCCGCACCTCCTGCCTTCCCTTGCCCCCCACCCCCATTATGGTAATACTACCACAGAGACCCCGGCGGCCGGCGAAGACCTCTTCTGCCCGGACCACCCATATCGGGCAATCCTCCCGCAGGACACAGGAGAAGGGCAATGGCAGGCATCGACAACAAACACCTCGAATGGTGGCGCGAGGCGCGCTTTGGCATGTTCATCCACTGGGGGCTGTACGCGGTGCCGGCCGGGGAGTGGCAGGGCAAACGCATCCCGGGCATCGGCGAGTGGATCATGTACCGGGGGCAGATCCCCATCGCCGAGTACGAGCAGCTGACGGCGCAGTTCAACCCGGTGAAGTTCGACGCCGAGGCCTGGGTGAAGGTGGCGCACGAGGCCGGCATGAAGTACCTGGTGATCACCTCCAAACACCACGACGGCTTCGCCATGTTCAAGTCCGCCCATCCCTACAACATCGTCGACGCCACGTCCTTCAAGCGCGACCCAATGAAGGAACTGGCCGACGCCTGCCACCAGTACGGCGTGCGCCTCTGCTTCTACCACTCGCAGGACCTGGACTGGAACGATCCGGGCGGCTCCATGCACTGGGAGGAGATCGACCACCCGCTGGACCCGGCGGTGAAGAAGGCGCTCTTCGCCAAATACCTCGAGGAGAAGGTCAAGCCGCAGTTGCGCGAGTTGCTCACCAACTACGGGCCCATCGGCCTGATCTGGTTCGATGTGCCGGCGGCGGTGACGCGGGAGCAGAGCCACGAATTGCGCGAGCTGGTGCACAGTCTGCAGCCCGAGTGCCTGGTCAGCGGCCGGGTGGGCCACGACGCGGGGGACTTCGGCAGCCTGGGGGACAACCAGATCCCGGCCGGCCGGGTGCAGGGGGACTGGGAGACGCCGGCCACCCTCAACGACACCTGGGGGTTCAAACACTACGACCACAACTGGAAGTCGGTTGAGTACCTGGTGCGGCTGATGGTGCAGTGCGCCTCCAAGGGGGTGAACTACCTGCTCAACGTGGGGCCGACGGCCGAGGGGCTGATCCCGCAGCCCAGCATCGAGCGGCTACAGGCAGTGGGCCGGTGGCTCAAGGTCAATGGCGAGAGTATCTACGGCACCCAGCAGAGCCCCTTCCCCTGCGACTTTCCCTGGGGACGGGTGACCTGCAAGCCGGGGCGGATCTACCTGCACTTCTTCGGCTGGCCTGGGCCGGACTTTGCCCTGGCCGGCCTGCGCAGCCGGGTGCGCGGGGTGCGGCTGCTGGCCGACGGCCGCCAACTCGTGCCCTTCCGCCAGGAGCACGACGCGGCCAGCGACCATCACCTCCTGCGCCTGAGCCTGCCCGAAACCGCGCCGGACCCGCACCTTTCGGTGATCGCCCTCGACCTGGCCGGCGAGATCGAGGTGGACCCGCTGCCGGTGCAGCAGCCCGACGGGGGCCTGGTGCTGCCGGCGTACCTGGCCCGCCTCGAAGGCCCGCCGCAGATGCAGCTGGAGCGGGCCGGCTCGATCACCGGCTGGAACACGGCCGGGGCGCAACTCCGGTGGACCTACCGCCTGCGCGAACCAGGCCGGTACCGGGTGCTGGTGCAGACCTTCATGGACCGCGAAAGGTCGGAGAGTTTCGCGCCGCGCGAGGGCCTGCAGTACTTCTACGGCAACCACCGGCTCCGCCTCAGCGTCGACGGCCAGGCCCTGGCGGGCCTGGTGGGGCGCAAGGACCTGATCATGGACGAGAGTGTCAACCGCTGGCACACCGCTGAGAGCGACCTGGGCGCGATCGACTTTGCCAGTGCCGGGGCCAAGGAACTCACACTCGCGATGGAGGAGCCAGACCAGACGGCAGAATTGGGGGCCACGGTCTGCGGGGTGCGTCTGGTCCCGGTGGGGGTGGGCTGATATCCAGCAGGGAGGTGCGTGCAACACCAGCCAGCCCGGTGGATGGGGCGTTGATCCCCAGAGGGAATCCTCTCTGGGGATTTTTATTGGGTGTAGTTGACCTTCACCAGGCACAGCCCCTGGGCCGGCGCGGTGGGGCCGGCCTGGGTGCGGTCGGTGCTTTCGAGCAGCCGGGCCATGTCCTCGGGGGGCCGCCGGCCGCGTCCGATTTCGACCATGGTCCCGACCAGGATACGCACCATGTGGCGCAGGAAGCGGTTGCCCTCGATCTCGAAGGCCAGCTCGGCGCCGTCGCCGGTCCAGGCGCATGCGACGATGTGGCAGAGGAAGTGGTCGGGCAGGGGGTCCTGGTTGCAGCAGGCGGCGAACTGGTGGGTCCCGGCCAGGTACGCGGCGGCCCGGGCCATGGGCTCCAGCTCCAGGTGCTGGTACAGGCTCCAGACCAGCTGGCGGTCGAGGGCGCTTTTGGCGGTGCGGATGCGGTAGCGGTAGCGTTTGCCGCGGGCGCTGTACCGGGCGTGGAAATCGGCGGGCGCCTCCTCCACCGCGTGTACGGCGATGTCGGGGGGCAGCAGGCCGTTGAGGCCGCGGTGCAGGCGCTCCACGGGCAGGTCGCTGTGGGTATGGAGGTGGGCCACCTGGCCCAGGGCATGGGTGCCGGCGTCGGTGCGGCCGGCCCCGACCGGGATCACCGGCTCGCGCAACAGAGTCTGCAGGCAGCGGGCCAGTTCGCCCTGCACGGTGCGGCCCTGGGCCTGGATCTGCCAGCCGGCAAAGTCGGTGCCCTGGTACTCGATGACCAGGCGCAGGGTGCGCCGGTTGCCTACCTCAGCAGCGGCCATAGACGAGGTCCGACGCAGATGGCCAGGCCGGCGAGCAGCGCGACCAGCGTCGCCCAGCCGTCGCCCGGGCCAAAGTGCAGTTCGCGGTACCGGGTGCGGCCTTGCCCGCCGCGGTAACAGCGGCTCTCCATGGCCAGGGCCAGGCGGTCGGCGCGCGAAAAGGCCGAGACGAAGAGGGGCACCAGCAGGGGCAGCAGGTTGCGGACGCGGCGCAGGGGATTGCCGCCAAAGTCGGCGCCGCGGGCCAGCTGGGCTTTGTGCAGGCGCTCGGCTTCTTCCACCAGCACCGGGATGAAGCGCAGGGCGATGGAGACCATCATCGCCAGCTCGTGAGCCGGAAAACCGAAGCGCCGCAGCGGCGAGAGCAACTTCTCCAGGCCGTCGGTCAGTGCCATCGGGGTGGTGGTGAGGGTGAGCAGGGAGGCGATGAGCACCACGGCGGCCAGGCGCGCCGAAAAGAAGAGGCCCAGTTGCAGGCCCTCGACGGTGACGGGGCGGTCGAGGTAGGGCAGGTGCCAGAGGGTGAGGCCGGGGGTCAGCAGGGCGTGCAGGACGATGGTAAAGAGGAAGAGCCAGAAGAAGGGGCGGAGGTTCTTGAGCACCAGGGTGGGCGGCACCCGCGAGCACCCGATGGCCAGGGCGATGAAGGGCGAGGCCAGCAGCAGGGGCAGGAACCCATCGGTGGTGAGCAGGGCCATCATCAGCCCGGTGGTGGCCAGGAACTTGGTGCGCGGATCGAGGCGGTGCAGCGGCGAATCGACCGCCACGTACCGCCCCAGGGTGATGTCGGCCAGCAGCGGCATCAGGGCAGGAAGCGGGTGGTAAACGCCTCCTCGGCCTTCACTGCGCCGGCCTCGATCAACTCGGCCTCGCTCATCTGCTGCAGCAGGGTCTGCCAGCGCTCCAGGGTCATGGTGCCCAGGGGCTGGCCGGGGACCACCACCAGCGGCCGGGACTGCTCGACCCCGTAGGCGAGGATGTCGAGGTCCATCTCGGGATTGAGCTGGTGGATCTGCTGGTTGGTGGGCTCGGGCTCCCGCAGGTAATGCTCCCAACCGGCGGCGCAGGCGCGCACCACGGCGGCGACTGCCTTGGGATGCTGGGCGATGGCCTGCTCGGTGGTGATCAGCACACTGGCGTAGGGGTTGAAACCGGTCTCGGAGACCATCAGCACCCGCGGGTCGGCACCCTGCTTGCGGGCGACGAAGGGCTCGCTGAAGCCGTAGGCCTGCTGGGCGAAGGTCGAGTCCATGAGGAACTGGGTGACGTTGCCCGGATAGGGAACGATCTTCACCCCGGTCAGCGGGAATTTCTTGCGCAGGTAGTGGGAGAAGGCGGGTCGCTGCGAGAGGCCGATGGTGAGGTTCTGGAGCTGGTCGATCTGGGTGATGCCGGTGGCGGCGTGCACCATGATACAGCGCGGATTGATCTGGTACGGGGCCAGCAGCGCCACCACCGGGGCCTGCTGCGCCCGGGCGTTGAGCACGTCGTCGGCGTTGCATACCCCGAACTCCACCGAGCCGGTGGCCACCCGCTGGATCACCGGGGCGTCGGGGCCGCCGGCGACGATCTCGACCTTGATCCCCTCCTTTTCGAAGTAGCCGTGCACCTGGGCGGCATAGAAGCCGCCGTGCTCGGCCTCGGGGAACCAGTTGAGGGCCAGGCGCACCGTCTCCGGGCCGCCGGCCGGCTGGGGGGCGGGGGTTTCGCCGCATCCGGACAGCGCGAAGAGCAGGCCCAACATCAGGATCAGGGTTTTCATCAGTCCTCCGCGCCGCCCCAGCGGGACAGCAACAGGTTGCTCATCAGATTGACCGAGGAAAAAATAGCCAATCCGAGCAGGGTGCAAAACAGGATGCAGGCAAAGAGATAATCGGTCTTGGCCTGCCCGTTGGTGAGGATGATCAGGTAGCCCAGGCCAAAGTCCTCGGTGCCGTAGCCGGCGAAGAACTCGCCGACGATGGCACCGATCACCGAGAGCCCGCTGGAGATGCGCGCCCCGGTGAGCATGCTGGGCACGGCGCTGGGGATACGCAGCCGGCGCAGCACCTCCCAGCGCGAGGCGTTGTACATGGAGAAGAGGTCCAGCAGATTGCCCTCGACCCGGGTGAGGCCGGCGGTGGTGTTGGCGATGATGGGGAAGATGGCGATGATGAAGGAGACGGCCACCACCCCGGCGAAGCCGTGCCCGATCCATAAGATTATGAGCGGGGCGATGGCGACGATGGGCACCGTCTGCATAAAGATGGCATAGGGGTAGAGACTGCGCGAGACCAGCCGCGATTGGGAGAAGAGCAGCGAGATCAGGAAGCCGGCGGCAAAGCTGAGCAGAAAGCCGCAGAGGGCGCCCACGGCCGTCAGCAGGGTGGCGTGCACCAGCGGGCCGAAGTGGGTCTGGATTGCCGCCGCCACGTGCAGGGGGCTGGGCAGCAGGAAGGGCTTGATATCAAAGAAGACCACCGCCGCCTGCCACAGGCAGACCAGGACCACGAAGGAGGCCAGGGGCGGCAGCAGGGTATCGGCGGCCCAGGCGAGCAGACGGCGGCTCATGTGCGGGTCCGGTGCAGGTGATGCGAGACCTCTTCGGCGATCTGGTTGAAGGCCGTCGAGGTGCGCAGGTCCGGGTCGCGGGGGTGGGGCAGGGGCACCGACACCTCGGCCAGCCAGCGGCCGGGCCGGGCGCTCATCACCAGCACCCGCTGGCTGAGGAACACCGCCTCGGCGACGTGGTGGGTGATGAAGACGCAGGTGAAGCCGATCTGGCTCCACAGGCGCAGCAGTTCCTCGTTGAGGCGCTGGCGGGTCAATTCGTCGAGGGCGCCGAAGGGCTCGTCCATCAGTAGCAGGCCCGGATGGGTGACCAGGGCGCGGGCGATGGAGACCCGCATGCGCATGCCGCCCGAGAGCTGGCGCGGGTAGGAACGGGCAAAGGCGCTGAGGCCCACCAGTTCGAGGGCCTGGGGCACGGTGAGGGCGTCGCTGCGTCGCTGGCGCTGGCTCAGATCGAGGGGCAGGGCCACGTTCTGCTCGACGGTGCGCCAGGGCAGCAGGGTGGCATCTTGGAACACGAAGGCCAGGTCCTGCCGGGTGCGGCGCGCTTCGAGGGGAGAGAGGCCGGCGATGTTCAGACTGCCCGCGGCCGGGAGGGACAGGCCGGCGATCAGCCGCAGCAGGGTGGACTTGCCGCACCCCGAAGGCCCGACGATGGAGACAAACTCGCCGCTGGCGATATCCAGGTCGATGCCGGTCAGCACCTCGACCTCGCCGAAGCGCATGTCGAGCTGGCGGGCCGAAACCAGGGAGGGGGTTGTAGCGGCGTCAGTCATGGGAAAGCGAATATAACCACTGGGGGCGGTGGAGCAAGGGGATAGGAGGAGGAAAAGGCGGCCCCGGCTGTCCGCGCCATGGGGGGCAACGCCGACCCTTGGGCCGCGCGGCAGGAGCCGCGCTCAATACTCCACGGCGGGGTGGTTCTCGATCACCTCGATGGCCCGCGCGATCTCGGCCTCGGTGAGCTGCGGGGCTTCGAGGGCCCCGGCGATCTCCTCCACCTCGGCCACCTGGTCCATGCTGGGGATCACCGTGGAGACCGCGCCGGGCCGCAGCGCGAACTGCACCGCCGCCTGCGCCAGGGTCCGCTTGCCGGGGAGGTGCAAAAAGGCGAGGTCGCGCTGGATGGCGATCAGCGTCTCGGCTTCGGCGAGGGTGAACTGCGAAAAACTGCCCGCCTTCCGGGCGTCTTCCGGAACGCTCTGGATGCGGCCGGTGAGGAAACCTTTACACAGGGAGCCGCGCACCACGACCCCGGTGCCTGCCGCCCCGGCGCGCGGCAGCGATTCGCTGGCCGCGGCGCGGAAGATCAGGTTGTAGGCCAGCTGCACCGCGGCGAACCCCGCCTCGATGGCATAGCGGGTCTGCGCTGCCTGCTGATTGTCGCCCACGGTCACCGAGCCAAAGCGGATCTTCCCCTGTTCCTTCAGCGCGGCCAGGCTCTCCAGCACCGCGTGCCGCGCCACCTTCTCGGGTGTCGGGTCGCGCAACTGGAGCAGGTCGAGATAATCGGTCTGCAAACGCCTCAGGCTGTGCTCCACCGATTCGGCGATGGTGCTGAAACCGTTGGTGCTGATCTTGGTGGCGATGACCACCTGGTCGCGCCGCCCTTTGAAGGCGAGGCCGAGGATTTCCTCGCTGTCGCCGTAGCTCGGGCAGGTATCGAAGAAGTTGATGCCCAGATCCAGGGCGCGGTCGATGGTGCGGAGGGATTCGGCCCGGTCCTTTTTCCCGTAAAAGACACTGCCCATTCCCAGGGCCCCAAAGCCGATGGCGGATACCTTGACGCCGGTGTTTCCCAGGCTGCGGTACTGCATGTCCGTTTCCTCTCTGGTTGTGGTCCGGGTCCGGCCTATCCCCGTGGGTGGTAGGTCTTGTGCACCTCTTTGAGGTACTTGGTGTCGATGCGGGCGTAGACCTGGGTGGTGGTGATGTCGGCATGGCCCAGCAGTTCCTGCACGTCGCGCAGGTTGGCGCCCCGTTCGAGCAGGTGGGTGGCAAAGGAATGGCGCAGGGTGTGGGGGCTGATCTTCTTGGCCAGCCCGGCCCGGGCGGCGGCGGCCTGGATCACCTTCCAGATGCCCATACGCGAGAGGGCGCGACCCTGGGCGTTGAGGAAGAGCGCCTCGCCGCTGTGCTCGCGCTCGAGGCGGGGCCGCACCTGAGTGAGGTAGCGGTCCAGATGGTAGAGGGCCTGGCGGCCCAGGGGCACCAGCCGCTCGTGGCCTTTGCCATCCCGTACCCGCAGCAGGCTGGCATTGGCCTCGATGCCGGCGCGCGGCAGGGCGATCAGTTCGGACACCCGGAGACCCGAGGCGTAGAGCAGTTCGAGCATGGCGCGGTCGCGCTGGCCGAGGGGTTCGTCGAGGTCGGGGCCGGCCATGAGCAGCTCGATTTCTTCGATGGTCATGAAGTCGGGCAGCCGCCGTTCCACCCGGGGTGGCTCCAGGGATTCGGTGGGGTTGTGCTGCGCCCGGCCCTGCAGCATCAGGTAGTGGTGGAACTGGCGGATGGAGGTCAGGTTGCGGGCCAGGGTGGAGGGGCTCAGGCCGGCGTCGTGCAACTGGCGCAGGAGCCGGGTGACATCGTCGGCCTTGGCCTGCTCCGGGCCGGCCAGCCCCTGCCTGGCGAGGGTGTGGAGATAACGCACCAGGTCGCGGCGGTACGCCTCGACGGTGTTGGCCGAGGAGCCCTTCTCGCGCACGGAGGCAGTGAGAAAGTCGTCCAGCGCCCCGGCCATGGCCGCGGGCAGCGCCGGCTCAGACAAGGGAGAAGGAGAGGACCTGGTCATTGCAGAGGGGGACGCCTTCCAGTTCGAGCAGGGCCCGCTTCCAGGGCAGGCCGGCCGAGAAACCCGTCAGGTCGCCGGTGGCCGAAACCACCCGGTGACAGGGGATGAGGATGGGCAAGGGATTGGCCCCGCAGGCCAGGCCCACGGCGCGGGCGCTGTTGGGTGGCAAGGCCAGGCTGCGGGCGAGGCCCCCGTAGGTGGCGCAGCGACCGCGGGGGATCTGGATCAGGGCCTGCCAGACCCGTTGCTGAAAGGGGGTGCCGAGCTGGGCGGGGACCGCGAAGCCGAAATCCACCGCCTGGCCCTGAAAGTAAGCGAGCAGATCGGCAACCAGCTGCTGGTGGGGAACAGGCGCGGGCGGGAGCATCGGGGGAACCTCCCCCGGCGCAAAGGGACCCAGGTGCAATTCGATCAGGTCGCCCTCGCGCCATTTCAGATGTACCAACCCCAGCGGGGTGGGCAGCGCCATCTCACTCGTTGTCATGTCGTTCCCCGGCGCCGTCCAGGCGTTCCTTGAGCTGGTGGGCCTGCTTGAGGGTGATCCCTTTGATCTGCTGGGCGATCTCCTCGGCCGGGGTCTCGCGCAATCGCTGTACCGAACCAAAGGCGCTGAGCAGGGCCGCGCGGCGCTTGGGGCCGATGCCGGGCAATTCGTCGAGGGCGGAACTGAAAGATCGTTTCTCGCGCAGGCTGCGGTGGTGGGTCAGGGCAAAGCGGTGGGCCTCGTCGCGCAACTGCTGCAGCAGGCGCAGGCTGGCCGAGGTCCGGGGCAGGATCAGGGCCTCGCCCTGTCCGGGCAGAAAGACCTCCTCCAGGCGTTTGGCGAGGCCGGCCACCGGCTGGCCGGGTAATCCCAGTTCGGCCAGGGCCTGCACGGCACTGGAGAGTTGGCCCTTGCCGCCGTCGACGAGCAGTAGGTCCGGGGCCGCGCCGCCCTCGGCGAGGGCCTGGAAACGGCGCTGCACCACCTGGCGGATGGAGGCGAAGTCGTCGGGCCCGCGCAGGTCGCGGATCTTGAAATGGCGGTACTGGCTGCGCCGCGGCTTGCCGTCCACAAAGCAGACCAGGGAGCCCACTGCGTCGGCGCCGTGGAAGTTGGAGATGTCCACACATTCGATGCGGCGGGGCGGTTCTGCCAGGCGCAGGTCGCGCTGCAGGGCAAAGACCCCCTGGGGGATGCGGCCTTTCTGCAGTTCGCGCTTGAGCTGGCGCTCGCGCAGTTGCTGGGCGGCATTGCTCTCGGCCATGTCGAGCATGTGGGCTTTGGGGCCGCGCTGGGGGGCGGCCAGCTCGATCCGGGTACCGGCTCGATCCGAGAGCCAGGTGCCCAGGCCCAGGTCCTCCGCCAGGGGGACGGGCAGGTGGATCTGGGCGGGAATGAAGTCGGTGTCGAGGTAGAACTGGCCCAGGAAGGCGGCGATAATTTCCGCGTCGGTGGAGTCGATCACCCCGCCGAGGATGTGGTGCTTCTGGCCCAGGAGCCGGCCCTCGCGGATTTCGAGCACACAGCAGCAGGCCTCGTCGTCGTGGCGGGCCAGGCCAATCACATCGCGGTCCACCGGCTCGTCGAGCACCGCCTTCTGGCGGGCGCGCATCGATTCCAGGGCCCGCAACTGGTCGCGGCAGCGGCCCGCCTCCTCGAAGCGCAAGTGCTCGGCGGCGCTGGCCATGCGCTCCTGCAACTCGCGGATGATCTCGGTCTGGTTGCCCTTCAGAAAGCG
The DNA here is from genome assembly GCA_020852055.1 of Candidatus Latescibacterota bacterium. Classification (GTDB taxonomy): domain Bacteria; phylum Latescibacterota; class UBA2968; order UBA8231; family UBA8231; genus SICG01. The sequence continues at coordinate 12,929 of JADZBP010000315.1, forward strand.
GAAGGCGCGCCCCACTACTTCCTTATAGGCTTCGGCGTCGACGAGTTTTTCGCAGGGGCCGCCGCAGCGATGGATGTGGTATTCGAGGCAGAGCTTCACCCGCGTCGAGGGCAGTTTGTAGTCGCAGCTGCGCAGGGGGAAGATCTTGTGCATCAGCTCCAGGGTGGTGTGCATGGCGCGCACATTGCTGTACGGGCCCAGATAGCGCGAGCCGTCCTGGATCAGGTCGCGGGTGGCGAAGATGCGCGGGAAGGGCTCGTGGGTCAAGCGGATATAGGGGTACTTCTTGTCGTCCTTGAGCAGGATATTGTAGCGGGGTTTGTGGGTCTTGATCTGGGTGGCTTCGAGGATGAGGGCCTCTTGCTCGGTCTGGGTGACCAGGCATTCCACCTCGGCGATGCGCTGCACCAGGGCCCTGAACTGCCGGCGCCCGTCGTGGGCTCCCTCCTGAAAGTAGGAGCGCACCCGGCTGCGCAGACTTTTGGCTTTGCCGATATAGATGATCTGCCCCTCGCGGTCCTTCATGAAATAGACCCCGGGACTGGAGGGCAGTGCGTCCAGTTTGAGTTGCAGATCGGCGGAAAGGGAGGGGTTCATGGGCCAGGTAAGGGGTTCCAGTGGGCGGCAGAACAGGCTCGCGATTCGGCATTGAGGCGTGGTTCGGCAATAATATAGGCAAAATATCGGCCCCGGAACGAGCCAGAATTCAGGGATGCGGAGCCAGGGGGATCACCTCGTTTCAAGATTAATTAAAACAATGGGTTGAGAAGGATTGGTGTGTGGCGAAAGTTGTGGCACATAACCAGAAAGATGATAAGTAATTCTTTCATGTGACGAATATCACTTTTATCTATCATGCGGGACAGGTATTTTATAGGGCATCACTACGTAGTCTCATATGATTTGCGAATGAGCTCAACAAATCTAACACCACAAAGGTCCGCCACTCATTTTTCCTCAGGAGGGAATATGAGCAAAAGGGTTCGAACTCTTTCCGCATACGCGTCAGCGCTGAGTCTGCTGCTGGCGACTAGCACCGCGCTGTGGGCGCAAACAACCGCCCCACCGCCGAATAACCCGCCACCGAACAACCCGCCGACGAGCAACCCACCGGTGACCAATCCGGCCCCGAATAACCCGGCCCCGAATAACCCGCCGGCGACCAATCCACCGGTGAATAACCCGGCTCCGAGCAATCCGCCAGTGACCAACCCGCCGGTGACCAACCCGGCCCCGAATAACCCGCCGGTGAATAACCCGGCTCCGAGCAATCCGCCGGTGAATAACCCGGCTCCGAGCAATCCGCCAGTGACCAACCCGCCGGTGACCAATCCGGCTCCGAATAACCCGCCGGTGAATAACCCGGCTCCGAGCAATCCGCCGGCGAGCAATCCGCCGGTGACCAATCCGGCTCCGAATAACCCGCCGGTGAATAACCCGGCTCCGAGCAATCCGCCGACGAACAATCCGCCGGTGACCAATCCAGCCCCGAATAACCCGCCGGTGAATAACCCGGCTCCGACCAATCCGCCTACCGGCAATCCACCCACGGGTGTGCCCCCGACAGGGGTCCAGCCGCCCTTGCCCGATGGCAGCCAACCGCCCGCGGGAGGGCCCGCACCCTTGCCTGACGGGACCCAGCCGCCGCCGGGTGTTCCGGGTGGGGAGATTCCAGGTATTCCGCCGGGCACGCCGCCAACGGATGGGACCTTACCTCCGGGCATTCCCGGCACGCCGCCAACGGATGGGACCTTACCTCCGGGCATTCCCGGCACGCCGCCAACGGGCGGGACCTTGCCTCCGGGCATTCCTGGCACTCCGCCGACGGGTGGTACTCCACCGGCTGGCACTCCGCCGACGGCTGGCACTCCGCCGACCGGAACGCCTCCTGTTAGTGGGGCTGCACCGCCCACTTTTGCCCGTTGGGTGCGCAGCACGGACGCCAAGGATCTCAAC
>JADZBP010000316.1 GCA_020852055.1 Candidatus Latescibacterota bacterium
AGTCGTCGGCGGGCAGGTCGTCGGCGATGAGGCTGGCATAGATCTCGATGCCGCCCAGGGGATTGCGGATCTCGTGGGCGACCCCGGCCAGCATCTGCCGCAGTTGGGCGTCGCGGGCCAGCAACTGGCCGCGCATTTCCTCCATGGTTTCTCCCAGGTAGCCCAGCTCGTCGCGGGCCGAGGTGTCCACGGCCTGCTGCAGATTGCCCTGGCCGATCTGCCGGGCCGCCAGCACCAGGCGCTGGATGGGCCGGGTCAGGGTGCCGGCCAGGATCAGCGCCACCACCACGGTCAAGAGCAGGCCGACCCCGGCGTAGATCAGCACCGAGCGTTTGAAGGCCCGGATCGACTCCATGAATCCCACCCCCAGATCCACCCCCACCGCCGCCACCACCTGCTCACCCGAATAGACCGGCGCGTACCCGGTCATGTAATAGGTGTCGCCGTCGGGGAAAAGCACCGAATGGATCGCCTCCCCCTCCCAGACCCGCGCCAGTTCGAGGCGGTCGCGGATGCGCAGGTCGTGGTGCTGGCCGCCGATGGGGGTCTTCTGTTCGGTATCGAGCAGGTTGCGGCCCTCGCGGTCGAAAACGTAGATGCGCCGCGCCCCCACCTGCTCCCGCACCTTTTGCAGCCGGGCATTCATACTGCGGTAGAACCTGAAATCCTCGCTGCCCGGCTTGAGCCGGCGCAACAACTCGAGGTTGGGCAGGGCCGCCGCCATCCGGGCCACGGAAACCAGGTGCGCCCCCATCTGCTGCTCGAGGCTGCGGCGGGTGAGGGAGTAGAGCCCCCAGCCGGTGCTGCCCACCAGGGCCATGACCAGCAGCACGAAGCTGAACACCAGCCGGCGACCGATACGGCCCCGGGAGCGGGTCTGCTGCTGCATACTGCTCAATGGCTGTGCTCCTGGATGTTCAAGCGGCTCCGGCCCTGGTTGCCGCCGGGCCGGCGCCCGATGTCTGGTGGACCCTGCAAGATATGTGCCTCCCGCTCCAAGCCCCCGTGCTCCTCTGGTATGGCCCCGGCGATCCCCCCCGACCTCGGGTTGTGGTCGCAGAAAACTGCTGCGGCCTCAGATTTCTGAGGCTCTCTGGCCTTTCCAGGCAGCCCAGTACCGGCCCCAGCGCCCGGCCAGGGCCCGGGGCGATTCGGCGTAAAGCCGGGCACCCAGTTCCAGCGCCTCGGCCTGCAACTCGGCCTGTCGCCGGAGGATCAGGCCGGCCAGACGGCGGACCTCGATCCGGGACCGACGCGCCGGCCACTCGGCCTCCAGCAGCGCCGCGAGCACCGCCAGATCGTGGTCGGCGCCCAGCAACTCCCCGAGCCGGTCCAGTTCCGCCTCGAGGGCCTCCATCATCGCCGGCCACAGGCCGTGCAGGACCTGGGTGTGGTACCACCAGTATTTGACGTAGCGCCGCCACTGGTGGAAGCGCGCCTCGCCGCCCTCGCTGCAGGCCAGGCGCAGACTGCGGCGCCCCCGGCCGTAGACCCACCGCAAGCCCGGCCCCAGCGCCTCCCATCCCTCCCGCTGCAGCGGCCAGCCTTCGAGGCGGACCTGCGCCCAACGCAGGGCGTCCACGGCCTCGCTGCCGGCCTGCCCCCGAACCGCAGTCTGGCCCTGGCGCTCCACCAGCCAGGCCCGCACCCGCGGATGGGCCCGGCCACTCCACCCCTCCAGATGGTCCAGACATTCGACCAGCGCCGCCGCGTCGCGCATCCCGGCCAGGAGCCGGGCGGTCAGGCCCAGGCTGCGGTGCTCCCAGCGCATCGCTTCGGCGCCCAGATCGGCGCGGGCCAGACACACCAGGGCCCGCAGGCGCTTGAGCGCTTTGCGGGCCTCATGGATCTCTTCGTCCGGGTATTCCCCTCCGGCCAGGAGCCGTCCGATGGCCTTGTCCAACTGGTGGGCTGCGAGGCGGCGCAGGCCCGCGGGCAGGGGTTCGTCCCGGTGCAGGCGGAAATCCATCAGCCCTCTCCAGAACGGAAACGGTACCCGGCGCCCCGCACGGTCTCGATCCAGGGGCTGGCCTCCCCCAGTTTCTCGCGCAGCCGCTGCACGTGGGTATCGACGGTTCGGCTATAGCCGCTGGTGGCGTACCCCCAGACGCTGCGCAGGAGCTCGTCCCGACTCAGCACCTGGCCGGGGTGTTCCACCAGATGGACCAGCAGTTTGAACTCGGTGGTGGTCAAGTCGAGCCGGCGGCCCTCCACCTGCACCTGGTGGCTGACCGGGTCGAGGACCAGGGGGCCGGCCTGCAGCCGGGGGTGTCCCGGCGGCGCCACCTTCTGAGCGGGGGGAGCAGGGCGGTGGCGGAAAAGCAGGGGGCGGGCCACCAGCCAGGAGACCCCGTAGGCGAGCACCACGACGATGGCCATCGCCGCCCACAGGGGGGCGGGCGCCGCCACCGCTGGCTCCGGGACCTGGGCCTGGGCCGGCGCGGCCCCGGCCCAGGCCGCCAGGACGCCGAGGAGGGTTGCGGGGTGGGTGGGGGTTGCGGGGCGGGTCATAATCAGAGGCCTTGCAGGGATTTACGCCGCCAGCCAGACACAACCGATGAGGATGGCCGCACTGGCACAGCCGGTCACCAGCACGCGGTGAGCCTGGGCCCCACGACCTGCCAAACGCTGGCTGATCCGGCCCATGAACCAGCCGAATCCCGCCATCGCCCCCACGGTGCCCAGCCCGAACCCGCTCAGGTACACCAGAGCGTGGGTGTTGGTGGGCAGGGCCAGGGCCGGCAGGATGCCCAGGAAATGAGAACTGCCGGCCAGGCCGTGCAGGATGCCCAGCCCGCAGGCCAGGTGGGTGTGCACATGGGCATGGGTGTGTTCGCCCTCCGGGGCGAGGGAATGGCTGTGGTAATGCCGGTGTACCTGGCCCTGGTGCTGGTGTTCGTGGGCGTGGATCCGCTGCGCCAGACCCCGGTACAGCCCCCAGACCCCGATGGCGATGAGCCCGACGCTGGCCAGACGGTCACTCCAGGAAGCCATCTGCTCGAGGGGAAGAAAGGCCCGCAGTACCAGGACCAGGGCCCCCACGATCCACACCCCGCTGGTATGCCCGATCCCCCAGACCAGCCCCGTGGTCCAGGGGCGGCGGCGCTCCTCGACCGCCAGGGTGCCCACGGTGGCCAGATGATCGGGGCCGCTGAAAACGTGCAGGAGCCCGGCGGCCAGGCCGGCGAGCAAGGTCAGCATGGGGTTAGCGAAAGCTCTGGAAGCAAGAGGTCCATACCCTGTATGGGGCAAACAATCTTTGAATAGGGGTTTGTCTCCGGGAAATATAGGACAGGCCCCAGCACCTGTCTACCGAACCCGCCTGACGGGCGCCCCTGCCGACTGCGTCACAGCATTGTGACCTCTGCCATCCTGGGTTTTTACGCGAATGTGACGCAGGACTTCCGCCCCGCCGGTATCTTGAACCACCCATCGCCACCGACCACCGGAGGGAGCCCGGTCATGTCGCTTCGCCTGCTCTTTTTCACCATCTGCCTTGCCGCCACCATCACCCGGGCCCAGGAGCCGGGCCGGATCTCGGGCACGGTTTCGGACTCGACCTCCGGCGAGCCCCTCGCCGGGGTGGTGGTCCTCCTGGCCGACACCCCGCTGGGCACCCTCAGCAATAGCCAGGGCCGCTTCGAACTGCCAAGGGTGGCGCCCGGCGCCTATATCCTGCAACTGTCCCTGGTGGGGTACGCGCCGATCTCCCGGCCGGTCCAGGTGCGGGCCGGCGGCGAGACCGCCCTGGATCTTCGCCTATCGTCGCGGCCCATCCACCTGGGCGAGACCCTGGTGCAGGCCGGCCGCCTGACCAATCTGGTGGGCATCGCCGCCTCGGCCAACCAGGGGGTGGTCGGGGCCAGCGACCTGGCCCTCCGGCCCCTCCTGCGTCCCGGTGAGGTCGTCGAGAACATCCCCGGCGTCATTGTCACCCAGCACAGCGGCAGCGGCAAGGCCAACCAGTATTTCATGCGCGGCTTCAACCTGGACCACGGCACCGACCTGGCCATCAGCGTCGACGGCGTGCCGATCAACATGCGCTCCCATGCCCACGGCCAGGGCTACGCGGATCTCAACTTCCTCCTCCCCGAGTTGGTTGCCGGGGTGGACTTCAGGAAGGGCCCTTATTACGCCGAGGTCGGGGACTTTGGCGCGGCCGGGGCCTTTGAGATCCGCTATTACGACCGCTTGCCCGCCGGACTCGTTCACCTGGAGGCCGGACAGGTCGGGTACGCCCGGGCCCTGGTCGCCGACAACGCGGCCATCGGCAGCGACAACCTGGTCTGGGCCGGCGCGTTCGAACGCAACGACGGACCCTGGGACCTGAGCGAGCAGGCGCGCAAGTTAGACGGCCTGCTCCGCTATGCCCGCGGCAACGAACTCCGCGGACTCACCCTGAGCGCAGCGGGGTACCACAATGACTGGAACGCCACCGACCAGGTGCCCCAGCGCGCCATCGCCGCCGGCCTGATCGACCGCTGGGGGTACATCGACCCTACCGACGGGGGCACCTCCAGGCGTTATGCTCTCAGCGCCGACTGGCACAGCCGCAGCGCTGCGGGCACCTGGCGCATCCTGGCCTATGCCCTGCGCTACGACCTCGACCTCTACTCGAACTTCGCCTATTTCCTCGATGATCCAGAACACGGCGACCAGTTCGAGCAGCGCGACCGGCGCTGGATCTACGGCGCCCAGGCCACCCACTCGTGGACAACCATGCTGGGTGGGCGGCTCTCGCAGACCGCCCTCGGTGTCGGTTTACGCTACGACGACATCGACAACGGGTTGTACCATACCGAGGCGCAGATCCGCCTGCATCCGGTGACCGTCAACCAGATCGGCGAGTTCGACGCCGGCCCCTACCTCCAGAACCAGACCCACTGGACCGGCTGGTTCCGCACCCTCGCGGGCCTGCGCGCCGACTTCTTCCACTTCCAGGTACACAACACCTTTGGCGGCCACTCGGGCACCGAGGTGGCCGGCACCCTCAGCCCCAAGCTGGGCCTGGTCTTCGGGCCCTGGTGCGACACCGAGTTGTATTTGAGCGGCGGGCTCGGGTTCCACAGCAACGACGCGCGCGGCGTCACCGCAAAGATCGACCCGGCAACCCCCCTCCCGCGCAGCAAAGGGGCCGAAGTCGGGCTGCGCACCGCTCTGGTCCCCGGCCTGCAGAGCTCCCTCTCGCTATGGCTGCTCGACCTGAAGTCGGAGTTGCTCTGGGTCGGCGACGCCGGCAGCAACGAGGCCAGCGGCCCGACCCGCCGGTGGGGCGTCGAGCTGGCCAACTTCTACACCCCCGCGCCCTGGCTCACCCTGGACGCAGACTGCGCCTGGTCCCACGCGCGCTATACCGACGAGGCGCCGGAGGGCAAGTACGTGCCCCAGGCCCTGGCGGGCACCTTCGACGGCGGCCTCGCGGTACACGACCTGGAGGGTTCCCTCGCCGACCTGCACGGCGGCCTGCGGCTGCGTTACTTCGGGCCGCGATCCCTGACCCAGGACAATAGCGTGAGATCGCAGGCGACCACCCTGGTCTACGCCGACCTGGGCTATAAGGTGAACGCCCGCTGGACCCTGGGGGTTAACGTCTTCAACCTGCTCGACACCGAGGCCAGCGACATCGACTACTACTATACCTCGCGCCTGCCCGACGAAGCGCGCTCAGGGGTCGACGACCTCCATACCCATCCGGCTGAGCCGCGTGTCTTTCGTCTCTCGGTCAGCGCGCGTTTTTGAGGAGGACAACCCGTGTTGATGGCGAGCTACTGCTTGTGAATATTCCCCCTAGATGACAGGCGCGGACCAACCCCCTTAGCGGGCTGACCCGAATCGCGCCACAGCCCCCACCTCCCTCCAGCGCCGAAAGGAGCCTTTGGCCATGAAACCCGTTGCCGCAGCGGCCCTGAGCGCACTCGTTCTGCTCGCCCTGCCCCTCTGGGCTCAGACCCTCATCCCCCCCGAGTGTTATCTCGATCAAAAAAACAACACCTTCAATAGCTGCAAATACTGCCATATGTCCGGGTTGCCCGGCGCCCTCAACAACGAGATCGAGCGCCAGGGCGCCTTCCCGGCCACCGAAAACCTCTTTCTCAACGTCCTGGACCCGGCCCGGCTGGACAGCCTGGTGCCCCCGGCCACCATCCCGGTGGACCTGAGCGGGTACCTGGACCGGGACAACTACCACCCCGCCCTGGCGGCGCGCGGCAGCGACCCCGAGGTGGGCGCCGGCCAGGGCAACCTCAAGTTCTTCCCTGACCTCGATCCGGACCAGACCGGGCCGGAGGGTTTTGCCACCAATGGCTGGCGGGCCTTCAAATGGAAACCCAATGAGCTGGCCTGGCCCCGGTACAACGGCCGCATCCAGCAGAACTGGGTGCGCCTGGCCGACAAATTCCAGCGCGCTGCCAGCGGCGCCTACGACCGCGAGACCTACAAGGGCAACCTGGATCTGCTGGTGGAGGCCCTGCGCGGCACAGTGCAGAGCGGCACCTATCTGGGCCTGGCCGCCGACGAGCCGGTGGTCCCGTACCGCTTCCCGGCCGGCACCGAAATCCTCCACTATCTCTACTATCTCGATCCCTCCCAACCAGACATGAAGGCCAGGCGCATCAAGGAGGTGCGCTGGAATATCAAGTCGGTGCCTGAGCAGTACAATCAGACCTATTTCGCCTATGTCTCGCCCAAGGAAAAGGAATACTCGTACACCTACCGCGAGGGGGGCGAAAAGGCGGCCGCGGCCTACGGCCTGGTCTACAACCAGGACGGCTGGGATATCATCGGTTTTATCGAGGACCCGCAGGGCGAACTGCGGCCCCAGACCGCCGGGGAGATGAGCCAGTGTCTGGGCTGTCATTCGGGCCGCATGAGCAGCATCGTCGACAGCCACTGGAACTCCCTGCAGCGCAAGCTGCCCGGCGAGGCGGGCTGGACCCTGCAGGACTACCGGGGTATCCCCGATGACTACAACGCCTACCTGGGCCGCGGTGAGACCGGCGAGATCTTCGAGAACTACGAGGGCGATGCCAGTCGGATGCCCACCAACTCCGATGGGACCATCAACTTCCTGCCCACCCCGCAGGAGGCGGACGCCCTCACCCGCCGCTACTACCAGATCGTGCAGTCGCAGAGCTATTACCTGGGCCGCGACCCGAAGCTGGGCAACCCCGGTTTCCTGCGCCAACCCTCGGTGGAAAAGTTCCGCAGCGGGGATCAGCTGGCCCTCTGGTACCCGGCCCTGGACTTCTCGCGTTTCGACTTGGGGCCGCAGATTACCGCCGTCGAGGAGGAGTTGGGCGCCGGTCCCGGCCTGCCCTTTGCCCTAGCCCCCAACTACCCCAACCCCTTCAACGCCGGCACCCAGATCCGCTACCAACTGGAGCAGGCGGGCCCGGTGCAACTGGAGATCCGCAGCCTGGCCGGGCAGGTGGTGCGGGTGCTGGTGGCTCAGGCCCAGGCCGCCGGCAGGTACCAGGTGCAGTGGGACGGGATGGATGAACAGGGAAGGGCCGCCGGCAGCGGCCTGTACCTGTGCCAGCTCCGCCAGGGCGGGCTCCGGGAAACCCGCAAGTTGCTGCTGCTGCGCTGAAGGGTCCTCGGGATCTGCAGGGTTTGGCTATATTATCTGGCCGGCAAGGCGCCGGCGGTCTACCCAGGAGAGCTTGAGTGCATATCCCCGATGGTTATCTGAGCCCCCAGACCTATCTGCCGCTTTTGGGCGGGACCCTGGCATGCTGGTCCGTCGCTTTGAAAAAGATGAAGACCCAGCTGGCCACCCGGCAGATCCCGTACCTGGCCATGGCCACGGCCTTCTCCTTTCTCATCATGATGTTCAACATCCCCATCCCCGGCGGCACCACCGGACACGCAGTGGGGGCCGGCATCGTCGCCCTGCTGCTGGGCCCCTGGACTGCGGTGATCGCCATCTCCGTGGTCCTGATCATTCAGGCGGTGATCTTTGGCGACGGCGGCATCACCGCCATCGGGGCCAACTGTTTCAACATGGCCGTCGCCACTACCTTTGTCTCCTACTGGACCTTCAGACTGCTCAGCGCGCCAGGGGCCGGGCCCACGCGGTTGGCCATCGCCGCCTTTGGCGCCGGGTACCTGGGCCTCACTGCCGGCGCCCTGCTCACCGCGCTCGAGTTCGGCATCCAACCTTTGATCGCCCAGGGCCCGGACGGACGGCCCCTGTACGCCCCGTACCCCCTGGCGGTGGCCATGCCGGCCATGCTGCTGGAGCATCTGCTGCTCTTCAGCGTGGCCGAAGGCCTCGTCACGGCGCTGCTGCTGCGCTACTTTATCAAACACGAACCCGAATCCGTTTTCGCCCTGACCCGCAAGGGGGGTTGAGATGACCCGTTTCCAGAAAAAGCTCTGCCTGGGTCTGATGGCCATGGTGCTGCTTTCGCCCCTGGGGCTGGTGCTGCCCGCCCGCTTCGGGGCCGGCGACGCCTGGGGCGAATGGAGCACCGGCACCCTGGCACAGCTCCTGGGTTATGTGCCGGCCGGATTGCGCCGGTACGCCGATCTCTGGCCCGCCCCCATCCCGGACTACAACCTGGGCGGCGAAGGGGCCTCGACGGGTTTGCTGCTGGCCTCCTACATCGCCTCGGGGCTGGTGGGTATCGCGGCGGCCGGCCTGGCGGTGTACGGGCTTTCGCGTCTGCTGGTCAGACATGAACGCTGAGCTTCCCCCCTTTCTGCTGGCGCCCCCCCTGCCCCATTCGCCCCTCAGCCCCGCCCCGGCCCTGCGGCGCTCCACCTTCGTCGACCAGGGCATGCAGCACCTGGGCGAGTTCCTGCGGACCACCCACCTGCAGTGGGAGATGGCCCGGCGGGACGGTCTGCTGCAGCGGCTCGACGCCCGGGTGAAGGTGCTCTTCCTGGTTTTTTTCGTGGTCCTCGTCAGCCTCAAAAAGACCCTTGCCCCGGAGTTGGGCGTCAGCGGCCTGGTCCTGATCCTGGCAGTGTTGTCCCGGCTGAATCTCGTCGCCTTCTACCAAAGGGTCCTGGCGCTGGCCTTCTTTTTTGGCTTTCTGCTCTCCCTGCCCGCCTGTCTCAACCTTTTTATTCCGGGCACCGTGGTGGTGCCCCTGCTGCACCTCGCAAAGGGGTATGCGCGGTGGGGATACTACCTGCCGCCGGTGTTGGGGGTCACGCGGGAGGGCCTGCACACCGTGGCCCTGCTCACCGCCCGCGTGACCGCCTCCATCGGACTTTCCCTGCTGGTGATCCACACCACCCCCTTGGCCGAGTTCCTCAAGGCGCTCAAGGCCCTCAGGGTTCCGGCGCCTTTTCTGATGGTCATGGCCCTCTCGCTCAAGTTCATCTTTGTTTTTGTCCGGACCCTCGAGGAGATGTACCTGGCCCAGAAGAGCCGCACGGTGGCCGTGAGCGCGGCCCAGGGCAGGGTCTGGGTGGCCGGTCGCATGGCCTTTCTCTTCCGCAAGACCCAGTACCGGTACGAGGAGGTGTTCAAGGCCATGGTGGCCCGAGGTTTCGCCGGGGAGATCACCAGTTATGCCCCGCGGCAGCTGCGCCCGATGGACTGGCTTGCCGGCACGGTGCTGCTCGGCGCCGGGCTGCTGGTCTGGGTCGTCTGAGGGGGCATGGCATCGATCCTGCGGGTCGACCATATCGGCTACAGCTACCTCGGCAGGATTCCGGCGTTGGTCGATTTCAGCCTCGAACTCGAAGAGGGCCGGATCTACGCCCTGATCGGCGCCAACGGCACCGGCAAGTCCACGCTCTTGCAGCTGATGGGCGGGCTGATCCATCCTTCGCAGGGCGGGGTGTACTTCCGGGACCAGGAGGTCTGCGAAACCTCGCTGGAGGACCCCGCCTTCCGGCGCCTCTTCCGGGGTGCAGTGGGCTTCCTCTTCCAGGACCCCGATGTGCAGCTATTCTGCCCCACCGTACTCGACGAGCTGCTCTTCGGTCCCCTGCAACTGGGTGTTGACGAAGCCGAGGCCCGCGAACGGGCCCGGGCCGTGATGCAGTTGCTGGCCCTCGCAGGGCTGCAGGACCGGCCCTCCTATATGCTCTCTGGTGGTGAGAAGAAGAAAACCGCCCTGGGCGCCATCCTGACCATGAACCCCCAACTGCTCCTGCTCGACGAGCCGACCAATGGCCTTGATCCCCGGACCCAGCATTTCCTCATCGAGTTGATCACTGGCCTGAACCAGGCCGGCAAAACCGTGGTCATCAGCACCCACGACCTGCAACTGGTCGAGGCCCTGCAGCCCCGTGTGGCGGTACTCTCGGAGGAGCACCGGCTGGAGCGGCTCGGCGAGGCCGACGAGATCCTGCACGACGAGCAGTTGCTGTTGAAAGCCAACCTCATCTACCAGCCCTTCAGGCGCTCGCGATGAGTGGCCCGGTGGCAGCCCGACGCTGGTTCACGCCCACCGGACTGGTCCTGGGCGCCGGCCTGGCCCTGCATCTGATCTACCTGGGCTCGCTGCACCAGGGCTGGCTGAATCTGCTCTTCAACGATTCCAGCCATACGGCGCAGGCGTACGACTTTCAGGTGTATTACCTGGCGGGAAAGGCCGTGCTGGCGGGCGAGGACCCCTATGCGGTGCAGGGGGCCTTTGGTTTCCGTTACCTGCCGGCCTTCGCCCATACCCTCGCCCGCTTCTTCGCCCTGCTGCCGCCGCTCGCGGCGTACCTGGGATACCTGCTGGTGAGTGAGCTGGTCCTGGCCGCCGATGTATGGCTCACCTGGAAATGGGCGCCCCCTGGCCTGGGACGCGCCATCGCCGTAGGTATGTGGCTGGCCCCCACCCCGCTCTACCTCGAACTCTACATGGGCCAGGTCAGTCTCTGGGCGGCCTCCCTGCTCTTCTATCTGTTTTACTGTCTGGACCGCGGCCACCGCCGCAACGCGGGCCTGGCCTGGACCGCCGCGGTGCTGGTGAAACCCAACGCCCTCCTGTTGCTGCCCGCTTTCCTGCGCCAGCGCCAGTACCATCCCCTGGCCGTCTGCACCGCTGCCGTAGTGCTCACCTCGCTGCCCCACTTCCTCGCCTTCCCGGCGAGTTGGGGGGTGTTCGCCGGCGCCAATCTGGGCAGCCAGCAGGTGCAGGGCGCCTTCACCCACGCCGGCAATCTGGGGCTGTGGGGCGCCGCCGCGGGTCTGGTCGCCAAGGCCGCCGGCCTGTCTCTGGCCACCCTCTCCACCCTCGGCGATCTGCCCCGCTGGGGCCAGGGTGTGGTGTTGCTGGGGCCGGTGGCGGTGCTGGCCGCCTCCCTCTACGCCACCCTGCGGTCCCGCAATCCGGACCCCCTCCTGCCCCATACCCTCTGGCTTTCCGCCTTTTTCCTGGTGTATAAGGATGTGTGGGAGCACCACTACGTCTTCCTGCTGCCGGTGCTGGTGGTGCTCTACCTGCGCTATCCCACCCCCTGGCTGCTGGTGGCCTTTGCCGGCCTGGCCCTGCCCACCCCGCTGGTTTTCCTCGACCTGTACCCCGGCGTGAAGGGCAGCATCGACCCGGAGCGGGCGTGGAGCCTCTGGACCTCCCTGGGGTACCGCAGCACCAAACTGATCCCGGCGGCCGGGGTCTGGGGCTGGCAACTGGCCCTGCTCCTGCGGCCGGTCACCCCCGGAACCCTGGGCCGCAAGGGTTCCACCAGCCACTGAGGTCTGCCATGGCCGCTCGCCGCTGGATGCTCGCCCTGACCGGACTGGCCGCCCTGCCCGTCTGTGCCCACCAGCTCACCGGCACCGATGTCGCCACCCTGGCCCACTTCGCGGTGGACCACAATCGGCTGGCCGGCACCTACGAAGTCTATCTGGGGGAACTGGCCGCCCTCGAGGAACGCCGGCGCATGGATCAGGACGGGGATGGCCGGCTGAGCGCGGACGAGCAGGCGGCGTACCTCGAAACCAAGGCCGCGTCCCTGGGCTCGGGTTTGACCCTTTCCCTCGATGCCCAACCCCTACCCCTGTCTCTGGCCGGCGGCGAGATGCTGCCGGCCGACAGCCTCGTGGTCCCCGCCCAACTCACCCTCCGTTTCCAGATGCAAAGCGACCCGGTGGAGGTGGTGCGGGAACGGGTGCTGCTCTTCCGCGACACCAACAGCCTGCCCCGCCAGGTGCATGCCGATATCGCCATCGACGCCCTGCCGCTGGTGGACCTGGGCCAGGTGGACCCGATCGACGGGGCGCTCAAACAGGTGCGCATCCAGGCTCCGGCCGCCCCGGTGGAGGCCCGCGCCCGGCTCAAACCATCAACCGCGCTGTGGCGCTTCCCAGACCCGGCTGGCACCACCGCCAACCCGGGTACGGCGCCGGGCGATACCTCGTCCAGCACCGACGAGCTGGCCGCCCTCCTGCGCTCGGGCCAGCTCAGCGCGGGGTTGGTGGTCCTCGCCCTGCTGCTGGCCTTCCTCCTGGGGGCAGTGCACGCCCTCGAACCGGGGCACGGCAAGACCATCGTCGCCGCGTACCTCATCGGCTCCCGCGGCACCATCGGCAACGCGGTGTACCTGGGGGCGGTGGTCACCTTCACCCATACCTTCAGCGTGTTGCTCCTCGGGGTGGTCACCCTGGCGGCATCCCAGTACATCCTGCCCGAACAGATCTTCCCCTGGCTGAGCGCCGGCTCCGGGCTCTTGATCTGGGGGCTGGGCCTGTGGCTCTTTGTGCGCGCCCTCACCGGGCGGGGCCACGGTCACAGCCACGGACCCGGCGGTCACAGCCACGGTCTGGACCACCCCCATGGACCTGCCCCCCTGCTCCGCCCCTTGCCGCCCAGAAACCCCGCCTCGCTCAAAGGGTACGAGCTCGCGGGTCCGCCCCCGGCCCCACCCGCCCCCGGCGCCAGCCGCGGCAGCCTGCTCACCCTGGGCATCTCCGGGGGCATCGTGCCCTGCCCCGGGGCCCTGGTGATCCTGCTGCTCGCCGTGGCCCTGCACCGCATCGCCTTCGGGCTGCTGCTCATCCTCTGCTTCAGCCTGGGCCTGGCCGCGGTGTTGATCGCCATCGGGGTGTTGATGGTCAAAGCCAGGCCGCTGCTGGACCGCTTTTCAGGGGAAGGCCGTCTCGCCCGCCACCTGCCCCTGGTCAGCTCGGTGCTGATCATGGCCGTGGGCCTGGGCATGGCGGTGCGGGCCCTGATGGATGCGGGCATCCTGATCCTCCGGCGACCAGCCCCCTGAACCTGGACGGCTTGCCCCATCACCTTGGCCCCGGCTATATTACTGCCCCCGCATATGGCAGAGTACACGAAAATACCAGCCGCCAAATCCGCCGCCCCCCGGCGCCGCCCCCTGGGCGCAGCCCTGGCTGCCCTCTGGTACCTGCTCGTCTATACCCACCTGGCAAGCTACGCCCTGGCGCAGTTCGCCCCGTCCGACCCGGCCCGGACCTGTGCCTGTGGCGCCATGGCCGGGGGTTCCTGCTGTAGTCCTGGCCGGGCCGCCGCGGACCCCAACTGCGCCCTGCCCGACGAGGGCATGGGATGCCACGGCCCGCGTTCGGCCCCAAGCGCATGCCTTTACGCCGCCCCCTGCGGCGGCGAGTTGCCGGCCACCCCCCAGAGCGAAGCCCTGACCTGGCCCCACCTGGCGGCCGCGACCCTGGCCCTCCAGCCCCGCCTCGGGTCCCTGGGCCTGGGCCTGCCCGAGGTGGCCCCCTGCTTTTCCCTGCTCCCGGTTCCTCCGGACAAGGTCCCCAAGCAGTACTCCTGAGTCCCTCCGCAACCTGACTGATCCGCGCCGGCAACCCCCTGCCGTCTGCAGGCCCTGTTTTGCCGGGCTCCTGGCTACAGGTCTGCGCCCTGGAGCCGCTTTTTGCTGCCCGTGCCGCGGCTGCCGGCCTCCGTCCACCCACTGCGCGAGGGGAAGGCTCTGCCTTGCCCTCAGGAGAACTCTGCGATGGTACGCCTTTGCCTGGCCATGCTGCTGGCGCTCTGCGCCACGGCCTGGCCCGCCCAGCCGGTCATCCCGGCCGGGGACGATTCGACCTCGCTGACCCAGGTGGTCAGCGACACCCTCGACCCGGTGGTAATCACCGCCCCGCCGATGGCCGCCCCACTCGAGCACCATTTCGATCCCCGCTCCCCGCAACAACCCCTGCCCGCCCACGACGGGGCCGCCTTCCTCAAAACCGTGCCGGGCATGGCCCTCATCCGCAAAGGCGGCACCGACGGGGACCCGGTATTCCGCGGCATGGCCGCCTCCCGGCTGAATGTGTTGCTCGACGGCGAGCAGGTGCTGGGCGGCTGCGGCATGCGTATGGACCCGCCCACCGCCTACGTCTCGCCGGAGACCTTCGACCAGGTGACCCTGCTCAAGGGCCCGCAGTCCGTGGTGCACGGGCCGGGCAGTGCCGCCGGCACCGTGCTCTTCGAGCGCGAATCCCCCCGCTTCGCCACCCCCGGGTACCGCCTGCTGCTCAGCCCCATGGGCGGCAACTTCGGCCGCATGGACGGCACCGCCGACCTGCAGGTGGGCAACGAGCGCTTCTACCTGCGCGGTCTGGTCGCCCAAGGCCGTTCGGGCAATTACGAGGACGGCGAGGGCCGCACCGTGCACTCTGAATACCGCCGCTGGAACGCCCGCACCGCCCTGGGCTGGACCCCGGACGAACAGACCCGCCTCGAGGTCTCCACCACCCGCGGCAACGGCGAGGCCGCGTACGCCGACCGGGGAGTGGACGGCTCGGAGTTCGCCAACGAGAACTACGGCCTGCGTTTTGCGCGCCGGCCGCTTTCCGGGGCGGTGACCAAGGTGGAGGCCCAGGTCTACTCCAACTACATCGACCACGTGATGGACGACTACAGCCTGCGCCCCTTCACTCCGGAAGGCGCCGGGCACGAACCCTCGGCCATGAACCCGGACCGCCTCACCACCGGCGGTCGCTTCGCCCTCGGCTTGCGCCCCGCCTCGCGCACCCAACTCACCCTGGGCGGCGACCTGCAGTTCAACCGCCACACCAACCGCAGCACCATGTCCATGAACATGGGCATGGGCACGGGCACAGGAACCGGAATGGGTGAGAGCACCGGCACCAGCATGGGCGGTGGCACCGGCATGGGTACCGGCAGCACCATGGGCGACAGCACTGGCATGGGCACCAGTATGGGCACTGGCGCCGGCAAGGTGAGCGCCTTTACTCCGGGCCAGCTCAGCCAGCCCTATCAGCAGATGGATCGCACCAGGGACGCCGACTTCTCCCAGGTCGGGGTCTTCGCCGAGGGGGTGCAGCACCTGCACCGCTCGGGCCGCCTGGTGGCCGGCCTGCGCCTGGACCGCTGGCGGGCGGAGGATCACCGCCAGGCCCTGGGCATGATGGGCACTGCCAACCCCACCGCGGGCGAAGCGCGCCGCGCCCGTCTGCCCAGCGCCTTCCTGCGCTACGAGCATGAACTGCGCCGGGCTGGTGCCACCCTCTACGCCGGCCTGGGTCACAACCAGCGTTTCCCCGATTACTGGGAACTCTTCGGGGATCGCCAGGGTCCCGACCCCGCCGACCTGAGCGGTTTTGCCACCACCAATCCGGAAAAGACCACGCAGGTGGACCTGGGCGCCAGTTTCCGGGCCGGCGCCCTGAGCGGGTTCGTCTCCGGGTTCTACAGCCAGATCGCCGACTATATCCTGATCCAGGGAAAGGTGCGCCGGGGCATGGGCGCCATGGCCCGCGAGGTAGCGGTGGTGCGCAATATCGACGCCACCACTCTGGGCGGCGAGGCCGGCCTGAGTTATACCCCGACCGCGGGGCTGCGCCTCAGCCCGAGCCTGGCTTATGTGCGCGGCACCAACACCACCGACGACCACCCCCTGGCCCAGTTGCCCCCGCTGGAGACCCGCCTGGCCGTGGATTGGCAAGGCCGGAACTGGTCCCTGGGCTCGCTGCTGCGCCTGGTTGCCGACCAGGACCGCTACGCCGTGGACGAGGGCAATATCGTCGGCCAGGATCTGGGCCCGACGCCGGGTTTTGCGGTGTTCTCCCTCAACGCCGGCTGGAAGTTCCGCCCCGACGCCCTGATCGCGGCAGGTATCGACAACCTCCTCGATCGGCGGTACGCCGAGCACCTGAGCCGGGCCGGCGACCTGGTGCCGGGTTTCACCCAGACCACCCGCGTGGAGGAGCCCGGCCGCACCCTCTGGGTCAAGGCCACGGTGGCGGTGGACTCCGGGCCATGAAGGGCTTCGCCCTGGTCCTGCGACCGACCCTGGCCAGCGCTGCGCGGCCTACCGTTCCCCTTGACCTGATCGGGCTCCGGCGTGCAACAAAGTGTTGCTGACAGCAGAAGCCGTGTTATTTTCTAGGCGGAACCCACCTCCACCAAGGGATAGTACCCGTGGCCAGCGAAACCCTTCCCGACCAACCCCTGCACGACCAGATCCAGTTCTGCATGACCCAGCGCCAGAACCTCGAAGCCATCTTCAACTCGGTGGCCGACGGGATCATGGCGCTCAACCTCGAGCTGCGGGTGAGCAACCTCAACACCGCAGCGCAGGAGCTGCTGGGCACCACCCGCCAGGAGGCCGTGGGCCAGTCCTGCCTCGAGTACCTCGGCGCCAGCCCTGAACTGGAGCACCTGTTGCAGCAGCGCCGCGCCACCGACGGGTACCGGCACACCCTGCGCACGGCGGCCGGCCGGGAACACCTGGTATCCCTGTCCATCCGCCCCCTGCTCGACCCCGACCAGCGCGAGCAGGGGGCGGTATTGATCTTACGCGATCTAACTGAAATAGAGAGATTGAGGGTTCAACTCCATGGGCGACAGAATTTTCACGGTATCATTGGCAAGAACCACCGCATGCGCGAACTCTACCAGCTCATCGAGGATCTCGCCGACAGCGAAGCCACGGTGCTCATCCTCGGGGAGAGCGGCACCGGCAAGGAGCGGGTGGCCGAAGCCATCCACCACAGCAGCCATCGCCGCACGGGCCCCTTTGTCAAGGTGAACTGCTCGGCGTTGTCGGAAGGGCTGCTGGAAAGCGAACTCTTCGGCCACGTGAAAGGCGCCTTCACCGGCGCCATTCGCGACAAGGTGGGCCGCTTCGAACAGGCGGCCGGCGGCACCCTCTTCCTCGACGAGATCGGCGACTTGAGCCCAAATGTACAGGTAAAGCTACTTAGAGTTTTGCAGGAGAAGGAAATAGAGCGCGTTGGCAGTGGTGAGACTGTTCGTATCGACACCCGGGTGATCGCCGCAACCCATCGGGACCTTCAACTCGCTCTGCAACAAGGTATTTTCCGCTCAGATCTGTACTATCGCCTCAATGTGATGCCCCTGGAGTTACCCCCCCTGCGGGCCCGCCGGGAGGATATCCCCCTGCTCGCCGGGCATTTCATCGGCAAGTTCAACCAGCAGAACCATCGACAGGTGTTGGGGGTGGACGACAGTGCCCTGTCCCTGCTCCTCGATTACGATTGGCCGGGCAACGTGCGCGAGTTGGAGAACGCCATCGAGCACGCCTTCATCAAATGCCGGGGGGATCTGCTCCTGCCCCAGCATCTGCCCAGTGCCCTGCAGCGGGTCCAGCAAACAGCCCCCCCACCGGAAGCCACCGCTCCCCGCGAGAAGGACCAACTCCTGCAGATGCTCGCCCAGTGCCAGTGGAACCGCTCGGTCGCGGCCACCCGCCTGGGAATGCACCGCACCACCCTGTGGCGGAAGATGAGGGAGTTGGGTATCCCCACCCACCCTCAGGAATGATGCAACATTGATGCAACAATCCGGTGCACGCCGGGGTGTTGCATCATCCCAAACAGACCCGAAAAACTGTAAACAATCCCTGCATTTTATTGTCGTCGAGTATTTTAGCCACACACAACTCGACCGGACCGGTCCTGGCACAACCCTTGCGATATGCTGGCTGAAATCCACCCCGCACCCCAAGGAGCGTTCCCATGGCCACCATCCCCGAAATCAACGATCACACCTATCAGACCGAATTGGCCGGCCCCGAGCCGGTCCTGGTGGATTTCTGGGCCCCCTGGTGCGGTCTCTGCCGCATCGTGGCCCCCGTGGTCGAGGCCATGGCCCTCAAGTACCAGGGCCGACTCAAGGTGGCCAAGGTCAATGTGGACGACAATCCGCTGCTGGCCACGAAGTACAACATCCTGGGTATCCCCACCCTGGCCTTCTTCCGCGACGGCCACCTGATCGATCAGATCGTCGGCGCCGCCCCCCAGGCCCAGATCGAGAAGGCCATAGACGGAGTACTCGCCCGATGAAGGCGCTGATCCTGCTGCTCGGCATGGCCTTATTGGGGTTTCTGCCGGTGCGGGCCGAGACCCTGGTGATGGACCTGGAGTCGGCGCAAGCCCAGGCTACCAAGGGAAATCATAACCTTCAACTTGCTGTCTCCCAGGTGAATGAGGCCGATGCCCTCATGCTTGAGGCCAGATCGGCGTACCTGCCGCAGGTGGTGTTTTCGGAGACCGCCCTGCGCGCCAACGACCCGGTCACCGCCTTTGGCCTGCGCCTGCGGCAGGAGCACTTCACCCAGGACGACTTCGCCCTGCCGGCCCTCAACCGGCCGGCAGCCCTGAGCGATTACCAGACCAGCCTTTCGGTGCGCCAGGCCCTCTTTGCCGGCGGGGCCAACCTCGCCGGCCAGCGCCAGGCCCGGGCCGGCTGGCTCAGCGCCCGGGCCGGGCAGGCTGCCCTTGCCGACCAGTTGCGCTGGCAGGTGGCCGATGCCTACTGGGGCCTCGTCCTGGCCCGGCAGTCCCTGGAGGCCCTCCGCCAGAGCCTCGAGGCAGCGCGTGCCCACACCCGCGCCGCCGAGACCCGATTTACCCAAGAGACCAGCTCCCGCGCCGACCTGCTGGCCGCGCAGGCGCAGGTAGCCCAACTCGAGGGCGACGAGGCCGCCGCTGCCAGCCAGGCCGAAACCGCTGCCGAAGAGCTCAGCCTGCTGCTGGGCCTGGACAGCGAGACCCAGATCGTGCCCTCCGATACCCTGGCTCCGGTGACCGCCGAGCTGCCGGTGGCCGAACTCGAAGCCGAGGCCCTGCGCCGCCGGCCCTTCCTGCGCGCCGCCCTCCTGCAGGTGGAGGCCGCCCGCCAGGGGGTTAAGAGGGCCCGGGCCGGCCACCTGCCCCAACTGGACCTTTTCGCCCGGCTCGACCTCGACGCCGACACCCCCCTGGCCCGCCAGGGCGAGAGCTGGACCCTGGGCGGAGCCCTGACCTGGGAGATCTTTGCCGGTTTCCGCACCACCGCCAGCCTGCGCCAGGCGCGTATCCAACACCAGCAGGCCCAGCTGCGCCTGGATCAGGCTGGCCAACAGGTCCGCCGCCAGGTGCGGCAGGCCTGCCGCCAGATCGAAACCGCCCGCTTGCGCCTTGCCGCCGCCGCGCAGGCCCGCCGCTACGCCGGCGAACGGCTGCGGCTGGGGGCCCTCAACTACGGGCAGGGCCTGATCGCCGTCGCCGAGCTGCTCGACGCCCAGGACCAGGATACCCAGGCCCAGCTCCGCTACCTGGAGGCCCTGCGCCAATTGCACAGCGGCCTGGCCTACCTCGAATTCGCCGCCAACCAAACCCCCACCCTCAAACCCGGGAGTGCGCCATGACCCGCGAACATATCATCCGCCTCATCGCCGGCACCTTCGTGATGGGCAGCCTGGCCCTGGGCTGGTTCGTCAGCCCCTACTGGTTCCTCTTCACCGCCTTCGTCGGCCTCAACCTCTTCCAGTCGGCGCTGACCAAGTGGTGCCTGATGGAGGATATCCTGCGCAAGCTCCAGATCGGCAAGTGAGGAAAACATGAGCGACCTGGTCTTTTTCCTGGTGGTGCTGGGGGTCTACGTGGCCCTGCAGCGCTGGATTCTGCCCCGCATGGGGGTACATACCTGAATGGCTCCGGCCGCCCCGGCGGGGCGGGACCAAAAGCAAGGCGACGAGACCTCTTCCACTTCTGGTGAAGCAGGAGCAAAACAGTGAAAATCAACCCCTTGGTACTGGCCGTCCTCGCGCTGGGCTGCGGCGCCGAACCCCAACACCAGACCCGCGACGCCGCGCCCCTGCCGGTGCAGGTGATCACCGCCGCCCAGGTCCAGGTGCCGGTGGCCACCCCGGCGGTGGGCGCCACCCGGGCCCCGGCCAGCGCGGTGCTGGCCACCCGGCTGATGGGTCGGGTGCGCGCCGTGCCGGTTGCCGAAGGGGACCGGGTGCAACGCGGCCAGGTGCTGGCCCCTCTGGAGGACGGCGACCTGCGGGCACGGCTCGACCAGGCGCGGGCCGGCCTGCGCGATGCCGAGGCCCAGTTGGCGCAGGCCAGCCGCGAGGCCGAACGCCGGCGGCAGCTGCGCCGGGACGAGGCCCTGCCCCAGGAAAGCCTGGACCAGGCCGAAACCCAGGAGGCCCGCGCCCAGGCGGCCAGACAGGCTGCTGGCGGGGCGGTGGCCCAGGCCGAGGTCGAATTGGCCTATACCCAGATCCGCTCCCCCCTCGACGGGGTGGTGGTGCGCAAATACATCCAGCCGGGCGACCTGAGCGCGCCGGGCGCCCCGCTCCTGGCCGTCGAACAGCTCAATCCTCTGGAGGTGGTCGCCGAGGTGGGCGAGAACCTCTACTCCCGCCTGGCGATGGGCCAGGAGGTGGAGGTCGAGATCCCCGCCCTCTCCCAGGTGCAGCGGGGCCGGATCAGCGCCCTGGTCCCGGCCGCCGACCCGCAGAGCCGCACCTTCCGGGTGAAGGTGGAGCTGCCCAATCCGGACCTGCGCCTCGGTTCCGGACTCTACGCCCGCCTGCTCTTCCCCACCGGACAGCGGCCCGCCCTGCTGATACCCGCTGCCGCGCTGGTGCGCGAGGGACAACTCGAAGGGGTCTATGTGGCCAATGCGGGCCGGGCTCAGTTGCGCTGGCTGCGCCTGGGCCAGGCCCGTGGCGACCAGTTGGAGGTCCTGGCGGGCCTGGCGGCCGGCCAACCGGTGATCTGCCCGCCCCCGGCCGGCCTGCGCGACGGCATGCCCGTGGAGGTGAGGTGAGATGAACACCCCTGGTCTGGCCGGGCGTATCGCCGGCTTTTTCATCAACTCGAAGCTGACACCCCTGATCGTGATCGCCTCGCTGCTCCTGGGCGCTTTTGCGGTGCTGATGACCCCCCGCGAGGAAGAGCCGCAGATCGTGGTGCCGATGATCGACGTGATGGTGCAGGCCCCCGGCCTCAGCGCCCGCGAGATGGAACAGCGGGTCACCGGCCCGATGGAGAAACTGCTCTGGGAGATCCCCGGCGTCGAGTACGTGTACTCCACCACCGGCCCGGGCGAGAGCCTCGCCATCGTGCGTTTCCTGGTGGGCCAGGACGAGGAAGAGAGCATCGTCAAGACCTACAACAAGCTCTATGCCAACTTCGACCTGATCCCCCCCGGCGTGAGCCGGCCCCTGGTGAAACCGCGCTCCATCGACGACGTGCCCATCCTGGCCCTCACCTTCTGGAGCCGCGACTACGACGGGTTCATGCTGCGCCGGGTCGCCGCCGAGGTGGAGGACGCGGTCAGGGGCATCGACGAGGTCTCGCAGACCGCGCTGATCGGCGGGCAGCGCCGGCAGTTCCGGGTCGAGCTGCTGCCCGGTGAACTGGCCGCCCGCCACCTGTCCCCCGACCAGGTCCTGGCGGCCATCCAGGCGGCCAACCAGCAGTTGCCGGCCGGCCAGGTGGCCCTTGACAATACCCAGGTGCTGGTGGAAACCAGCGCCTTCATCCAGAGTGCCGAGGAGTTGGCCGCGGTGGTGGTGGCCGCCCCCGAGGGCCGCCCGGTGTACCTGCGCGAGGTGGCCCGCATCCTCGACGGTCCCGAGGAACCCGCCAACTACGTGCGCTTCGGCGTCGGCGCCGCCAGCCAGGCCGGGGCCGATGGCCAGACCTTCCCGGCCGTGACCCTGTCGGTGGCCAAACGCAAGGGCACCAACGCCATCGAGATTGCCGACCAGGTCCTGAAAAAGGTCGAGTCGCTCAAGGGACGGGTCATCCCCGCCGCCGTCGAGGTCAGTGTCACCCGCAACTACGGCGAAACCGCCACCGAGAAGTCCAACGAACTGCTCTTCCACATGGGCCTGGCCATGCTCTCGGTGGTGGTGCTGATCTGGCTGACCCTGGGCTGGCGCGACTCCGGGGTCGTCGGCGTGGCCATCCCCGTGACCCTGGGCCTCACCCTCTTCGTCTTCTATCTCTACGGCTATACCCTCAACCGCATCACCCTCTTCGCCCTGATCTTCTCCATCGGCATCCTGGTGGACGACGCCATCGTGGTGGTGGAGAACATCGTGCGCCACTTCCGCCTGCCCGGCAACCAGGGCCGGCCCCCCGCCGAGGTGGCCATCGAGGCGGTCGACGAGGTGGGCAACCCCACCATCCTGGCCACCGGCACGGTGATCGCCGCCATCCTGCCCATGGCCTTCGTGGGCGGTTTGATGGGCCCGTACATGCGCCCCATCCCCATCGGGGCCACGGCAGCGATGATCTTCTCCCTGCTGGTGGCCTTTATCGCCACTCCCTGGGCCGCACTGCGCCTGTTGCCGCGCGCCGGGGGCGGGCACCACCAGGGCAGTTCCGAGGACTGGACCACCCGCATCTATCGCCGGGCCATGAACCCGCTGCTGCGCCAGTCGCGCACCCGGGCCCTCTTCCTGACCGCCCTGGTGGGCCTGCTGCTGCTGGCCCTGTCCCTGGTGGCCATCAAGTTCGTGGTGGTCAAGATGCTGCCCTTCGACAACAAGAGCGAGTTCCAGGTGATGGTCAACACCCCCGAGGGCACCACCCTGGAGACCACCGCCGCTCTGACCCAGGAACTGGGGGCGTACCTGGCCACCGTGCCCGAGGTCACCGACTACCAGCTCTACACCGGCACCTCGGCGCCCTACAACTTCAATGGCCTGGTGCGCCACTACTTCCTGCGCCGCGGCCCCAACGCCGCCGATATCCAGGTGAACCTGGTGCCCAAGGGCGAGCGCGACGCCCAGAGCCACGACGTGGCCAAGCGGGTGCGGCCCCAGTTGACCGCCATCGCCCGGCGCTACGGCGCCCGCCTGGAGGTGGCCGAGGTGCCACCGGGGCCCCCGGTGCTGCAGACCCTGGTCGCCGAGGTCTACGGCCCCGACTACGGCCGCCAGCTCGAGGTGGCCGCCCAGGTGCGGCAGGTCTTCGAAGAGGCCGAAGGCGTGGTGGACGTGGACTGGTACGCCGAGGAGCTGCAGCCCAAGTTCCGCCTGGTGGTGGACCGCGAGAAAGCGGGCCTGCACGGCCTGAGCGCCGCGCAACTGGCCCCGACCCTGGCCCTGGCAGTGGACGGCGCGGGAGCGGGCCTGGCCCACCTGCCCGACGAGGCCGAGGATCTGGAGATCCGCCTGCGCCTGCCCCTGGCCCAGCGCGCCGACCTGCAGGAGTTGTTGGCCATACAAATCCCCACCCCCGCCGGGCGCCTGGTGCCCCTGGCCGAGCTGGTGCGGGTGGACACCACCACCAGCGAACGCCGCATCTACCACAAGAATCTGCTGCCGGTGGTCTATGTCACCGGGGACGTGGGCGGCCAGTTCGAGAGCCCGGTCTATGCGATCATGAAGCTGGGCGAAACCCTCGACCAGCTGCCCCTGCCCGAGGGGTACCGCCTGGAGCAGTTCACCGCCCACCAGCCCTTCCTCACCGACAAATACGCCCTCAAATGGGACGGCGAGTGGCATATCACCTACGAGGTCTTCCGCGACCTGGGCCTGGCCTTTGCCGCGGTGCTGGTGCTGATCTATATCCTGGTGGTGGCCTGGTTCCAGTCCTTCCTGGTCCCCCTGGTGATCATGTCCGCCATCCCCTTCTCCCTGGTGGGCATCATGCCGGCTCACGGGCTGCTGGGCGCCTTCTTCACCGCCACCTCGATGATCGGCTTCATCGCCGGAGCCGGCATCGTGGTGCGCAACTCGATCATCCTGGTCGATTTCATCCAGTTGCGCCTGGCCCAGGGCATGCCCCTCGAGGCAGCGGTGGTGGACGCCGGCGCGGTGCGTTTCCGGCCCATGCTGCTCACCGCCGCCGCGGTTATCGTCGGCGCCTCGGTCATCCTCTTCGACCCCATCTTCCAGGGCCTGGCCATCTCGTTGATGGCCGGGGAGGTGGCTTCGCTGCTCTTGTCGCGTATGGCGGTTCCCGTACTGTACTTCCTGATGGCCCGCCGGCAGCAAACCCAGCACTAGGAGGCCCCCATGCAAGCCGTGCAGCTCAACGCCGCCCTCGCCGCGGTGGATTTCAGCAACTGGACCGGCCCGGTGTTGCGCGCCGGGGCCGAGATGGCCCGCCTGTACGGGGCCTCGCTGACCGCCGTGTACGCCGAACAATTCCTGCCGCCCCCGTACTTCACCGAAGGGGATATCAAGGCCCTGGCCGACCTGCACGCGCTGCAGCGCCGCAGCGCCGCCCAGCACCTCGCCGAGGTGGTGCGCCAGGAGATCAGCTACCCGGCCCAAGCCCGCCTGGTCGAGGCCTTCCCCACCGAAGCCATCCTGAGCCTGGCCCGCGAACTTGGCGCAGGCCTGCTGGTCCTGGGCACCCACGGCCGCAGCGGCCTGAACCGCCTGCTGATGGGTTCGGTGGCCGAAAAGGTGGTGCGCCAGGCCGGGGTGCCGGTGCTGGTGGTGAAACAGGAAACCCCCCTCACCTTCCGGCGACTGCTCTGCCCGGTGAACTACACCCCCGTGGCCCTCGAAGCCCTGCGCCACGCCGCCGACCTGGCCTCCCGCAGTGGGGCCGAATTGGTGGTGATGAGTGTGGAGGAGGAGCCCGGCCTGCGCCGCGACCACGAGGAACAGCTGCGGGCCCTGATCCCGCCCCCGCTGCAAGAACACTGCCGCCTGCGGCCGGTGGTGCGCCACGGCGAAGCCGCCGAACAGATCCTCCGCTTGGCCGCCGAGGAAAACAGCGACCTGGTGGTGGTCGGGGCCCAGCACCGGCCCCTGCTGGAGGCGACGATCCTGGGCACCACTAGTGTGCGGGTGATGCGCCACGCGCCCTGTTCGGCACTGATCGTGACCCGGCCTCACGGATGAGGCGACAACAACCCTATCGGTCGAGGAATCCATGAAACGAGCTTTGATGGGCGGGGCGCTCGGCGCCCTGGCAGGCGGGTTGTACGGGTACTTGGGACACTGCCTGGGCAGCACCTGAGTGGTGTCTGGCAGCCCGTGGGGCGGCCTCAGTTACGGTTTGATCGTGGGGGTGCTGCTGGGGGTGTTCGGCGGGCCGGGCCGGCAGAAGCCGCCGGTGGAAGACCCCTCATAGGGGTATTGCTGCCGCCCTTGCCGGCAGATTCTGCCGGCAGGCGCCGCTCAGAGGCCCAGTTCCGCTTCGCTGAGCGGGGGCCGGAGCAGCGAGGGGGGTTGGCCGAACAGGGTGCGGCAGGCGGAGACCACCAGGCAGACGGCAGAGAGGATCAGGACCCAGTAGCGGGGTTTCATCGGCGGGCCTCCTTTTGGTTGGGGTCAGGCGCCAGTACCACCTATCGGCACCCTCGGCCAAAAGGAACAGCAAGCGTTGTGCCACTGCCCGGCGATCAAGCCAGCGCGGCGTACACCGCCTTCATCACCCGCACCCGCGACATCTCCTCGGGTTGCATGGTGCGGGACGGGACCCCCGGCGCCGGCTGCACCAGGCCGGGCAGCAGGGTTTTGGTGTACCCGAACCCCAGGCGCCGGTCCGGATCGGCAAAACCGTACGAACCCCCGTACCCGCTGTGGCCAAAGGACCGCAACCCCGGACCGCAGTAGAACTCCTGGTTCTCACGCCCCGTGCTGCGCGAGTACCCCAGCACCCGCGGGGTCTGCTGATCCTGCCAGACCAGGTTGACGAAACGGTCGGGCAGGTCGGCCTGGCGGGAGAAGATCGCCTCCAGTTGGCCGGCGCGCAGCAACCTACACCCCTCCACCTCCCCCACCAGCGCCGCGTAGTGTTTGGCCAGCGCCCGCGCCGTGGCACTCACGTTGACCGCCGGCACCTGGGCCTGGCGCAGAACGGGCCGATTGAGCAGCACCGGCAGCGCTTCCTCGGCGGGCAGAATCGCGGCTGCCAGGGGGTCGGGGGACGGCGCTTCGGCGGCCGGCACCGGCGGGGTTTCAACCGGGGCATCGTACGGGGCGGCCATGCGGTGGTGCACCTCGGGCGGGGTGCCCAGAAACAACTCGTCGGTGATGCCCAGGGGACCGGCGATCTCCTCCCGGATCACCTGCCCCAGGCTGCGGCCGTCCACCTGCCGCACCAGCCCTTCGAGGATCCAGCCGATGGTCAGTGCATGATAGTAGGAGGTGGTACCCGGCGCAAAGTGCGGCACCAGTCTGGCGGTCTCGGCGACCACCCGGTCCAGATCGCACCACAACTCGCTCTGGGTCAGGCCCGCCACCACCGGAGCCTGGGGGATGCCGGCCAGATGGTTCATGGCCTGGGCCACGGTGACCTGGTCCTTGCCGGCGGTGCCGAACTCGGGCCAGTAGGACGCCACCGGCCGGTCGTAGTCCACCAAGCCGCGCTGGGCCAGCAGATGCACCGCGCTGGCAATCACCCCCTTGGAGCAGCTGTAGATAGTGAAGAGGGTGTCGGGCGCCACCAGGTCGCCGACCCCGCGGCCCTTCACCCCGGCCACGGCATCGGCCGCCAGCTCGCCGTCGAGGTACACCGCCGCCTGCAGCCCTACCTCCTCCCCGGAAGCCACCAACTGGTCGAGCACCTGTTGCACCGCGTGCTGCAGATCCGCCATCATCCCGCTCCCTACTCGCGCCGGGTCTTCTCGACGATTTCCCCCTCGGGAGTCAGGCGCAGGGTCTCGCTGACCTTGCCCTCCGGGTTCTCGTACCAGACGGTGTACCAGAAGGTGCCCTGGTGCGGATGACCCGGGGGCGCCAGCGAGGGCCCCCAGCGAACCGATTGCAGGGTGTCCTCGGCGCCCACCTGAAAGATGCTCTTGATCGCCGCGGTTTCCTCGGCAGGCAACTGCTGGGCCTCGACCGTGGTGAAGGCGTCCACCTCCTTGCGCATGCCCAGCAGGCGGTGCACGAGCTGGTCCAGCATCGACTCCCCCGTCGCGGCGCTGGTGTCGCCCTCGGCCAACTGCGGCAGGAAACCGGCCGAAAGCATCGGCGCGCCGCCCTCGGCCACCGCTTCGGCCAGTGAGCCGGGACCGAAATACTGCTGGCGCTGGGAGATCAATTCGAGCACGGCGGTGAATTCGGCGTAGAAGTTGCGCGAGGCAAAACCAAAAGCCGGCCCTTTGTAGCGGCGCACCAACTCGTCGATCTCCCGCGACCCCACCTCCTTTACCCCGCGCCCCACCCCGGCGGCGCCGTGGTTGTACGCGGTGATGGCCAGGGGCCAGGCGCCCAGCGCCCGATGGTTGCCCTTGAGGATCTGGGCCGCCGCCGCGGTGGCCTTGAACGGATCGCGGCGCTCGTCCACCTTGCGGCCGATGCGCAGGAAGGGCCGGCCCGTGCCCTTCATGATCTGCCACAGACCCGCCGCCCCCACGTGGGAATAGGCCGCGGGGTTATAACCCGACTCGATGAAAGGCAGCACCGCCAGGGAATCGGGCACCCCGTGGGAGCGCAAGATGCGGCGGATCTCATCGCCGTGCAGGTCCCACATCGCCAGGCCCTGGATGAAGCGGTCGCGCTGGCCCACCTGCACCCGCAGGGTCTCGATGGCCCCTTTGTAGCAGTCCGGGTCCTGGCTCCGGCTATGGGCCAGCCATACCCGCCGTTCCTCGTCGCTGAGGCGGGCGGTATCGGCCGGATTGGCCGCCAGTTTTTCGAGGGCGCGCCGGTAGCGGGCGACAATGGCGTCCTGGGACTGCTGGCGCTGGCGGTTGGAACTGTGGCGATCCAGCCTCTCGACCCCGTAGACGATGCTCAGATCGGTGTTGTCGTGGATCAACACGTCGCGGGTGGTGTAGACCCCGAATACCTGTTTCCAGAAATCGATGGCCCCGCGCAGTGCCGGTGGCCGCGGAAAGAGCGTGCTGTCCGCCTCGGCGGCCAGAGCCAGGGCCGGCAGCAACCACAGGAGGGTTGCCGCCGTCAACCAGGTGCGTCTCATCGCTTCTCTCCCGTTATTGGGCTCAGATCCGACCTTCCCTCAAATATAAGCCGGTCGGGACCGCTCAGAAATTGAAAATCGTGTTGCCCTGCACCCCGGTGGCCCCGTCGATGAATACCCAGACCGAAGCGGTGAAGAACTCGCCCAGGGCCAGCCCGAGGAACAGGGGGGTCAGGTTGCGGTAGGCCCGCACCCCCCCGTAGCGCAGCACCACCCCCTTGATGGCCCAGCCCAGAAAGATGGACAGCCAGGCGTAATAGGCGATGGGATAGGTCATGGCGATGGGGAAACCCAGGGGGTGCAAGGGCCACCATACCAGGCGCTGGCGCAGGAAGAGCAGCAGCGCCATCAGGCCACCGCCCCCCAGGGTCACGGCCAGGCGCGGGGCGAAGCTGCGCTCGGGGTTGTTGTACACCGAGGCCAGGTAATCGAAGGGCCATTTGGGCAAGCCCTCGAAATACCACCCGTGCAGGTTGATGCCCCCGTAGGTATAGGCCAGGGTCATGGTGAACCAGATCGAGCCGGCAGTGCCCACCAGCACCGCCAGCAACAGGGCCAGGGGCAGGCGCCGGTCGGCGCGGCCCTCCGCCGAACCCAGCTTGAGGGTGTGGACCACCGCGTTCATCATGCTGGCCGCCGTTTCGCCGATCCACACCGTGCTCAGGCCCAGGCCCGTCATATTCTGCAGGCCCAAAGTGCCCGGACCTATGCCCCGGGTGATGAAGGCCTGGGGCACCATCGGGGTCTGGCAACTGGGCAGACCGGCTTCGCAGACGATACGCGAGAGGCCCAGGTACACCCCCAGCGCACCGACCACCAGCAGCACCGCCACGTAGAGGTCCATACCCGTCAGGCAGAGCCAGGCCACCATGCCGGCCCCCCCGCCGAGAAAGCCCCAGACCGCGACCCGCGGGGAGAGCACCTCGCCCGGCGCCTCTTCCCCGCGCCTGGCCTTGTCCCACAGACCCCGGAGATGGCCGCGGGCGGTCCACAACACAAAAACCACCAGCGCCACCATGGCCCCCGCTTCCTGGTGCAGCAGCAGGGGCGAGGCACTGCCCGAACTCCAGATATCGCTCTCCCCCAGGTGCACCCCCAGGCGGGCGAAGACCCATTCCTCCATCACCCCCAGCACAAAGAAGAACCAGATGCTGAAAGAGACATTCAGCGACATCAGGTAACAGAAACCCAGCACCGGAAAGCTGAAGCGCACCGGCACCCCCACCTGCCCGTTGAGCAGCGCGATGTACCCGTCGAGGCGCAGCGGCTGAAAGGCGGGCTGGTAGAAGTGGAGGGAATTCCAGGAGTGGACCAGCAGCGGGATGGCGAACCCCAGCCACAGGAGCCGGCTGCGCAGCAGGCGCCCCCATCCCGCTCCGGGGGCCTCGATATCCTCGATCATGGCCTGGGGCAGGCGGGTGAGAGGGTAGACCAGCCGCTCGTTTTCGACCCATTGCCCGCGCAGGAGCACCCCGCAACACAGGGTGGTCCAGTAGAACACCAGAATAAAGGCGATCCAGACCGCCAGGGGCCGCAGCCACGCCTCCCAGGGGATGGCCATGCCCCGCGGCAGCCCCTCGTAGAAGAGGCGCACCGCTTCGCGGTCCTGGGGCACCAGCCAGGCATGCAGGTTCGGCACGAAGAGCAGGTCCCAGTTGTTCTCCGGGGTGGCGTAGTAGAGGACCCCGCTCATCACCGGCAGCAGGCTGCCGGTCAGGCCGGTGACCACCACCACCGACCCGACCAGCATCATCACGTACACCGTGGCCAACTCCGCCCGGCTGAAACCCCGGCCCAGCCCTTTCAGCAGCGGCGAGACCCCCCCGACCAGCACAAAGAAGAAGAGCACCGCGATCAAGGGTATGGCATTGCTGGCCAACTGGGATCCCTTGACCACCAGGAAACCCCAGGGGCAGATCAGGCTGATGGCCGCCACCAGCACGGTGCCGACCAGCAGGGCCCTCCAGGTTGTGCCCACCCTCAGCCCGTCATTCCATGAACGCGCCTTCGCGCTGCACCCGTTCGAAGGTGCTGCTGAACTGCGGCGAAGCGTCGTCGGTCCACACCTCAGAGCGCAATCCGGGCAGGTTGCCTTCGACAAATCCGGTCAACCGGCTCACCGAGGGGATGGACGGGGCGTAGATCTTGCGCCCACCCGGCAGATAGAGCACCCCCAGGTGCCGCGGCAGCACCGTGGCCGGAGCCGAAGCTAGGCGCGCCAGGATCGCCTCGTTCACCTCCACCCCCAGGCCCGGTTTCTCCGGCACCGGCGAGGAGCCCTCGGCAACCTCGATACGACCGCCGGTGACATCCTCGTCGTACTGGTCGTCGAGGTTGATGGAGTGGGAGATGTTGGGCAGCACCGCGCCCAGGTGCAGGGCCATGGCCTTGCACAGGGTGCCGCCGGTCATCTGGATCACGGTGGAGACATTGGCCAGGGCGCAGGCGAAGCCGAGGCGCAGGGATCTGGCGATGCCCGTCTCCCCCACCATGTAGAGGTCAGCCACCCCGCCCAAGAGTTCGGGGCCACCGCCCAACTGGGGCACGTGCATCAGCAGCGGGAAGGAGGTCTTCTGGCGCAGCAGCCGCCACCCCTCCAGATCCTGCCAGAAGATGGGGTCCTCGATGAAACCCACCACCGGCGAGGGCTCGAGGGCGTGGATGATGCGGTTGACCGCGGCCGGCGGCCGGTTGTGATTGAAGTCGTAGTGCATCCTGAAGCCTGGCGGGGCCACCTCCTCCACGGCGCGGTTCTGCGCCATGACGTCGTGGTGCTCGCAGGTGTGCATCTTGAAGATCCGGTACCCCTCGGCGGCGGCCCGCTGCACCTCCTTGGCCAGGTCCTCGGGGGAGGCCGGCCGGGTCCAGGCCGCCACCGGCACCCGGTCGCGCAGCTTCTGCCCCATCAGCTTGTAGGCCGGCACCTCGAGGTGTTTGCCCATCACATCGTACAGGGCGCCCACCACCCCGGTGGGCAGGTCGGCACCGATAAAATCAAAGGGCGAGTGGTCGACCAGCGAGGCCACGGTGCTCGGCGGCAGGGGGGCGTGCCCGCGGCAATCGCCGTACCCGGTGATGCCGTTGTCGGTTTTGACCCGGAAGATGGTCTGGGTGTCGATGCCGGCGAACCGGACCTTCTGGTCGGCGTTGCGCGCCGCCAGGCGGGGGTTGATGGGGATCGATTCGACGCTGAGGATCTTCATGTCAGGCTCCTTGTGAGTGGCAGCTCAGCTGACCATACGGCGGAACAGGTCCTCCTGGGGCGGGCATTCGAGCAACTCGTCGAGCCGGTCCCGCTCCAGGCCTTCCTTGATGAGGGCAAAACTCTCGCGCACGGCCGCCTCGGTGCGGTCCAGGGCCTCCTGGCCGTGGGCGCAGTTGAAGAAGAATCCCGGGGGCAGGATCACCCCGCGGCGGGCGTTTTCCTGGATGAAGAGGGTATGCACCTTGCGCAGGGTGTCGGCGTCGAGGCCGCGGAACCGGATACCCGGGTGGGCCGCCACCCCGGCACAGCCCGCGTCCAGGCCCGCCGCCTGGGCGGCCCGGTTGATGCGCTGGGCAAAGTCGGCGCCCAGCCGTTCGAAATAGGCGGGGGCATGCCGCCGCTCCAGCTCCCGCAGGGTGGCCAGGGCCGCGGCGATGCCGATATTGTCGTCCCAGTAGGCGCTGGAGATGAACATGCGCGCCGCCGGCTCCATGAACTCGCGCCGGCCCACCACCGCCGCCATCGGGTAACCGTTGGAGATGGCCTTGGCAAAGACCGAGAGGTCGGGCACCACCCCGGTGTATTCCTGCACCCCGCCCAGGGCGATGCGGAAACCGGAGGACACCTCGTCGAAGATCAGCACCACCCCGTGGCGGGTGGCCAGCTCCCGCACCCCCTCGAGGAAGCCGGGGGGCGGCAGTTCACTGCGCATGGGCTCCATGATGATGGCCGCCACCTGCCCGGCGTTCTTCTTGAGCAGATCCTCGAGCAGGGTCAGGTCCCCGTACTTGAAGGGCAGGGCCGTGCCCTCGAGGCAGCGCGGCACCCCGATGGGCTCGATGCCCGGCAACAGGTGGTCGTGCAACTGCTCGCCCCCCAGGTTGGCCGCCAGGTACCAGTCGTGCCAGCCGTGGTAGCCACAGAAGAGCACCTTGTCGCGGCCCGTGACCCCGCGGGCGATACGCACCGCCACGGCACAACCCTCCCCCCCGCCCTTGGCGTAGCGCACCATCTCGGCCGAGGGGATGAGTCGCACCAGTTCCTCGGCCAGTTCCACCGACTGCTCCTGCACCAGGGTGTAGATGGAGCCGCGGCTGATCTGCTCGCGCACCGCCTCGTCGACCACCTCGTCGGCATAGCCGAGGATGATCGGGCCCACCCCGCTCATCCAGTCCACGTATTCGTTGCCGTCCACGTCCCAGATATGGCAGCCCTTGGCGCGGGCCGCGTAGATGGGACTGACACCCAGCGCGGCGCGGGTGGGCCGGCGGCTGAGCAATTGGGTGACGCCGGGGATCAGTTGCCTGGCCCTTTCGAGGATCTCGAGGGAGCGTTTGACGGAATGAGTGGTGCCGGTGCCCTGCATGTGCTCGGTCTCCGGTTTCCGGGTTCAGTCCAGCACCTCGCCGAACCACATGGGCGCCTGGTCGGTGGGTGAGCCATTGTAGTTGATGGTGATCTCCTGCCCCGAGTCGATGGGCCACAGGGCCACAAAATCGATGAGGGTCTCGGCGAGGCGTTTGACGTAGGTGGCGTTGGGCTGGTACGAATGATTATACAGGGAGCCGTACCCCAGGGCCAGGGCTGCGTGCTGGGAATCCGCGCCCCAACTGAAGCAGTAGTTGAGCAGCACGGTCTGCTCGACCTGCCGCCATTGCTCGGCCGGGATCACCAGCACGGGGACCTGCTCGATGAGTTCCCCCGCGGCGAAATGGCGCCGGGCAAACACCCCCCGCCCGCGGCCCTTGCTCGGCCCGCCCCGGATCATCACCCCACCCGTTCAGAGCGCCACATCCACCACCGCCTCTTCGATGCGGTTCCCCCCTGTCTTCTTGGCCCGGTACAGCGCCCCGTTGAGCAGCTGGTAGACCTTCTCGGCGGCACTGCGGGGCTCGCTGATGATATTGCTGTCCACCGAGGTGATGCCAAAACTGGCGGTGATCCGGACCTCGGTGTCGGCGCAGGCAAAGGCGTGGGCGGCGACCTCCAGCCGCAACCCTTCGGCCCGGTTCCGCACCTGCGCCAGGTCGGCCGGGTAGAGCACCACCGCGTAGTGGGACCCGTCCAGATGTCCCAGCCGTTCCTCCCCCTTGAGCGCCGAGCGCAGAAACTCGGCCAGACCGCGCAGGACCTGGTCGCCCGCGTCGCGGCCTTTGGTTTCGTTGATGGGTCCCAGATTGTCGCCCGAAAGCAGCATGAAACCGATGGCCTCGCCCTGGGTGCGGGCGTGCTGGATATCCTGAGGAGCGAGGGCCCGCATAAAGGAGATCTTGTTGGGCAGACCCGTGAGGCTGTCCGTGCCGGCCAACTGGGCCCAGCGCTGGTTCATCAGGCGCAGGCGCTCGGCTTCCTGCCGCAGTTGCTGGACCTCGGCCTCGAGTTCCTGCACGCGTTGCTTCAACTGGATCGGATCCATGGTGGTCTGGTTCCCTCCCGAGTCCGGCCCCGTGCCGGCGGCGGTTGATGCGCCCCCGCCACGCCACCGGCGTCCGAATGGGGGTGGCGCCAGGGCGCACAGGTGCGGTTTTCCTGTTGGCATGCTAATTTAGCTACCTTATGCACCCGCGCAAAACCCTGCTGATCCTGGTGATCCTGGCCCTGCACCTGGCCCCCGCCCGCGGCGACGAACCCCTGGTCCTGCCCCGCCTCGGGGGGCCGGTCCAATTGGACGGCCCCAGTGACGAGGCCGCCTGGCAGGCCATCCCACCTTTGCCCCTGGTGATGAACTCCCCCACCTTTGGCGGCCCCCCCTCGGAGCGCACCGAGATCCGGATCGCCTGGGACGGCGAGTACCTCTACGCGGCGGGCCGTTTCTACCACGCCGACCCGGCCGGGGCCCAGGTCAACTCCCTTTTCCGCGACGAGGATATCTGGCGCGACGACGCCTTCGCCCTGGTGCTCGACACCTTTGACGACGATCAGACCGCCGCCGCCTTCCTCACCACCCCGGCCGGGGTCCGCAAGGACTTCTCGGTGTACAACGACGCCGAACCGAGCTGGGAGACCCCCTACGATATGTCCTGGAACACCTTTTGGGAGGCGGCCACCCGCCGCACTGCCGAGGGGTGGTTCGCCGAGATGCGGATCCCGGTGGCGAGTCTGCGCTTTGAGGTGCGCGAGGGCCGGGCGGTGATGGGCCTGATCACCTGGCGTTACCTGGCGGGGAAAAACGAGATCGACGTATATCCGGAAATCTCCCCCAAGTGGTACTGGGGAGTGATCAAACCCTCGGCGGCCAGGCAGGTGGTCCTGGAGGGGGTCGAGGCCCGGCGGCCCTTCTATCTCGCCCCCTTTGCCTCCCTCGGGGTGGGGCAGGAGGCCGAACTGGCGGGCGGGGGGTATCACACCGCGCGGACCCTCAAACACGAACTGGGCGCCGATCTCAAATTCCCCCTGGCCAGCAACCTGACCCTCGACCTGACCGCCAACACCGACTTCGCCCAGGTGGAAGCCGACGACGAAGAGGTCAACGTCACCCGCTTTTCCCTCTTCTTCCCCGAAAAACGCCCCTTCTTCCTGGAGCGGGCCAGCACCTTCGAGTTCCGCCTCGCCGGCGACGAACAGGTTTTCTACAGCCGGAGGGTAGGCCTTGCCGAAGAGGGGCCGGTGCGGATCCTGGGCGGCACCCGGCTGGTGGGCCAGGCCGCCGGCTGGGATCTGGGGTTCTTCGACCTGCAAACGGCCGCGGGGTCCTCGCAGCCGGCCGAGAACTTTGCGGTCCTGCGCCTCAAAAGGCCGGTGTTCAACCGCCATTCCACCGCCGGGGGCATCCTCACCAGCCGGGCCAGCACCGCCGGCCTCGACAACCTCACCGCCGGCCTGGATGGGGTGCTGGAGATGCGCCCCGACGAGTTCGCCACCCTCAAATGGGTGCAGACCCTGGGTGAGCGACCCGACCTGCTGGACGATGGGTACCTGCTGGCCCGCTGGGAGCGCCGTACCTTCCAGGGCCTGGGCCACGAACTGGGGCTCGCCCGCTCTGGGCCCGGGTACGATCCGGGCCTGGGGTTCGCCCCGCGCCGCGACTACCGCCGCGCCGACGGCCGCCTGAGCTGGGGCTGGACCCCGCCCGAGTCCTCGCCTTTCCAGAGCCACCTGCTGGCCCTGCGCGGTGAAGCCTATCTGCCCAACCGGGGCGGCAAGCTCGAATCCGCCGCCCTCGGGCCTTCCTGGGACTTTGCCCTCAAGACCGGGGCCTCGGGACAGGTGACCCTCGACCTCTTGGCCGAGGATCTGGCCGAGGACTTCGCCCTCTCGGACCACGCCGGGGTGCCCTCTGGTTCCTACACCTTCTGGGATCTCAACGCCTACTACCAGTCCCCCTACGGTTCGCGCTGGCGCCGCGACCTTTCCCTCGCCGCCGGCCGCTTCTACGACGGCTGGCATCTCACCGCCGGGGCCACCCCTTCCCTGTCGCTCTCGCGCCACCTCGAGATCGGGCCCGAGTACCAACTGGACCTGGCCCGCTTTGCCGACCGCCACCAGCGCTTCCGCTCCCACCTGTTGCGGCTGCGGACCCGCCTGGCCCTCGACACCCGCCTCTCTGCCAGCGCCCTGGTGCAGTACAACAGCGCCGAAAACACCGTGGGCCTCAACCTCCGCCTGCGCTACAACCGGCGCGAAGGCGACGACTTCCACCTCGTCTACGACCAGGGACTCAACACCGACCGCCGGCGTCTGGCCCCCGCCCGGCCCCGCACCGCCAACCGCACGGTGCTGCTCAAGTACACCCGCACCTACGCCTACTGAGCCCACTCAGGAGGCGTGGAAATAGGAGCGGGCCTTGGGCGGGGCCGCCCGGCCGGCAGCGAGTTCGTCGAGGAAAACGGGGTCCTGCATGAACCCCCGCAGCGGCTGCGCCACCAGCGCCACCAGCGGCGCGGTCTGCGCCACCACCGCGTCCCAGGCCTCGCCACAACGCAGCACATCGTCCCCCTCGACGCGCCCCCGACAGCCCGGCGCCCCGCAGTGGCAGGGCATACCCTCGGTGAGATTGAGCATGCCGTACTCGCAGGTGATCTGCTCGCCCGGCTGGATGTCGCGCACCGCCACGTCGGCGTAGGCGCCCAGGCCCAGGGTATTGGGGGCGCAGGAATGGTTCATGTACCGGCCCCAGTCCCAGCACAACACCCAGGTGCCGTCGGCGTTGATGTACGCATAGGTGTCCATGATGCGGCGGTACGGAGCGGGCAGGGTTTCGACCTGCTCCGGCGTATAGATCTGATCGAGCTGGCACAACACCCAGGTCAGGGTGCCGCGCGGGATGAAACGGGTGGCAAAGACGCCGTGCCCGATACGCTCGTCCACCAGGCGCAGCTCGGTGTGGGGATGGATCACGGGAAAAGACTCCTTGAGAGGGTGAATGGCTCGACCGGCGCTAGACGGAAAGGTCCGGGCCGTCCATGTCGGCGACCAGCATATCCTCGGTCAGCCGCAGGGCGAACTCGTTCCACAGCTGGAAATAGTACCCCTTCTGGTTGAGCAGCTCCTTGTGGCTGCCCTGCTCAACCACCTTGCCCCGGCGCAGGACAAAGATGCGGTCCATGGCTACCACCGAGGACAGCCGGTGGGTGACCGAGATCAGGGTGCGGCCCTTGGCGAGGCGGGCCAGGGTGGTGTTGATGGCCGCCTCGGTGCCCGGATCGAGGGCGGAGGTGGCCTCGTCGAGCAGCAGGATATCGGGGTCGCGCAGGACCGCCCGGGCGATGGCCAGGCGCTGGCGCTGGCCCCCGGAGAGCCGGCCGCCCCGCTCCCCCACCGGGGTATCGTACCCTTCGGGCAGCCCCAGAATGAATTCGTGGATCTCGGCCGCTTTGGCGGCCTCCTCCACCTCGGCATCGCTGGCCGCGGGCCGGCCCAGACGGATATTCTCCCGCACCGACAGGTCGAAGAGGAAACTCTCCTGGAAGACCACGCCGAGGTGGGCGCGCAACGAGTCCTGGGTGACCTGCCGCAGGTCCAAGCCGTCGAACTC
This sequence comes from Candidatus Latescibacterota bacterium, assembly GCA_020852055.1. Taxonomy (GTDB): domain Bacteria; phylum Latescibacterota; class UBA2968; order UBA8231; family UBA8231; genus SICG01. The sequence continues at coordinate 37,216 of JADZBP010000316.1, forward strand.
GACGCTGCCGGCATCGGGGTCGTAGAAGCGCAGGATCAGACTGAGCAGGGTGCTCTTGCCCGAGCCGCTCTCACCCACAAAGGCCACCGACTGCCCCTTGTCGATGCGCAGCTCCACCTCGTCGAGATTGCGTTGCTCCCCGCCGTAGCTGAAGACCACCCGGCGGATGGCGATCTGCTCCTTCAGGCGGGGCAAGACACCGGCGTGGGGCTGGTCCTGGACCCGGGGCAACTCGGCCAGCAACTCGTCGATGCGGCGCATACCGCCCATGGCCTGGACCAAGTTGGGCACGTACTGGGTGACGTACGAGAGCGAATAACTGAGGCTGAGGAAGAGGGCCTGGAAAGAGGCCAGCGAGCCGATGCTCAGCTCGCCCCGGTACGCCATGTACGCCCCCACCCCCATCACCAGCACCTGCAGCAACATGATGCCGATGCCCGCCGAACGCTCGACCAGGGCGCTGAAGAACCCCAGACGCAGCGAGGAACCGGCCAGCCGCCGATTGTGCTCGGCAAAACTGCCCAGGGATCGGCGCTCGAGGGAAAAAGCCTTGATCGCCGGCTGCGAGACCAGTTGTTCCTGCAGGTTGGCGGTCATGCCCGCCTCGTCCTGGCGGCGGGCGTAGCTGGCCGTGGCGGCGCGGGGGGCGAAGATGCGCGGCCCCAGCAGGCACAGCGGCCAGACCAGCATCGCCACCAGGGCCAGGCGCCAGTCGATGGCGAAGAGCAGCGCGGTGTTGGCCAGCACATCGAGGGCGGGCAGCAGCCCCCAGGGGATGGCTGCGCCCATGGCCTGTTCCACCACCCCCAGGTCCCCGGAGAAACGCGAGAGCACGTCCCCCACCCGGGTGCGGCCGTAGTAGTCTAGCGAGAGGCTCTGCAGATGGGTGAACATGCGTTCCCGCAGGTCGCGCAGGACGCGGGCACAGACCTGGGCATAGAGATAATCGCGGCCCAGGCCGCCCACCGAGACCACCACCGCCCCGACCCCGAGGCCCGCCAGGATCTTGACCAGCACCTGGCCGTTGCGGCCGATCAGCGCTTCATCGACGATATACTTGAAGCTGAAAGGCACCAGCGAGCCGAAGGCCATCTCCAGAACCAGGCCCAGGCCGATGAAGAGACACTTGCGCCAGTAGGGCCGCACACAGGCGACGAGAAAACCCAGAAACGCAAAGAAACCCATGTATATTCTTCCTACTCTGGTGCTGATAAGGGTTGGGGGGGGATAATATAGACCTGGCCCTGGTTCCTTTCCACTGCGGCGATTGATCGGGGCCGTGCCAGGCCTTACCTTGGAACCCGCTGCCCCAAACCGAAAGGAGCCCTATGTTCGACCCGGTTATGCTCTTTCGCCAGCGCCTCGCCCAGGGCCAGGTGCTGGCCGGCCCGGGGATCGGCCTCACCGACCCGCAGGCCAGTGAGGCCCTCGCCGATGCCTTCGACTTTCTCTGGTACGACATGGAGCACAGCCCCATGAGTATGGAGGCCCTGCGCACCCATCTGATGGTCGCCCGCGGCAGGAACAAACCCGCCATCGTCCGGGTGGGCGGCAGCGACACCGCCTTCATCAAGCCGGTGCTCGACGCGGGCGCCTCCGGGATCGTGGTGCCCCAGGTGCGCCGCGTCGAGGAGGTGAGGTCCGTGGTGTCCGACTGCCGGTACCCGCCGGTGGGCCGGCGCGGCTTTGGCCCGCTCATCCCCACCAATTACGGCCGCAACGCCGGTCCAGAGTACGTCGCCACGGCCAATGCCCAGCTCTTCGTCAGCGTGATGATCGAGACCGCCGAGGCGGTGGCGGCCATCGACCAGATCGTCGCCCTGCCCGGCCTGGACTCGGTGGTCCTGGGCCCCTGGGACCTGTCGGGTTCCCTGGGGCGCCTGGGCGAGGTGGGTCACCCCGAGGTGGTGGCCGCTCTCGAAAGGGTGATCGCCAGCGCCAGGGCCGCCGGCCTGAGTGTCGGTTCGGGTATGCCCGCCGATCCCGAATTCGCCGCCCTGCAGGTGCGCCGCGGGGTGCAGTGGCTGCAACTGGGCGGGGATTGTGGTTACCTGGTCTCCTACGCCGACCAGCTGGTCAGCCAGCTCCGCCAGCGCCTGGCGCAGTAAACGACCCATGCTCGCCCAGGCCCAACTCGACCAGTTCCATCGCGACGGATTCGCCGTGGTGCGCCAGGTGGTGGGAGGCGACGAGCTGGAACTCCTGCGCCTGGCCGCCGACCGGGTCGAGGCCGACGGGATCTCCGGTCGGGGCGAGCACCACTACCACTCCCTGGCCGGGGGGACCCAGCTTTACTACCGCAGTGACCAGGTCTGGGAACACGACCCGATCTTTGCGGCCACCACCGCCCACCCCGGCCTGCTAGCGGCGGTGGGCCAGTGCCTGGGCCACCCCTTCCTGCCGGTGGCCGCCAGCTTTCTCTGCAGCCAGCGTTTCGGCAAATTCCCCCGAACCTGGCACCAGGCCCCCCCTTACGGCGACCGGCGGCGGCACACCTTTGCCCTCGCCCATTTTGCCGCCGGCCTCTGCCTGGACCCCGTCACCACCGAGAACGGCTGTTTCTGGGCCCTGCCCGGCCACCACCTGGCCGGGCACCTGAACCTCGAATTCGGCGACGAGGAGGAGCTCTACACCCGCGCCCGGCCCCTCGAAATGGCCGCCGGCGACCTCTTGCTGCTCGCACCCTCCGCCCCGCGCGCCTCCCGCGGCAATGCCTCGCCCCGGACCTGGCGCCTCCTCCTCCTCCACTACCTGGCCCGCCCGGTGCTCGAGCAGGTCTACCCCGAATGGCAGACCGAGGGAGGGGGATTTGGCCCGCAGGGCCTGG
>JADZBP010000317.1 GCA_020852055.1 Candidatus Latescibacterota bacterium
CGGCGATGAACCAGCGTCCCTGCTTTACCAGCTTCTGGATGCGGCGGAAGAGCTGCGGCTCGTACTCCTCGACCCAGCGGTAGAGCAGGGCTTCGTTGTGGTTGAAGAAGAAGCCCCGGTGTTTTTCGCATAAATCTGAGTCCACACTGAAGGTGGACAGCGCCTCGGCCAACCCATCCTCCCAGTGCCACAACCACACCGGGTCCAGGTGGGCGTTACATACCAGGTGCACCCTTTTCTTGCTCATGGCCCCTTCTCCTCTCTGTTTGGCTCTTCCGGATAAGCGCCAGACCGCGTTCAGGGTATGCCGTAGATCCCCGCCGCACAGGCCAAAGCCCACAGCACTACCGCGATCTGCAGGGGCCGGTCGCGCCACACCACCGCCGTGGGGTTGGCGCCGCCCCCCAACTGATAGACCACATAAAGGTAACGCAGGATGCCGTAGAGCACGAAAGGGATGGTCAGCTGCATATGGGCGCCGGTCTGGCTCTCCCCCACTCCCGTGGCGTACAGCGCATAACAGATCAGGGCCGAGGAGGTGAGCACCGCGATCACCTGGTCGAGGAAAGGCAGGCTGTACAGCCCGAGGGTGGCCCGGTGCTGGCCAGCCCCCTGCGCCAGGGCAACCAGTTCCTGGCGGCGCTTGACCACGGCCAGGAAGAGCGCCAGGGTAAAGGTGCAGAGGATGAACCAGGTGGAGATGCCCACCGCAATGACCAGGGCCCCGCCCAAGGCGCGCAACAGGAAACCGGCGGCGACGATCAGCACGTCGATCAGCACCAGGTGTTTGAGCCTCCAGGAGTACGCGAGGTTGAGCAGGGCGTAGGCGAGGGCCACCATGCCGAAAGGGAGGCGCAGCCAGAAGGCGCCGGCCAGCGCGGCAGCAAACAGGATCAGCGCCACCAGCGCCGCTATCGGCACCGGCACCAGGCCGGCGGCGATGGGACGGCGGGATTTTTCAGGGTGGAGACGGTCCTGGGACAGATCGAGGATATCGTTGCAGAGGTACACCGCACCGCTCAGGGCGCAGAAACACACCAGACCAGCCAGGGCACGCAGGGTGTAGTCGGACTCGAAGGCGTGGCCCGAAAACACCAGGGCCGGCAGGACAAAAAGATTCTTGATCCACTGCTGGGGACGGGTGGCACGCAAGAGCTGGTATAACATAACCCCTGGCGGCGGCGGGCCGGTGAGCAGTGGGCGGGCGGCAGGCTCAGCGGCGCAGGGCGCCGGGATCGGGGAAGTCGGTGTTCAGGTCCTCGACGTTGCGGTCACCGCCCTGCTGTTTGGCGCGGTCGAGGGCCGCCTCGAGCCGGCTGACGATACTCTCGACGGCCTCCTTGGCGCCCAGCTGTTTGCGCAGGGGCGGCACCACCGAGACGGTGCCCATGCTCAGGGTCAGGCCCACCTGGTCGTTGAGGCAGTTGAAGCGCCGCTGGGCGATCCGGGTCCGCCACAGCAGGGCCCGGCGTTTGGCGTGGCCGCCCTCGGCGTTGGGGATGATGACGATGAAGTTGGAGCCGTCGCTGTGGACCAGCTTTTCCTCGGCGTCGAGGTGTTCCTTGAGGAAATCGGCCACCCCGCGGATGATCTGGTCGCCCCCTTTGCGCCCGTAGCGCTTGTTGACCTCGCCCAGGCCGTCAGGGGCGATCATCACACAGGAGAAGGGATTCTTGTCGTTATAGGCCAGGCCCAGTTGCTGGGGTAGCAACACGGTGATAAAAAAGATCCGGTTGGGCAACCCGGTCAGATCCTCGATCCCGGCCAGACGCATCCACCGCCGGTTGCTGGCCTTCAGTTTCTGGTTCTCCTCGCGGAGCAGATTAACCTCGGCCTGCAGCTTCTCGATCAGTTCCTGTTCACTGCTTTTTTCCATCTGCACCCACTCTCCTTGAGCTAAGCGGGCCACGCAAGAACTTGTGGCACAGAGCATAACAACATAAATTAAAAACGCCAGCCAAACGCTTGCAAGAGAATCCTTTTCCCTCGCTATAAGCCCATGGAAAACTGGATCAGCTACCTGCTTCTCGCCCTGGGCGCCAGCCTTGGCCTGGTGGTGGGATATCTGCTGCGGCAACGGCGGGCCGAGCGCTTGCGCCTGCGGCTGGTTGCCGGCCAGAGCCATCTGCTCAGCGCCCAGCTTGCCCAACGCCTGGCCGATCTGGAACAACTCGAACAGGAGCCCCTCGACGAGTTGCGGGAGGAGGCGTCAGGGGCGCTCGACGAGTTACACGTGTTGCTCATCGAACGCCAGGCGCACCTCCAAAACTGCGAGGACCTAGTCCACCTCCAACAGCAGAAGATCGCCTGGCTGGCCAAGGCCCCCAAACCAGCGGCGCCGGCCCGCCCCGCACGCACCACCACGCCCCGCGAAACCAAAAGCCCCGCCGCCACCGCGCCACCGCCCCGCCGCGATCACCTCGAGGATCAACTTCTGCAGCAAATCGACGAGTTGAACCGAAAACGCCGCAACCCGCCGCCCCCTCCCAAAAAATAAAAACGGCCTATCCCGAACGAGATAGGCCGCATGCCCTGCTGGAGGCGACCTCAGACCTCCATGATTTCCTTTTCCTTGTGTTTGATGATCTCCTCGATCTCCGCGATGTGTTTGTCGGTCAACTTCTGGATCACATCGTGGATATGCCGGCCCTCGTCCTCGGTCAGGTCCCCCTCCTCAACGGTCGCCTCGACATAATCGAGGCCCTCGCGGCGGGCATGCCTGACCGCCACCCTGGCCTCCTCGGCGCGATGGCGCGCGATCTTGGTGTACTCGCGGCGCCGTTCCCCGGTGAGTTCGGGAATGGGCAGCCGGATGATCGTGCCGTCGTTCGAGGGGTTGAGACCCAGACTGGCCTCGGCGCGGATGGCCTTCTCGATCACCGGGATCAGCTGTTGCTCGTAGGGCTTGATGACAATCATCCGCGGCTCGGGCACACTCATGCTGGCCACCTGGTTCAGCGGGGTCGCCGTGCCGTAGTAGTCGATGCGCACCCCGCTGAGCATGGAGGTCGAGGCCCGGCCGGTGCGGATGCCGGCCAGATCGCGGCGATAGGCCTCCATGGCCTTTTCCATGTGCTGGTTTACTTCCTGGACGATCTCGTCTTCCATGGTCGCACTCCGTCCCGTCAGCGCCGGGAGAAAGGGCTCAGCCGTCCTCGCCCAGGCGGAAACAGGAGAACCGGCGGACGGAGATCTTCTCGCCGATCTTGGCGGTCAGGTCGGCCACCAGGTCCTTCACCGTCTGGTCGGGGTTTTTCACAAAGGCCTGATCGAGCAGACAGACATCCTGGTAGTATTTCTCCAGGCGCCCCTCGACGATCTTGGCGGCGATGTGCTCGGGCTTCTTTTCGTTGCGGGCCTGCTCCAGGTAGATCTCGCGTTCCCGCTCGATCGCCTTGGGGTCGAGGTTCTCGCGGCTCACCGCCAGCGGCTGCTCGGCGGCGATGTGCATGGCGATATCCTTGGCGAACTGCTGGAAATCTTCGGTGCGGGCGACGAAGTCGGTCTCGCAATTGACCTCCACCAACACCCCCAGGCGGCTACCTGGATGGATGTAGGAGGCAATCAACCCGTCGGTGGCCTGCCGGCCAGCCCGCTTCTCGATGGAGGACATGCCCTTCTTGCGCAGAAAGTCGATGGCCTTCTCCAGATCGCCCCCGGTTTCCTGCAGGGCTTTCTTGCAGTCCATCATGCCAATACCTGTGCGCTCGCGCAGGGTCTTTACCAGTTCCGATGTAATCTCAGCCATAGCTCTTTTCCGCTTGGGTTCCCGTGACGGTGTTGTTCAACGCGACGCGACGGCTTCGGCCTCGGCGCTCGGGGCAGCCTCGTCCTCGCGACCTTCGGTGGCCGCATCCGGCTTGGCGCCCCGGCCCTCACCCTTCTGGTTGGCGGCCCGCCCTTCAATCACCGCCTCAGCCATAAGGTGGGTGATCAGGGCAATGGAGCGCAGCGCATCGTCGTTGCCGGGGATGGGATAGGTGACCGCTTCAGGATCGCAGTTGGTGTCGATGATGGCCACGGAGGGAATATCGAGATTCCTCGCCTCGGCCACCGCCAGGTGTTCCTTCTTGATGTCGACCATAAAAATCAGGCCGGGAACAGCGCCCATCTTGCGGATACCCGACAGCACCTTGTCGAGTTTCTGCCGCTCCTTCTCGAGCAGCAGCACTTCCTTCTTTTTCAGATTGCCGTAGGAGCCGTCGGCAGCGAGGCGGTCGAGGTGGTCGAGATGGCGGATGCTCTGGCGGATGGTCTGCCAGTTGGTGAGCATGCCGCCCAGCCAGCGCTCGGTCACGTAGAACATGCCGCAGCGCTCGGCTTCCTGCCGGATGATGTCCACGGCCTGTTTCTTGGTGCCGACAAAGAGCACCGACTTGCCGGCCTGAGCCGTCTTGCGCACCGCCTCGTAGGCTTCCTCGAGCTTCTTGGCGGTTTTCTGCAGATCGATGATGTGGATGCCGTTGCGCTCGGTGAAGATGAACTGCTTCATCTTCGGGTTCCATCTGCGGGTCTGGTGCCCGAAATGGGTGCCGGCTTCGAGCAAGTCGCGAATCACGATTTCTGGCATTGCGTACTCCCTATGGGTTGGGCCTCCGCCCTCTTCCTCTAGACGCAGAATTCCCGCGGGATCTCCCCGCGGGAACACGACTGCGACTATCCAAGGGCGTGTGGAATGGGTGCGGGAATCGGGATGGCTGCCGACCTTAGCGCTTGGAGAACTGGAAGCGCTTGCGGGCGCCAGCCAAACCGTATTTCTTGCGCTCTTTTTCGCGCGGATCGCGGGTGAGGAAACCGCCTTTTTTCAGCGCTTCCCGCATGGCCGGATCGTACTGGATCAGCGCCCGGGCAATACCCAGACAGGCTGCACCTGCTTGGCCGCGCAGCCCGCCACCCCGAGTGGAGATGTGGATGTCGAAACTGCCGCGCGTCTGGGTGAGCTGCAGGGGCTGGAGCAGGATCATCTCCAGGGACTCGCGCCGCAGGTACTCGGCGACGGCGCGCTCATTCATAAAGACCTGCCCCGAACCCGGGTGCAGGCGCACATGCGCGGTGGATGTCTTCCGCCGGCCGGTGGCTTCGATAATTCCCTCGGGCATAACTGCCAAGACCTCGCTGTAGGTTACACTTCCAGGGATTGGGGTTGCTGCGCGACGTGCTGGTGCTCGCCGCCGGCATAAACCCGGAGTTTTCTGAGCATCTGCCGGCCCAGGGTGTTGTGCGGCAGCATCCCCCAGATCGCCTTCTTGATGATGCGGTCGGGGTGATCGGCCTGCAACTGGCGGAAGCCGGTGGAGCGGATGCCGCCCGGGAAGCCGGTGTGGCGGTAGTACTGCTTCTGCTCCGCCTTGCGCCCGCTGACCCGGATCTTCTCGGCATTGATGACAATCACGTGGTCGCCCATGTCCGCATGCGGCGCGTAGGTGGGCTTGTGTTTGCCCCGCAGGACCTGGGCAATCTTGGAGGCCAGGCGCCCCAGGGTCTTGTCGGTGGCATCGACCACGAACCACTGGTGCTCGATCTCACCGGCCTTGGGGCTGTAAGTCTTAAATTTCATGGCGATTGACCGTCGGTGTTTACGCGTGACACTGCTGAGAGCTTCGAAAGGGTAAAAACTAAGCCCCTATTATTGTATTGTCAAGACCTCGAGCGCCGGCGCCACCAACGCCAGGCCAACCCCAGGGCCCCGGCGACCAGCAAAGCGGTGAGGATACGGTTGTATTCCTCCAGATATTCCAGCACCCGTCCCCAGTGCTGCCCCACCATCATGCCGGCGTAAAACATCAGGGCGTTCCACAACGCGATGCTCAGCAACCCCGCCAGGGCCACCCGCTTCCAGTCCATCCTCCCCATGCCCGCCGCCAGGGCGATCACCGAGCGCACACCGCTCAGGAAGCGGTTGGCCGCTACCAGCGCCAACCCGTACCGCGCCAGCCAGCCTTCGGCCTTGGCGAGGTTGTCCTCGGTGAAGAGCCGGCCTCCCCGCGAGACAAAAAACATCCGCCCACGGGTATAACCCAGAAAAAACATCGCCATAAATCCCAGCATACCCCCTGCACAGGTGGCCAGGTAGGCGGCCCACAGGCCCAGCACCCCGCGCCCCACCAGGTAGGCGCTGAATACCACCACGGTATCGCCAGGCACCGGGGGAACAATATTCTCGAGGAAGGCGCTCAGGATCAGGGCACCATAGACCAGGGCCGGCGGCCACTGGCCCAACTCGGCGCTGAGGCGGCTCAGATACTCTTCCACGGCTCAGCGTTCGACCAGGGCAACCGCGTGGGCTGCGATACCTTCTTCGCGTCCCACAAACCCGAGCCCTTCGTTGGTGGTGGCCTTGATCGACAGGCGCTCAGGCTCCACCTGCAGAGCCGCAGCCATACGACTGATCATCTCCGGCACGTGCGGCGAGATCCGCGGCCGTTGCGCCAACAGGGTGGCGTCGATATTGACCACCCAGGCCCCGACCCGGGCCAGGTGCTCGCCCACCTGCTGCAGGAGCACCAGGCTGGAGATGCCCCGATAACGGGCGTCGGTATCGGGAAAGAGGCGGCCAATGTCGCCCAGACCGGCGGCCCCGAGCAGGGCGTCCATGATGGCGTGGATCAGCACATCGGCGTCGGAGTGCCCGGCCAGTCCCCGCTCGAAGGGAATCTGCACCCCGCCCAGCACCAATTCCCGGCCGGCCTCGAGGCGGTGCACATCGTATCCCTGCCCTACCCGCGCGGTCCTGCTACCCATCTGGCCTTCTGCTCCTTTTGTCAGCCACCATTCGGCCCAATCCAGGTCCTCAGGGGTGGTGATTTTGAGATTGGCCGCCTCACCGGCAACCACCTGTACTGGGTGTCCCAACTGCTCGACCAACATGGCCTCGTCGGTCGCCAGGCCGCCGGCCGAAGGGCGGGCGCAAGCCTCCAGCAGCAACGAGCGCCGGAACCCCTGGGGCGTCTGGGCCGCCCACAACCGCGAACGCGGCGGGGTCTCGAGGACCTGTCCCTCCTCCACTACTTTGATGGTATCGCGCACCGGCAATGCCGGCACCGCCGCCCCTCGCCGGGAGGTGGCCTCGACCACCCGCTCGAGCAGCGCCGGGGAGACAAAAGGCCGTACCGCGTCGTGCACCAGGATCAGCTCGTCCGCCGGGGTGGTGGCCGCCAGCGCCGCCCGCACCGAGTCGGCCCGTTCCTCCCCACCGGCCACCAGACTGCGGACCCTGGGAAAGTCGGCGGCCAGGGCGGCGGCAAAAGCCTGGTCCTCAGGGCGCACCGCCAGGATCAGGGCAGCGACCAGCGGGCTGCGTTCCAGGGCCGCGAGGGTATGCCAGAGCAGCGGCCGGCCAGCCAGGGGCAGGTACTGTTTGGGCACCTCGCCCCCCATGCGGCGGCCTCGGCCGGCGGCGGGAATGATCACCACAGCGCGGTCGGCGCCCATCAGAGGA
>JADZBP010000318.1 GCA_020852055.1 Candidatus Latescibacterota bacterium
GACGACGCTGACCGCGCTGTAAACCGGGTCAATCGAACCCCCGAGATTCAGGCCGCCCACGATCACGACGCCACCCTTCAGGCTTTTCTGCAACAACGACGAGCACAGCGCCAGCAGGACACCCATCCCAACAGCAGCACCACTCTTGGAGGCGTCGAAGGCTCTCAGTTGCACCGAAAATTCGTGGTTGCGGGGATCGCGGTCCCCGACAAGGGATTTGGCCTGGGCATAGAGGTTCTGCTCGGCGCAGCGGACACTTTCCCGGAAAGCCGGCGGGGTCGGCTGGTTCAAGATCCGCACACCAGAGCCCGGTCCCTCCGTAACGTCGATTCGGTACAGGCCGGGATTCTCGTCCAGTGCCCCCGGAGAGATCACCCACACCTGGCCTGGGGGCAGTGGGTCCGCACCGATGGCGTCCTCGCTGTACAGCTCTGGGGTGGCGACGAATTTCTCCACGGCGTCGCCACCCAACTGATAGCTGAAGTGGGTGTTGCGAAACTCGGCCGAGCCGATCCGCTTCTGTTGCTCCTTGACCCGCCGCCGGCATTCCAGCGCCAGGCGCACGGCCCACTCCAGGGCTTCGTCCGGTATTGCAGTTTCTGGATTCGGATAGAGGAGCTTGAGCAGGCCGCTGGTGGTTTTCTGCACCGCAGTGGTGTCGCGCCCGCTGAGGGCACCGCCGAACTGCACCCGTCCCTGTAACTGGGTGCCCCGGCTCTGCCGGCGCAACTGGTTCCAGCACTCGGAGAGGAAATCGCTCACCAGCCCGAAGTGGTCGGTAAGTAACTCCCGGTTGACTTTGGGGAAGTCCCAGCCAGGCAAGTACGCGTGGATACGGTCCATGAACGCGGTGTCATCCCGCATTTCGGGCGGGAGCGCCCCGAAGAGATGCCCGACCCGCTGCTGGTGCTGGACATCCACATCGAAGTTGCCCACCATGACCAGGCTGCCGTCCGCCCGGATGCTCTCCTTGCCTCGGCTGAACTCCCCGGACTCCATGTAGCCCTTCATGATGTTGACCCCATCCTTCTGGTCAAAGGACACCCCGGATATTTCATCGAAACAGACGACATCGTACTGGCAGACTAGGCCCCGCTGGCCGTTGCTGTTGTTGACGAACATCCGCGCCACCGTGGCCTTGCCACCGGAAACCAGGTGTGCGTACGGGGAAACTTGCTGGAACAAGTGGCTCTTCCCGGTGCCCCGGGGTCCGAGTTCGACGGCGTTGTAATTGCGCTCCACAAAGGGTACCATGCGCAAGAGCAGGATATCCCGCGCCCGCTCGCTCAGAGCCTCTGGCTCCATGCCGATACTGCGGATCAGGAACCCTTTCCATTCCTCCAGGCTGAACATCTCCCGCCCGCGGTACAGCGCCGGCAGGATATCGCGTTTGGAAAGCTGGATCTCCCGCAGGGTGGCGATGCCAAAGGGCCGGCCATTGGATTCCAGGGCAATGGCCGGGTCGTAGGTAAGCTCTAGCTCGGCGTAGAAACCACCGGTCAACATGCGTTCGTTGGCGTGTACCAATTCCGGGGTGATCCGCACATCGGCCAACTGGAGACTCGGCAGGTGGGCGATGAAGGAGTCAGTCTTGGCATCCAGGCGGGTGGTGATGATGTCGATCACCTTCACCTGGCCCCGCTCTTTGGCTCTGGCCTTGAACAACTCCTGCTCACCGGCACGCACCGTCTTTTCGCCAAGTTGCCGCTCCACAATCTGCAGGCCCTCCTGGATCTCCCCTTCATCCACCGTGGCGCAGTAGCGCCCCAGCAGGAATTCGGAGACATAGGTGGGCACCGGGTACTGCCCCTTGAAACGCCGCACCAGGTCTTTGCGGACTACCACTCCTTCAAATGCTTTGGTAGCGACACGGTCTAGGGCATCCAGTTCCAAGGTCATGTCTGTTCTCCGATCACCGTAGTCAGAGAGTGGACCACCCGACCATCCGGAGCCAAGAGCACCACCACCACCGCCGTGCCCTCTTCGCTGGGGTCTGAGACCGGCAGCGACACCGTGCCATCCACAGCCAGCTCTCGGGCTGCACCGCCCTCGACCTTTGAGGTGCCAGGGTCTGCAGGTCGAGTGCGCAGATCCACCTTCAGCTCGGAACTGGCCCCCTCCACCGTCACTCGGCAGCGCAGTCCCACCCATTTTATGGTCGCCAACCGGGCCTGGCTGGCGGCACCCGCCGCGCGGATCACCATCCGGGGAACCACCAGCTCCTGGAGGGAGATCCCACCGTGCGCATACTCCAGGCCGGCCTTGAAGCAGCCTACACCAGGGGGCGAAGCCATGGAGACCATAGGATTCCAGTGCCAGGGCACCATCGGCAAATAGGTCGTTGCCCCTTCCTTCATGGCGGCACAGCGGCCCCAGCGCAGCTCGACGAGGTATTTGGACAGCTCGATCTTGGGGAAGCCTCCCGGCAACAAGAGCCAGCCGTGGTCCGTGACCAACAGTACCTCGGACCAGCCGGCGGCCAGCAGCCCCCGCACCCGACTGGCCAAATCCTCGATCTCCTGGGCCACCACCTTGGCCAGTTTCCAGCCCTCATGGTGGCCCCGCTTGTCGAGAGTGCCAGCTTCGGTCCATGCCTTCCCTTGAGGATCGCCTCCTGCCAATCCCTCCAGCACCTGCACCCCTTGCTCTGCCAGCAATGCCCGGAACCGATCTGGGGTCAGTTGCTTGGTAGTCCCGGCGATGGTCAAGGCAAAGTCCTCTCCAGTAACTCCGCCCGCCAGCAAAGGAGCGATGGGCGAGACGTAGGGCTTGGCTGTAGGCGTAACCCCAGGGAAAGGCGCCCAGTCCCAGTCCATTTCTACCTTCAGGTCCTGGGAGCGGAGGCTTTCGGTCAGTTTCTGAGCCAGATCGTACCGCAATCCGTCGGCAAAGAGGAGGACTCGACCCTTTGCGGCTTCCACGGGGCTGAGATGGGGCCGCAGCGACTCCGGGGCCGCTTTCTGCAGTTGCTGCAGGCTGAAGGCGGATACTTCCAGCCAGGGCAGGTAGAGGGCGCGTACGGCGGCCCCGATGGGCTCTTCGTGTTCCACGCCAGTGCTGCAGGCCAGCGCTGCCAGGGCCGTGGCATCCGCCTCCCAGCCGGCCGTGGCGTACCGGTCCCCCAGTTCACCCGCAGAGCCGGCAGCCAGCGGTTGCGCGGTCAGTTCCGCGAGGCGATGGAGATATCCCAGGGCCAGGGCAAGCTGGGAACGTCCGATCTCGGCCCAAACCCACGCGCGGCGATGGCCATGAGCTTTTTCCAGTTCCAGAATGCGCGCCCGTACTACATCTGGCAGCGCCTGGGCCAAATCCTTCAGGGCTGCGGCCAACTCCTGCTCGGCGGCCTCGTTGC
>JADZBP010000319.1 GCA_020852055.1 Candidatus Latescibacterota bacterium
CCAGGGCCAGCAGCAGGACCAGCATGCCAGCGCTGAAGAGCGCCAGCAGAGCGCCGATCATCTGCCGCAGCTTGCGGCCGCCGGGCAACAGGTTGTGTGGCGTGCTCTCGTGCATGCTTCAGACTCCTCGCGGTATCCACGCCGCCAGCGCCCCGGCCACCAGCTCGGGGCATTCGAGCTGGGGGGCGTGGCCGCAGCCGGGCACCACCTGCACCGCCGCATGGGGGATATCCGCCTGCAGCCGGCCGGCCAGAGCCGCCGGCACCACCTGGTCCTCCTGCCCCCAGAGGGCCAGTACCGGGCAGGAAACCTCGCGATAGCCGCGCAGCAGCGCCTCGGTATCGGCAGGCAGCAGGTTGCGGGCCGCCTGGCGGTAGGCATAAGATACACCCGGCTCGCGCAGCCGGGCAACGATCTGGTCCGCCGCTCCGGGCGGGATCTTCTGCGGGTCGGCGAAGCAGCGGCGCAGGGTCTGATCCACCAGCCAGCGGGTGAGGCCCAGGCGGTGGGATAGCCATTGCAGCGGCCGCTGGTCCAGGAGGGCGCCCGGCCAGCCGGCCACCTGGCGCACATAGCCGGGCAGGGGCTGCGGGTAGCAGGCCGGGTCGAGCAGGGCCAGGCCGGTGATGACCGGCCGCAACTGCGGCTGGGTGCACCACAGGTAGAGCGCCAACCCGCCCCCCAGGGAATTGCCCGCCAGCGCCAACCGCTCCAGCCCCAGGTGTTCGATCAGGCGGATCAGATGCCCGGCGTGCATAGCCAGGGAATAACGCTGGGCCGGAGGCTGGGAACGCAGCCGCGGTTTGCTGCTGGCCCCGAACCCCACCAGGTCCGGGGCTATCAGGCGATGGGAGCCAGCCAGATGCGGCCAGATCAGGTCCCAGGTGCCGCGCTGGTCGAAGAGGCCGTGTAGGAGCAGCAGCACCGGCGCCGGGGCGGGGGTGTGGCTGTCCTGGTATACCATCCAAAGGGGTTGGCCATCCTCCTCCCCCAGGACCAGGGTCTCGGCAGCCGGCGCGTTCACCGCTCCTCGCGCAGGATCAGGATCTGCCCCTCGTTGCGGGCGATATAACCCTGGGACTCCAACTGCTTGAGCACGCGGCTCACCGTCTCGCGGGTGGAGCCGGTCATATTGGCCAGTTGCTGGTGGGTGGGTGGGTCCACCAGCGCAAAACCGTCGGGCACCTCCACCCCCCGCTCCAGGGCCAGGCGCAGCAGGGTCTTGGCCAGGCGGCTGGCCACGTTGAAGAGCGCCAGTCCTTCCAACTGCTGGTCGGTGCGCCGCAGGCGCTCCGCCAGCTCCCCCAGCAGGGAGACGGCGATCTGAGGCAGGTCGGCCAGCAGGTGCAGGAAGTCGGGGCGGCGCAATACCAGCAGGCTGGTGGGGGCGGTGGCGGTGACACTGGCCGAGCGCGGCTTGCCATCCAGCAGCGACAACTCGCCGAAGACCTCGCCGGAGCCGAGGAAGGAGAGGATCACCTCGCGCCCGTCCTCGTGGATCAGGCCCACCTTCACCTGGCCCTCTTCGATGACGAAGAGGGCATCCCCCTCGGCCTCGGCCAGGATGATCAGCTCACCCTTGGCAAAACGGCGCCGGACCACCAGGGCGGCCAGGGCCTGGAGCTGGGCCTCGTCGAGGTTCTTGAACAGAGGAATCTGGCGCAGAATGACAGGAACCACGGTCGGATCTCCCTTGCCGGAACGGCAATCTGGATCAAGTATACTCTCCGGGCAGGAGGGCGACAAGCGCGTCGAAAGGGACTACCGCGCCGGTGGGGAAATGTGTATAATTGCCTCTCGCCGAAGGGCAAGGGTTTGCAGAACAGGAGAAAAACCTGATGAGCGCCGAGCGTCCCCTGTGGGGAATCCAGGAAAAACACCCGCTGTGGCGGGCCGAATTCCCCCGCGCCTCGCAGTACGATCCAGACTGGATCCTGGCCCACCAGATGGGCCCCAACGTGCTGTGGCTGACCGAGTGGCTCTGCCAGGCCATGGAACTGCGGCCGGGCATGCGGGTCCTGGACATGGGCTGCGGCAAGGGGCTGTCCAGCATCTTCATGGCCCGCGAACTGGGGCTGCAGGTCTGGGCCAACGACCTGTGGATCAAGCCGGGCGACAACTGGAAACGGGTCTGCGAGGCCGGCCTGCAGCACCACATCTGCCCCATCCAGGCCGAGGCGCGGGCCCTGCCCTACGCGGAAGAGTTTTTCGACGCCATCCTCTGCGTCGATTCGTACATCTACTTCGGCACCGACGACATGTACCTCGACTACTTCAGCAAGTTCGTCAAACCCGGCGGCCAGATCGGCATCGTGGTGCCCGGCCTCACCCACGACTTCAAGGGCCCGGTGCCCGAGTACCTCACCCGCACCCAGCAGAGCGGCGGCGTCTTCTGGGGCCAGGACTGCTGGTGTTTCCACACCCCCCAATGGTGGCGCCACCTGTGGGCGCGCACCGGCCTGGTGGATATCGAGCTGGCCGAGGCCATGTCCGAGGGCTGGAAGCTGTGGATGGAATGGGAGCAACTGCTCGAGGAATTGGGGGCCAACCACTTCCCCTCCGACGTCGAAGCCCTCAACGAGGACCAGGGCCGCCATATCGGCCTCTTGCGCATGGTGGCCCGCCGCGCCTACCCCTCGCTGCTCAACGCCCCGCCCCCCCCCCTGCGCACCGCCAGCTGACCCTGCGGCCGGGGCCGCACATTTTCCTTGCCATGGTGCGACCCTGGCCAGAGAGTCCCTTCCAGCAACACCTCTGGAAAGGAGTCTGCCATGCCCGCCCTGATTCTCCTCGCCCTCCTCCTGACCCTCCCCACCCTGGCCCGGGCTGAAGGGCCCACCGTGGCGGTGGTCGCCAGCGATATGCTGCCGGCCCCCGTCTCCCCCGACAGCGTGCTCAGCGACGCGGCCATCGACGAGCTGGTGCGCCAGGCTATGGAACTGGGCGGCATCCGCCAGGTCCTCAAACCCGACGCCAAACACGTCCTGCTCAAGCCCTGCATCGTGGTGGCCGAGCGGGATTCCTGGCGCAATGTCAACCCGCGCGCCGTGCGAGCCGTCGCCCTGGTGGTACACGCGCTGGCCCCCAAAGCGCGGATCACGGTGGGGGAGGGGCCGGGGGCCTGGATGAAGGATGCCCGCCCCGAGGTCAAACACTGGGAGCTCAACATCGCCGACGGCTTCGAGACCGAAGGCTACCGCGCCGCCCTCGCCGACCCCCGCCTGCGCGACGCCCAAATCGAATTCGTCGACCTCAACTTCTCCGAGCCCCGCCTGGTGCAGGTCCCGGGGGGTGGCTGGGCCCGCGACGAGTACTGGATCGCCGCCCCGGTGCTCGACGCCGACGTGGCCATCACCATCCCCCGCCTCAAGACCCACATGCCCGAACACGGGGGCATCACCGTGGCGATGAAGAACCAGATGGGCGTGGCCCCGGGCATGAAGTACGGCTGGCCCAAGAAGACCGGCTACCCTTCGGGCTCGGGCAACCCGGGCATCCCCCACTCCCCCGAGATCCTGGGCGAGATGATCACCGATCTCAATCTGTGCGCCCGGGTCGACTTTGCCGTGGCCGAGAGCTTCCGCCGCACCATCGACCAGGGCGACGAGGGCCGCCCCGACTGGATCAACGGCGTGGTGGCCGGCGCCGATCTGGTGGCCGTCGATGCGGTGAGCGCCTACCTGATGGGTTTCAATCCGGAAGAGGTGGAGACGGTGGTCAACGGCGACCGCCGCGGGCTGGGGGTGGGCCGGCTGGAAGCCATCACCGTGGCAGGCGACCAGGACCTCGACCGCATCCGCCGGGGTTTCCCCTTTCGGGGACAGATGGGCATGGCCAACCGCACCTGGCTGGTCAGCGGGCCCTACCCGCACACCGAGGCAGGTCAGGCCAGCGTCGACCCGGCCGCCCCCGTCGCTCCGGGCCAGCAGGGTTTTGGCGAGCCGGTCTGGTTCCAGGACGACAAATGCGATCTGGGCCAGTTGCTGGGCAAACCCACCGACTGCACTGCCTTTGCCTATTGCGAGGTCACCAGCCCCGCCGGCGGCCCGGCCAAACTACAGGTGGCCTCGGATGAGGGCATGACCGTCTGGCTCAACGGAGCGCAGGTCTATCGCTTCGAGGGCTGGCGACGCCTCGAGCGGCCCAATGATCTGGTGCCGGTGGTCCTGCAGCCGGGAACGAACCGCCTGCTCTGCCGCCTGGAGCAGACCTCGCGCCAGTTCCAGTTCAGCCTCAACGTGGTGGACCCCGAACCCTCGCCGGTGGCCCACCGCTACCAGCGCCCGCGCGGGCTGCGCTTCTCGGTACCGGGGGAGAAGGCGCGGCAGGAGATCGGGGCCCGGGACATCGATTACCACGACAGTTGGCGGCAACAGGGATGGTGGCGCGAGGTGCTGGTGGACCAGACCCGGCCCGACTCCCTCTCCCTCGAAGGCGCCGTGCCCGCCCTGCTCCAGACCCGGTCGCTGGGCGTGGTCCGCAGCCGTTGCTTCGGCGATCAGGTGCGGGCCAGGGCTCTCGTCCGCGGCAACACCCTCACCCTCTCCGCCGCCGGAGCGGCGGAATTGTGGGCCGATCTGGGGGCCCTGCGCGGCAAGGGCCAACCCGTCGAGGTGAAGGCCGTCGAACTCGTGCTGCGCTGGGAGGGAAAGATGGTGGAGGCGGTCCGCGACTCGGAGCTGGTCTGGTCTGGCGCGGTCCCCGACCCGTCCATTTTGGTCCTGAGCCGGCCGGATACCACCTCTTCCTGGAGCGCGCGCTGGGAAGCATCCCCGCCGCCGGCAGAATCCGCGGAGACCCTCGTCGGCCAGACCACCGGCCCGCTGGGCAGCGGGGTCTTCACCTTGGGGCTGACCCAATCGACCACCGGGGTGTTCCTGGCCGACGCGTACCGCGAACTGAGCGGCGCCGACCTGGGCATAAGCCTGGCCTGGGAAGCCGGGGAAACCCTGCCCGCCGGCCCCCTGGCGCGCGGCAGCCTGCTGGACCTGATCCGCTCAGAGGACGCGCGTCTGGCCAGTTGGACCATGAGCGGGGCGCAGGTGGATTCGCTGCTGGAGGCCTGGGTCAGCCCGGGAGACGCCCGCGACACCCCCCAGCTCTCGGGCTTCACCGGACAGTACGATCCCTCCAGAGCCAAGGGAGACCGGCTCACCCTGTCGCTCGAACCCGGACGCCAGTACCGGCTGGCCACGCTGAACTGGTACACCGACGACAAATGGCCGGGCTGGGCCCTGTATCCAGTAACCCCCATCCAGGCCGCCGAGGCCTACCTCGCCAAACACAACCCCTACACCCCGGTGACCGAAGCGCGGTTGGTCACGAAGGGCGAGTAACTACTGCGAGCGCTGGGGCCCGGCCGGTCCCTCGAAGGGCTGGGCCCCCTGCGGCACCCCCGGCACCGGGGCGCCGTTGAGCTTGATCTCCGCCCACTCCACCTTGCCCAGCATGTGTTCGCCGACCAGCAGCAGGCCCGGCACCTGCGCCGGGCTGGCCCCCAGCAGCTGCGCCCCCACCGCGTCCACCGCGCCGATATCGTCGCCGGCCAACCGGGCGTTGAGCGGGGCGATTTCGCCGCCCAGAGCCGGTCGCAGCGCGTCGGCAAACACGTAAAGAGGCTCCACCGCCCCCAGCAGATCCACCCGCAGTGAATCGCTGAGCGCCGCGGCGCTGGCCGCCGCCCCCAGGGTCTCCAGCGCGCCAAAAACCCTCCCGGCCTGGTCGCGCCACAGGGCCGGCACCAGAATCACCGCATCGGCCTGGACCAGGGCCTGCGGCAACTCGTAGTTGGTGCTCAGCAAGCCGTCGGGCAGGGGCAGAGCGCGCGGGGGCTGCTCCTGCAGCGGCACCACCTTCACCTCGACCAGATCGGCCAGTTCAGCGACCAGTTGGATGTAGCTGTCCGGGACCGGCCCGCGGATGCCGATGCCGATGACTGGATTGGTGAAGGACCTGGCGCAAAGCTCGATCACCCCGCGCAGCACCTGCGGCGAGGTGGTGGCCTCGGGGCGGACCGTGGGCACCAGCAGCAGATAGGTGGTGCCCGGCGGGGCGCTGTTCCCCACTCCGTAGGACAGATCGTCGCTCCAGCGCACCAGCGTCTCCACCGCCGCATCGTCGAGCTGGGTGGTGCGCGGCTGCGGCTGTTGCAGCAAGGGATAGTCGCTGGCCCCCGAACCCACCACCGCCTGTCCGGGCCGGGTCGCCGCGCTCAGGGCATCCACCCCCACATAGGGCAGCCGGTCAGCGCCGATCAGCAGCGCCGTCAAAAAAACAAAGGCCCCGCACCGGTAAGGGTACAGGGCAGAGCGGTGGTTTTTTGTTTTCATGGCCCTGCTAACGCGGCTCGTAGGTCTTGGAGCCTTCGGGAGGAAGGGGCATTGCCCAGATATTGCGGTACGCCACCAGGTTGCCGTGATCCTGTAATAAGAGCGGCCCCGGCTGGTCTACCCGCTCGTCCACCGCCCCGCCGGTCACCCCGGGGAACTGAATGTTGTTGTGCACCACCAGCCCGTTGTGCAGCAGGGTCAGCCGCGCCCCCTCGCTCGGCTGGCCGGCCCCGTCGAAGCGGGGCGTGCGGAAGATCGCGTCGTAGGTCTGCCACGCCAGGGCCGGCTTGCAGGCGTTGACCAGGGGGGCAAACTGGTTGTAGATGGCCCCGCAATCCCCCATGCCCGGAATGCTGAGACCATAGGAATCGAGGACCTGGATCTCGTA
Organism: Candidatus Latescibacterota bacterium; assembly: GCA_020852055.1. Classification (GTDB taxonomy): domain Bacteria; phylum Latescibacterota; class UBA2968; order UBA8231; family UBA8231; genus SICG01. The sequence continues at coordinate 6,718 of JADZBP010000319.1, forward strand.
GCGGCCTTGCAGGAACACGCCGCTGTTGCCCTTGGCCTGGCCCTTGGCTTCGGGCATGTCCGGGCAGCGGAACTCGAGATGGAGGAAGAAGTCGCCCAGCCCTTCGCGGGTCATGATGTCGCCGGCGCCGGGCACCACGTGTAACACCCCGCCCTCCACCTTCCAGCCAGCAGCAGTCCCGGCGCGGGTGGTCCAGTTATCTAGATCAGTGCCGTTGAAGAGCCGCCGCGCGCCGGCTGGCGGCAGGGCCTGGAGGGTGTCCATGGTACACCTCCCGGATCAGTGAGGGGCAAAAACAGCGGCAGCGTCGATGGCGGCTTCGAGGAGGGGCTGCTGGTAGATGCCCAGGAAGAGGACTGCCCCGATGCAGAAGATCAGGCCCAGCCGGGTCGCCCCGGTGAGCACGATGGGTTCGGCACTGGGTCCGTCCTCGAGGTACACGGCCCGGGCCACCCCGAAGTAGTAGTAGAAGGAGATGATCACCCCGACCGAGGCGAGCATGGCCACCACCAGGTAGCTGTTGACCAACTCGACCCGCTCGAAGATGCCCAGCAAGAGCAGCACCTTGCCGAAGAAGCCGCCCAGCGGCGGTAGGCCGGCCAGCGAGAGCATGGAGATCACCAGCGCCGCGGCCAGGAGCGGCGAGCGGCGGTGCAACCCGGCACAGGCATCCAGGTCCTCGCTGCCGGTGGCCCGGCCCAGGGCGACGATGGCCAGGAAGGCACACATCACCGTGCAGGTGTACTGTACCAGATAGAAGAGCAACGCGGCCACGCCCAACGAATTGAGCGCGGCAGCACCCAGCAGCAGATAGCCGGCGTGGGCGATGGAGGAATAACCGAGCAGGCGTTTGAGATTGTGCTGGTAGAGGGCGCCCAGGTTGCCGTAGAGCAGGGTGATGGCCGCCATCCACAGGATCAGCGGCGCCCAGACCTGGTGCGCGCCCAGGAAACCGGTGTAGAGCAGGCGGATCAGCAACACGAATCCGGCGGCCTTGCTGCCCACCGCCAGGAAAGCAGTGACCGGGGCCGGCGCACCCTGGTACACGTCAGGCGCCCACATCTGGCCCGGAAAGGCGGCCAGCTTGAAACTGAGGCCCAGCAGCACCAGCACCATGCCGAAGAGGAAGATCCCACCCGCCCCGCCCTGGCTGCGCACCGCCGCGGCCACCTGGTCGAGGTTGGTGGCGCCGGTGGCGCCGAAGAGATAGGCGATGCCGTACATGGTCAGGCTGCCCGAGAGGGCGCCGATGATCAGGTATTTGGTGCCCGCCTCCAGCGAAGGCAGTTGCCGGCGCAGGTAGCTGGTCAGCACGTAGAAGCTGATGGTGACCAGTTCGAGGGCCACGAAGAGCAGGGCGAAGTCGTTGACCGAACCAATCAGCAACATGCCGGTGGCGGCCAGCAGGGTGATGACGAACTGCTCGGCAGCGCCGCCCCCGAGGCGGGGCGAGAACTCGGCGGCCAGGGCCAGGGCCAGCACGGTGGCTAGCAGGAAGAGCCGCTTGGCGAACAGGGCGAATTCGTCCAGACGGTACATGCCCGAATAGAGCGCACCCTCAACCGGCTTCATGGTGAAACTGTAGGCCAGCAGCGCCAGCACCAGCCCGGACAATACCAGTCCCAGGGCGCGGGCATTGACCACCGGGTGCACCGCCTCGCGGATCAGGACCAGCAGCGCCAAGAGGGCGAGGGCGATCTCCAGCTGCAGGGGGTATAGACTCATAAAGGCGTTCTACTCGTTGGACTGGGCGGCATGAGCAGGGACCTGATGGTGGCCCATGGCTCCGGGCACGGCATCCGCAGCGATATTCGCCTTGGCCGGGATCAGTTGAGCGATGGGCGCAACCGCGCGTTGGATGGGCTGGGTGAGCAGGCCCGGGAAGAAACCGAAGATCAGCAACACCGCCAGCAGCACCACATAGGGGGCTCTGGCCGGCAGCGAAGGGTCCACGACCGCCGGACCGGTGGGTTCACCGTAGAAACTGGTCCGCAGGGCGCGCAGCATGTAGGTGGCGCTCAGCACCATGCCCCACACCGCCGCCACCGTGCCAAAACGCAGGGCGGTGGACGCGGCCTGCCACGAGCCGATGAACACCATCACCTCGCTGGCGAAGTTGGCAAAACCGGCCATGCCGGCAGCGGCCATCGCCGCCATCGCCATACAGACCCCGACAAAGGGCGCCACCCTGGCGATGCCGCCAAAGTCGGCGATACGCCGCCCCTGGGCGCCGAAGGCCCCCAGCAGCGCGAAGATCAGGGCGATGAGTATCCCGTGGGCGAACATCATCAGCACCGCCCCGGTCACCCCCACCACATTGAGGGCGGCGATGCCCAGGAGCAGATACCCGGCATGGCTGACCGTGCTGTAGGCGATCAGCTGGTGCCAGTCCTGCTGGCGCAGGGCCACCCAACCAGCGTAAAGGATGTTGATCGCCGCCAGGATCGCCAGGCAATCGGCCCAATGCCGGGCGCCCAGGGGCAGCAGGGTCAGGCCGATGCGGATCAGGCCGTAGGCGCCCAGGTTTTTGAGCACCCCGGCAAAAAGCATATTTGCCGCTGTCGGCGCCGCGCCGTACGCCACCGGGGCCCAGGTATGGAAAGGCCACATCGAGGCCCAGACGCCGAAGCCCAGCATCAAGGCGCCAAAGATCCATATCTGGACCTGTTCGGACAGCGGATGTATGCTGGTATTGATTTTGAGGTCTTTCAGTTCGAAAAAGCCGCCGGTGACCGTGGAGAGATAGAGCAGACCCAGCAGCACCACCATCGCCCCGGCGGTGATGTAGATGGTCAGGTGCATCGCCGCCTCTTTGCGACTCCGGCCCCGGTCGCTGCCCCAGATGCCCACCAGCAGGAATTTGGGCAGGGTGGCCAGTTCGCAGAAGAAGTAGAAGAAGAAGATGTTCAGGGAGGCAAACGCGCCCATCGCCGCGCCCAGCAGCAGGAGCAGGGAGGAGTAGTAGGTCTTGGGTCGGCCCTCGGGGGCCGGGGCCAGCACGGCGGCCAACCCGACCAGCCCGGTCAGTACGATCAGCGGCAGCGAGATGCCGTCGACCGCCAGGTCGAGCTTGATGCCCAACTGCGGCACCCACTCGATGAGGGTGCGGAACTGGGGGCCATCGGCCTGGGGATCAAAAGCCCCCCACAACACCAACCCGGCCGCCAGCGACAGGGACGCGGCCAGTGCTGCCAGCCGGCAGGCCACCGCCTCCCCTGCGGTCCACACCGCAATCGCGCCCAGCAGGGGCGCCAGCAGTGCCAGGAGCAACCAGCTTTCCATAATTAGCCCAGACTCTACCCGATTAGAGAGAAGTAGACGATCAGCACCACCCCGGTACCCAGGCAGAGCGCGTAGGTGCGCACCTGTCCGGTTTGCAGCAGATTGACGACACGGCCAACCAGGCCCACCCCCAGCGACAGCCCGCCCACTGCCAGGCCCTGCAGGATCCAGCGGTCGAAGAAATCGCAGCACGCGGCGACCAGGCCCTGGGTGTACTTGATCAGGATCGCATACAGCTCATCGAGATAGAACTTGTTCTGCATGGCCCGGTAGATCGGCCCCAGCGCCCGCTGCAGCGGCGCGTCGCTGGCATTGCCCCGCCAATAGAGCAGGCCCGAGACCAGGAAGCCCAGCGCCGGAATGGCCAACAGGCCGATCTGCAGGCCAATTTGATGCTCGCCCTCGGCAGCCGCCGGCTTGAGGAAATGCGGCACCGAGGAAAACCAGCCGCCCACCACCGAAAGGATGGTCAGGAAGATCATCGGCCCGGTCATCACCAGGGGCGACTCGTGGGCGTGGTCAAAGGCGTGCTGGTCGCGGGGTTTGCCCAGGAAAACCACCCCGAAGGCCCGGCCCATATAGAAGGAGGTCAACAGCGCGGTGAAGGCCGCCAGCACAAAAAGTCCGGCGTTGTGCTCCAGGGCCAGGAGCAGGATTTCGTCCTTGCTGTAGAAGCCGCTCAGCGGCCATACCCCGGCCAGGGCCAGGGTGCCGATGAGGAAGGCGGCAAAGGTGATCGGCATCTTCTGCTTCAGACCGCCCATCTTCCAGATGTCCTGCTCGTGGTGCAGGGCAACGATGACGCTGCCGGCGGTGAGGAAGAGCAGGGCCTTGAAGAAGGCGTGGGTGGTCAGATGGAACATGGCCTGCAGGTCGCCGCCCAGCCCCACCGCCATCACCATGTAGCCCAGCTGGGAGAGGGTGGAGTAGGCCAGGATGCGTTTGATGTCATTTTGCGCCACCGCGATCAACGCCGCCATCAGCGCGGTGAAGCCGCCGATGAAGGAGATGATCTCCAGGGCCAGCGGCGCCGGCGCCAGCAGCCAGATCACCCGCGCCAGCATGTAGACACCGGCGGCGACCATGGTGGCGGCGTGGATCAGGGCGCTGACCGGGGTGGGGCCCTCCATGGCGTCGGGCAACCAGACGTGCAGCGGGAACTGGGCGCTTTTGCCCACCGTGCCGCAGAAGATCAGCAGGCCGATCAGGGCCAGGGTGCCGGTGGCCAGATGCAGGGCCGGCAGGCGGGTCTGCAACTCGACAAAATCGAAGGTGCCGGCGTAGGACCACAACATCAGGATGCCGAGCATAAAACCGAAGTCGCCCACCCGATTGGTCAGGAAGGCCTTGATGCCGGCGGCCGTGGCGCTGGGCCGCTCGAACCAGAAGCCGATCAGCAGATAGGAGGACAGGCCGACCAGCTCCCAGAAGATGAACATCTGGATGAAGTTGCTGGCCAGCACGATGCCCAGCATCGAGAAGGTGAACAGGGACATACACGCGAAGTAGCGCGACAGCCCCGGATCGCCCTTCATATAACCCAGGGAGTAGATCTGGATGGCGGAGCCCACCCCGGTGACCACCAGCAGCATCAGCAGGCTGAGCCGGTCCACCGTTGCCCCGATGTCCACCTGCACCGGCCCCACGCTCAGCCACTGGATCGGCGCGGGGCTGAGAGCCTGGCCGCTGCCCATGGCGGCAAAGAGCTGCAGGGCGCAGCCAAAACCGATGAGGATGGCCCCGATGGAGAGGGCGGCGCTCAACCCCTGGGAACGGCGGTTGAAGAGGGTGATGAGTGCCGCCGCCAAGAGCGGGGCGAAGAGGATGACCCAGACCTGGCTCATGAGCGCATCGAGGTTAAGTCGTCCAGGCTGACGGTCTGCTTCTGGCGGAACAGGGCCACAAAGATGGCCAGGCCCACCGCAACCTCGGCCGCAGCGATGACGATGGTGAAGAAGACCAGGATCTGCCCCTCGACGCGGCCCAGGTAGTGCGAAAAGGCCACCGCCGCCAGGTTGGCGGCATTGAGGGTCATCTCCAGACACATCAGGGTAACGAGGGCGTTGCGGCGCAGCACCACCCCGGTCATGCCCAGGGCGAAGAGCAGGCCGCTCACCAGCAGATAGTGGTTCAGGGTGATCATCACTTGGCCTCCCGTCGGGAGAGCAGCACCACGCCCAGTATAGCCACCAGCAGGATCAGCGCCGTCACCTCGAAGGGCAGCAGATAACTGGTGAAGAGTTTGGTCATCACCGCCCGCAGGCCGCCCTGCAGCGGTACCCCCGACGAGGCCAGCGGCGCCTGCAGCACCACCCAGATCTCCGCCACCAGCGCCAGGCCCACTGCACCGGCCAGGCCCACCGCCAGTTTCTTGAAGGGCTTCCGGGGGCCTTCCTTGATGTCGAGCAGCATGATGACAAAGAGGAAGAGCACCATCACCGCCCCGGCGTAGACCAGCACCTGGACAATGGCCAGGAAGAAGGCTTCGAGGAGCAGGAAGAGGCCGGCCATGTTGATGAAGAGCAGGATCAGGAACATGGCGCTGTTCACCGGGTTGCGGTTGGTGATCACCAGCACCCCGGAAAGCAGCATGGCCGCGCTGAAAAACCAGAAGAGCAGGTCTTGGACGCCCATCACTTATTCTTCCACTTCCAGATCTGGTCCTGATGCACGCCGCCCAGCTCGAGGAGTTTGTCTTTGTGGAAGACCAGTTCCTCGCGGCTGTAGCCCGTGATGGCAAAATGGCGCTTGAGGAAGATGGCCTCCTCGGGGCAGACTTCCTGACACAGGCCGCAATAGATGCAGCGCAACATGTCGATGGTGAAATCCTGGGGTTCCTTTTCGACGTTGGCGTCCGGGCCGCCCGGCTGCCGGTGCCCCGGGGTGATACGGATGGCCTTGGGTGGACAGACGAACTCGCAGAGCTGGCAGGACACACATTTGACCCGGCCCTCCGGGTCCTTGACCAGCGTCGGTGCCCCCCGGTAGTGCGGGCCGTGCAGCGTGGGCCGCTCCTCGGGGTACTGCATGGTGACCGTGCGGCGGGGAATATGCTTGAGGGTCAACCACAGCCCCTTGAGGATCTGCGGCAGATAGCTCTTTTCCCAGAAACTGAGCCTGGGCCGTTGGAGCATCATGGTCTCAACCTCTCCACAGCAGGATGGCCCCGGTGACAAAGACGTTGATCAGGGCGAGGGGGAGCATCACGTTCCAGCCGATGCGCATGAGCTGGTCGTAGCGGAAACGCGGCAGGGTCCAGCGGACCCAGATGAAGAAGAACAGGAAGGCGATCACCTTGGCCAGGAAGATGCCGATGTGGGCAATGCCCACCCACAGGACCTGGGCCGGGGCGTTGAAGGGCTCGAAGGGCAAGGACCAGCCGCCCAGGAACAGGGTGGCCGCCAGCGCCGAGGCGATGGTCATGTTGGCGTATTCGCCCATGAAGAAAAGGGCGAACTTCATCGAGCTGTATTCAATATTGTAGCCGCCGGCTAACTCCTGCTCCGCCTCGGGAAAGTCGAAGGGCAGGCGGTTGGTCTCGGCAAAGGCGCTGACCACAAAGATGAAGAAGGCCACCGGCTGGCAGACCGCCAGCCAGGTGTGGGCTGCCTGGTATTCGACGATGGCGCCCAGGTTCATGGTGCCGGTCTGCATGATGATGCTGACCACGCTCAGACCCAGACAGACTTCATAGGAGATCATCTGGGCGCTGGAGCGGATGGCGCCCAGGAAGGGGTACTTGGAGTTGCTCGACCAGCCGGCCAGCACAATGCCGTACACCGCCAGGGAGGTGATGGCGAAGACGAAGAGGACTCCGGTGTCGATGTCGGCGATCACACACTTGACGTCGCCCAGGTAGCTGCCCCAGGGAAGCACCGCGATCACCAGCAGCGAGGGGATCATCACCAGGGCCGGCGCCATGACATAGTAGAGCCTGTGGGCGTAGGCCGGCAGCAGGTCTTCTTTGGTGACCAGTTTGATGAAATCGGCGATGGGCTGCATCAGCCCCAGAGGCCCGACGCGGTTGGGCCCGACCCGGTCCTGAATCCAGGCCGCCACCCGGCGCTCGAGCAGCACGGTGTAGGCGACGATGGTCATCAGGCCGAGGAAGGCGCCGCCGATCTTGAGCAAGAGGATGGGGAAGTCTTCTGCCATGTCCGTCCCGTCAGCCGGCCGCTACCGGCGCCGCCGCTGCTTCAGTGTCCAACTGGATGCCCTGGTCGCCGATGCGGCTCAAGCTCAGGCCGGCCAGGACCGGTTGCTCCTGGGCCAACTGGGCGAACACCCCTTCCAGGGTCGAAAAATCCTCGGCCGGATCGAGGCTGCGCAGCAGCGCCGCCAGGATCTGCCAATCGGGCCGGGCCTCGCCCGCCGGCTGAATGGCCGCATTGAAGCGCTGCAAGCGCCCCTTGGCGTTGATGAAGGAACCGCGCTTCTCGGCGAAGGAAGCCCCCGGCAACACCACCTGGGCCAGCTTGACCGTGGCGTTGGGCAGGATGTCGATGACCACCAAGGCCTCCAGCTTCGCCAGCAACTCGGGGCCGATGCCGCATTTGGTCACATCCTCCCCCAGCACCAGCAGGGCCTTGATCCGGCCTTCGCCTATGCCCTGGGCAATGGCCCCCAACTGGCTGCCCAGCGGCTCGGCAGCAACACCGGTCAGCGACGCGCCCCGGCTATTGGGGTTGCGGTCGGCGTTGAGCAGCAGATGGTCGGCCTCGCCCTGGCGCGGCACACAGTCCACCAGCGACGCCCCTAGCACCTGGCGGGTCAGCCGGTTGAAGAGGAAGAGTTCCTCGGTGGTAGCGCGGGCCGACCCCACTGCAGCGACGGCGCCGCGCGCGCCCCGCAGGGCCTGCACCGCCTGCCCGAGGGCCGCCTGCCATTCGACGGGCTGCTGGCGCAGCAGCGGGGCCTGCAACCTTTGGGGGTCATTGATGAACTTGTAGTTCAGCCGGCCGTAGTCGCACATCCAGCATTGGTTCACCGCCTCGTTGTCGCGCGGGGTCTGGCGCAGCACCTCGCCCTCGCGCGCCGCCACCACGGTGTTGCAGCCGGTGGCGCAGCTGGGGCAGATGCTCTTGGTCTCCTTGAGGAACCAGGCCCGCTGGCGGAAACGAAAATCGGTGGAGGTCAGGGCTCCCACCGGACAGATATCGACGATGTTGAGGTCGTAGTTGGTCTTGGGCTCCTGCCCCGGATAGCAGGTCAACTCGGTGTGGCTGCCGCGCTGCACGAAGCCGAGGCAATCCTGGCCCGCCACGTGGCGCATGAAGCGCTCGCAGCGCGAACACATGATGCAGCGCTCGTTGTCGAGGGTGATCTTGGCGTTGAGTTCGACCTGTTTGGGCTTGTGGACCTTTTCTTCGATGAAACGGCTCGCGCCCTTGCCGTAGTCCACCGCGAACTCCTGCAACCGGCACTCCCCCGCCTGGTCGCAGATGGGGCAGTCGAGGGGGTGGTTGATCAGCAGGAACTCCATCACCCCCTGGCGGGCCTTGATGATGGCCGGGGTGCGGGTCTGGACCACCATGCCCTCGGCGGCCATGGTATTGCAGCCGATCTGGGGCGCCGGCATGAAGGCGATCACCGGCTTGCCCTCGGCGTCGAGTTCGGGCTTGCGTTCGGGGGTCATCTTGGGCATGCCCAGCGAGACCAGGCACATGCGGCAGTTGCCGGCGATGGGCAGCTTGGGATGGTAGCAATAGTGGGGAATCTCGACGCCGGCCTTCTTGGCGGCCTCGACCACATTGGTCCCGCGCGGGACCTCGACCTCCCTGCCGTCGATGGTGAGTTTAACCGTGCCTTCTGCCATCTGCTATTGCTTCCCTTCTTCCGAACCGATCACCTGGTCAAACTCGGCTTTGTACTTGCGGGTGAAGGCTTTGACCGGCCAGGCCGCCGCCGTGCCCAGAGCGCAGATGGTCTTGGCCTCGATATTGTCGGCCACATCCCAGAGCAGATCCACATCTTCCGGGCGCCCGTGCCCCTCCTTGATCCGGTGCAGCATCTTCTCCATCCACAGGGTGCCTTCGCGGCAGGGGGTGCACTGGCCGCAGGACTCGTGGGCGTAGAACTGGGCGAGATTCAGCGCCGCGTCGACGATCTGGGTGGTGTCATCGAGCACGATGATGCCGCCCGAACCGGCCATGGAACCGGCCTTCTGAATGGCGTCGAAATCGAGGGTGACATCGAGCTGCTCGGGCAGCAGGATGGGCATCGAGCTACCGCCGGGAATGACCCCCTTGAGGGTGCGGCCTTCCTTGAGCCCGCCGCAGATCTCGAAAACCAGTTGCCGCAGGGTGACCTTGCCCATCTCGAACTCGAAGTACCCTGGCTTCACCACCGCTCCGCTGACGCAGACCAGCCGGGTGCCCGAGGAACCAGCCACGCCCATGGCCGCGAACCAGGCCCCGCCATTGTTGATGATCTGGGGGATATTGCAGAGGGTCTCGACGGTGTTGACCACCGTGGGGCAGTTGAACAAGCCGGAGATGGCCGGGAAAGGCGGCTTGATGCGCGGAGAGGCGCGTTTGCCCTCGAGGGACTCGATCAGCCCGGTCTCCTCGCCGCAGACGTAGGCGCCGGCCCCGCGATGCAGGTAGATCTCGCAGTCGAAGCCTTCCTTGCCGAGGATGTTCTTGCCCAACAGATTGGCGGCCTTGGCCTCGTCGATGGCCTGCTGCACGATGGCCACCGCCTTGGGGAACTCGCCGCGGATATAGATGTAGCCGACCTTGGCGCCCAGGGCGAAACAGGTGATGGCGATGCCCTCGAGCAACTGATGCGGGTC
>JADZBP010000320.1 GCA_020852055.1 Candidatus Latescibacterota bacterium
CCCTTCGCCGGCAGCGCGGTCTGGCTGATCTTTGCCGGCATGGTCCTCAGCCTCGGCATCACCAGCACCGGTCTGGAGGCCCGCCTGGCCGGCATGGCCCTGCGGCACCTGGCCCGCAGCCCGGCAGTGCTCCTGTTGCAGTTACACGCCCTGGGCCTGGCCACGGCCTTCCTGGTGCCCTCCGGGGTGGTGCGGGTGCTGCTGCTCATCCCCATAGGTATTGCCCTGGTGGATGGTCTTGGTGGCCGCGACGATGCCCGGCTCAACGCCGCGGTGCTGCTCTCGCTCTTGTGCAGCACCTACTACGGCGGCACTGGCCTGTTGACCGGCGCCGTGCCCAATCTGGTGGTCGCCGGCCAGCTGGAACGGGTGAGCGGCCGGGTGTTATACTGGGGCGAATGGCTGCGCTGGATGTTCCCGGTGATGGGTCTGCTGCGCACCGCCATGTCCTGGGGGGTGATCTATCTGCTCTTTGGCAGGCACCTACCCAAGACGCTGGTGGCGGCCCCCTCCTCCCAATCTGAGCCCCTCGATCCGGCCCAGCGCAAGGTCCTGGGCCTGCTCCTGCTGGGGGTGGTGCTGTGGGCCAGCGACGCTTTGCACCACCTGGCCCCGGTATACGTAGGCCTGCTCCTCACCGCCTTGTACACCGCGCCTGGCTGGGGCCCCTTGCCCTTCTCCCAACTGCGCCAGCTCAACTTTCCTTTTCTTTTCTACATCGCCGCCCTGTTCTCGCTGGGTTCGGCGCTGGAGGCGTCGGGGCTCGACCGACGTTTCATCGGGGCCACCAGTGCCTGGCTCGACCTGCCGGGGCATGGCCCGGTGTACCAACACCTGGCACTGACGGCCATGGCGGTGCCGCTCAATTTCCTGATGGACAACGCCGCAGTTGCCAGCCTGCTCACCCCGCCGCTGCTGGTGTTGGGCCAGGGCCTGGGTCTGGGCCAGTTGCCGGTTGCTCTGAGCGTGGGCATGGCCGTGGGCCAGGTGTTCTTCCCCTACCAGTGTGCCCCCTTCATGCTGGTCTACAGTTACCGCCGCCTCGGGATGGGCCAGCTGGTGGGGTGTATGGTGGCCATCGCCACCCTCACCCTGTTGTTCCTGTGCCCGCTCAACGTCTGGTACTGGCGCTGGCTGGGGCTGATCTGAATGCGTACATTTTTGCCCCGCTTATTCCGGAGATGGCCCATGGAAAACGAGATCCCCTTCTGGCAGCCCGGCATTGCCGGCGCCCTCAGCCTCACCTTCGACGACAATGCCCCCAGCCAACTGGCCAATGCCCTGCCCTGCCTGAACGATCACGGCCTGTGCGGCACCTTTTACGTGAATCCCGGCCGGCGGCCCGACTGGGAGCGGCAGATACCCCGCTGGCAGGCAGCGGCTCAGCAGGGGCACGAACTGGGCAACCACACCAGCCGCCATCCCTGCTCCTGCAACTTCGGCTTCGACCCCAACTACTGCCTCGAAAAACTGAGCCTGGCCGACATCGCCGCCACCATCGACGAGGCCGAGGCCGACCTGGACCAGCTCTTCCCCCAGCAGCAAGGCAAACGCAGCTTCTGTTATCCCTGTTACCAGAGTTATGTTGGTGCTGGCGTGGAGCGGCAATCCTACGTGCCGGTGGTGGCCCGGCGCTTCCGCGCCGCCCGCGGCGGTGGCGAGCGGCCCAACAACCCCCGTCTCATCGACCTGTCCTATACCTGGGCCTGGGCCGTGGAGGGCCACACGGCCGAGCAGATGATCACCTACGTGGAGAAAGCCCTCAGCCAGGGGCTGTGGGCCATCATCTGTATGCACGGAGTGGGTGGGGATCATATCGCCATCGCCACCGAGGCCCTCGCAGGCCTGGCCCGGCACCTGGAGCAGCAGCGCACCCGGATCTGGACCGCCCCGTTGATCGAGGTGGCCGACTTCATCCTCACCCGCAGAGCAGAGCTGGCCAATGGCAACTAAGATCCTGGTCACCGATTACCAGTGGCCCGACCTCGAAATCGAAAAGCGCATCCTCGGGGAGATCGGCGCCGAACTGGTGGTGGCGCCCGATGGCGAGGAGACCACCCTCACCACCCTGGCCTCCGGCTGCTCCGGCATCCTCACCTGCTGGGCCAAAACCACAGCCAGGGTCATCGGCGCGGCCTTACCCGACCTGAAGGTGATCGTCCGCTACGGGATCGGTTTGGACAATATCGATGTAGACTTTGCCACCCGCAGCCACATCCCGGTGCTCAACGTGCCCACCTACTGCGTGGTGGATGTGGCCGAGCACACCCTGGGGTTCATACTCGCCCTGTCCCGGAAGATCGCCTTCCACGACCGGCGGGTGCGCCAGGGAAGCTGGAACATCCAGGACGCCCTGCCCTTGCGGCGACTGGTGGGCAAACGCCTCGGCCTGATCGGTTTGGGCAATATCGGCCAGGAGGTGGCGAAACGAGCCCGGGCCTTTGGTCTGGAGGTCTGCGCCTACACCCCGCGCCTGACCCCGGACAGGGCGGCCGCAGCGGGAGTGGTTGCCCTGTCGCTGGAGGAGTTGCTGGCGACGGCGGATTTTGTTTCGCTCCATCTGCCCCTCACCCCGCAGAGCAGCGGCCTGATCGGGGAGGCCCAGTTGCGGCAGATGAAACCCAGCGCCTTCCTGATCAACACCTCGCGCGGCAAGCTGCTGGACGAGGAAGCCCTGTACCAGGCCTTGAGCACCGGCCGGCTGGCCGGCGCGGCCCTCGACGTGCGGATCGTCGAACCGGCGGCGGCCGGGGACCGGTTGATCCAGCTCGAAAACGTGCTGCACACCCCGCACGCCTCGTTCTTCTCCCGCGAATCCATCGAGGCATTGCAGGACCAGGCCGCCTGGGAAGCGCGCCGGGTCCTCACCGGCCAGGCGCCGCTCAATCTGGTCAATCCGGCGTACCGCTGAGGTCGCGGCGCCCGGTCAGGGCGTAGCGCACCACCACCCCGGCCAGCACGATCGCCCCCCCGGCCTGGGTGGCCGGTCCCGGCATCTCCCCCACCACCAGCGCCACCCAGATCGGGTTGAGTAGCGGTTCAAGCAGGGTGATCAACGCCCCCTCTCTGGCCGGCACCCGCTGCAGCGCCATGAAGAAGAGCAGGTACGGAATCCCCAGCTGCACCACCCCCATCAACACCATCAGTCCCACATCCACCCCGGTGGCTGCCGGCTCGGGGCCGAGGAAGGGCAGCAGGAGCAGGGCCACCAAGGCGTTGTTGGTGCCCAGCACCCAGAAGGGGTCCTTGTCCCGGTACCGGCGCTGCAGCAGAATGAGCATGCCGAAGGACAGACCGCTGCCCAGCCCCAGCGCCACCCCCAGACCCTCGGCCGCCCCGGCCCCGGCGAAGATCCACCCGACGCCGGCCATGGTCAGCACCAAGCCGGCCCAGTCCGCCCAACCGGGCCGTTCCCCCAGGAGCGGGATACCCAGCAGGAATACAAAGACCGGCGCGGTGTACTGGAGCAGGATGGCGTTGGCCGCGGTGGTGGCTTTGGTGGCCGCCACCAGCAGGATCACCGAGCCGGCATAGGCCAGACCCAGCCAGAGGTTGGCCCAGTCGAGGGGCTGGCGCCTTCTCCAGGCCAGGGGAGCCAAACACAGGGCAGCTACCAGGCTGCGGCCAAAGGCGATGCTGAGGGCGCCCAGGTCCGCGGACTTGATAATGACGCCGCTGATGCTCCAGCCGACGGCGGCCACCACCAGCATCAGGCGGCCCTGGAATTGGGGGGTGTATTTCATGGCGGTCAAAGATAGGGCAAATCTGGCGGCCAGGGGGTGGAATCTGCATATTATACCGGCCATTCCCCCATACCCTTTGGAATCCATGAGCCCACCCATCGCCAACGTGCTGGCCAACCGCTACGCCAGCCCCGAGTTGCGTGCGCTGTGGTCGGAATCAGGGCGCATCCTGCTGGAACGCGAGTTCTGGATCGCCGTGCTCAAGGCCCAGCGCGATCTGGGCCTCGACATCCCCGCCTCCGCCATCGCCGCCTACGAAAAGGTCAAGGATCAGATCGATACCGAGGCCATCGCCCGGCGCGAAGCCCAGTTGCGCCACGACGTCAAGGCCCGCATCGAGGAGTTCTGCAGCCTCGCCGGCTGTGAACACATCCACCAGGGCCTGACCAGCCGCGACCTGACCGACAACGTCGAGCAGTACCAGATTCTGCGTTCCCTCCAGCTCTTGCGGGTGAAGTACGCCGCCCTGCTGCTGAGCCTCTCCCGCCGCGCCGACCAGTGGATAGACCAGGTGGTGGTGGGCCGCACCCACCATGCCCCGGCGCAACCGACAACCATGGGCAAACGCCTGGCGATGTTCGGCGAGGAGATGTTGCACGCCTTCAGCCGGCTGGAGCATCTGGTCGAGACCTACCCGCTGCGCGGCCTTAAGGGGGCGGTGGGCACCGCCCTCGACCAGGCGACTCTTTTCGACGGGGACCTGCACAAGGTCGAGGCCTTGCAGCAGCAGGTGGTGTTGCACCTGGGTTTCAACCAGCAGCTCAACGCGGTGGGCCAGATCTACCCGCGCAGCCTCGATTTCGAGGTGATCTCGTGCTTGTTCCAATTGGGATCGGGGGTGGCGAACCTGGCCCGCACCCTGCGGCTGATGGCCGGCGCCGAACTGGCCACCGAGGGCTTCGCCAAGGGCCAGGTGGGTTCCTCGGCCATGCCCCACAAGATGAACACCCGCACCAGCGAGCGCATCAACGGCCTGCAGACAGTGCTGGGCGGGTACCTGCACATGGCCGGCGGCCTGGCCGGAGATCAGTGGTTCGAGGGGGATGTCTCCTGCTCGGTGGTCCGCCGGGTGGCGCTGCCCGACGCCTTCTTTGCCTTCGACGGCCTGATCGAGGCGGCCCTGCATGTGCTGGACGACATGGGTATCTTCGAGGCGGTGATCGCCGCCGAACTGGCGCGCTACCTGCCCTTCCTGGCGACAACCACCCTGCTGATGGAAGCGGTGCGGCGGGGCGCTGGCCGCGAGACCGCCCACGAGGCCATCAAGGAACACGCCGTGGCCGTGGCCCTGCAGATGCGCGAACAGGCCATGGCCCACAACGACCTGGCCCGGCGCCTCGGCGACGACCCCCGCCTACCCCTCAGCACCGCCGAGATCGAGGCCCTGCTGGCCCGCAGCCAGGATTTTATCGGTCTGGCCGTGGCCCAGACCGCCAGCTTCGTCGCCCAGGTGGCAAGGGTGGGCGAGCGCTATCCGGAGGCCACCAGGGTGCGGAAAAGCCGTCTGCTCTGAACCACTTTTCCAGGGGAATTTATCGATGCGTTACCGGCGGGTGTTGATCAAACTGAGCGGTCAGGCCATCTCGGGCAAGTTCGATTTTGGCTTCGACCACGAAGCCCTCGAGCACATCGCCGAGGAGGTGCTCAGCCTGCACGATCAGGGCATCCAGGTCTCGATTGTCATCGGCGGCGGCAACATCTTCCGGGGCAACCTGGGGGCTCAGTGGGGCATCGAGCGGGCCGAGGCCGACAACATCGGCATGATGGGCACCATCGTCAACAGCCTGATGCTGCGAGGGGTCCTGGCCTCGCACTCGAAGGGCCGGGCCGAGGTCCGGGTGATGAGCGCCATTCCGGTCAACACCGTGGCCGAGCCCTTCATCCGCCTGCGCGCGGTGCACCACCTCGAAAAGGGCTATATCGTCATCTTCGCCGGCGGCACCGGCAACCCCTATGTCACCACCGATTACCCGGCGGCCCAGCGCGCCATCGAGACCCGCTCCGACGCCCTGCTCTTTGCCAAGAACCGGGCGCGGGGCATCTTCACCGCCGACCCCCAGAAGGACCCGAAGGCGCGTTTCTACCGGCGCATGCGCTACAATACCATCCTGCAGCAGAACCTCTCCATCGTCGACCACTCCTCGGTGATCCTGGCCCGCGACCATCGCATGCCCCTGCACCTGTTCAATTTCACCGAGCGGGGCACCATGCTGCGCATCTGCCAGGGCGAGGACGTGGGCACCCTGGTGGCCGAGGTCGAAGGGGATATCCTCGAATAGCGCCTCCGGCCCGTACCTGTCGGCCCGCTGCATACCGGCCGGGGTTCTCTTGACGAATCGCCTTGAGCGCGTAAATTCGTTATTTCTACCGTATTTCCGCGCCTTCGCGGACCCCGCTTCGAGTTGGCGTTTTCCCAACCACCCCATCGGGCAAAGGAGCATCGCTTTGGCAGAGAACAAGGCCACCAACATCGTCTGGCACGAAGGTCATGTCACCCGCGACCAGCGGCAGGGACTGCTGGCCCAGCAAGGCGTCCTGGTATGGCTCACCGGGCTTCCCAGTTCGGGCAAAAGTACGATCGCCTTCACGGTCGAACACGCCCTGGTGGCCCAGGGACGGCTGGCCTATGTGCTGGACGGCGACAACATCCGCCATGGCCTGAACAAGAACCTCGGCTTCTCGGCCGAGGATCGGGCCGAGAACATCCGGCGCATCGGCGAGGTGGGCAAACTCTTCGCCGACGCCGGCCTGGTCACCCTCACCAGTTTCGTCAGCCCCTACCGGGCTGACCGCGACGCGGTGCGGGCGCTGATGGCCCCCGGCGATTTCATCGAGGTCTTCGTCGACACCCCGGTCGAACTCTGCGAGGAGCGCGATCCCAAGGGTCTGTACAAAAAGGCCCGCGCTGGCCAGATTCCCAATTTCACCGGCGTCTCCGATCCCTACGAGCCGCCCCAGCAGGCCGAACTGGTGCTCAAGACCGCCACCTGCACCCCGCAGGAGGCAGCCCTGCAGATCATCGCCCTCCTGGAAGCCCGCGGGAAGATCCCCGCCGCCAAAGGCTGATATGTCCATCGCTGACCAGCTGCGTTTCGACGACAAGGGCATCGTGCCGGCGGCCATCACCGACCACCACACGAACCGCCTGCTGGTGCTGTGTTATATGAACCGCGAGGCCCTGGAGAAGACCGCCGCCGAAGGGGTGGTCTATCTCTACCGCCGCTCCCGCCAGCAGGTGGTCCTCAAGGGCGAGACCTCGGGCCACGTGCAACGGGTCCGGGAGATCCGCGTCAACTGCGAACACAACTCCCTCGAGGTGCGGGTCGAACAGCAGGTCGGGGCCTGCCACGCGGGGTATTTTTCGTGTTATTACCGCAGGTGGGATGCGGAACAGGGCCAGTGGACCGAGCGCGAAGAGCGGGTTTTCGATCCCGACGCGGTGTACCACCACCCCTGAGCGCCGCCCGGCGGCGGCAGCCCTGGAGCACCCTTGATCCTCAAACGCGCCCTCCAGTTTCTGGTCAGCCTCGGGCTGATGGCCCTCTTCCTGTATTGGGCTTTCCGGGGCACGGATACGGCCGCCCTGTGGAACTCGCTCTGGCACATCTCGCTGCCCTGGGTGCTGGTGCTCCTGGGTATCACCTGTGTGACCGTATTGCTGCGGGCGTGGCGTTGGCAGTTGCTGATGCGCCCCTTTGCCCCGGCGGTATCCCTTTGGGATACCAGCCTGGCGCTGGTGATCTGTTATGCAGCGAATATCGGCATCCCCCGCTCGGGGGAAGCGCTGCGGGCCCTGAGCCTCAACTGGACCCGCGGCCTGCCGGTGACCTCGGTGGTGGCCACGGTGGTGGTCGAACGCATCCTCGACCTGGTCTGGCTGATCGTCTTCGTCGGCCTGTCGCTGCTGGTGCTGCGCGGCCGCCTCGACCAGGCCTTTCCCCTGCTGGCCCCCCTCAGTCTCATCGCCCTGCTGGGCTGCATCGTGCTGTTGGCGGCCCTGGTGCTGATCTCGCTCTACCGCGAGCGCGCCCTGGCGATCGTGGGCCGGCTCCTGGGCCGGATATCACCCGCGCTGGCCACCCGGATCTGCGGCCTGCTCGAAACCTTCACTCACGGACTCGAAGCCCTGCACAGCCCCAAGGTCTATGCCGAGATCGCCCTTTCATCCTTCCTGCTCAATCTGGGATATGCGTTGATCATCTACGCAGCCTTCAGCTGTTTCGCGGAAACCGCGGGGCTGGGGCTGGGGGCGGCGGTGGTAATCATGACCCTGTCCTCCATCGGGGTCATCATCCCCACCCCGGCGAGCGCCGGGCCCTACCATTTCTTTTTCAGCCAGGGGCTGCACCAGCTGTACGGCGTGCCCGAACCGGCCGCCCTGGCCTGCGCCACCGCCACCCACGCCCTGGCCACGCTGTTCTACCTGGCGGTAGGCGGCCCGGCCCTCTGGATGCAGTGGCCCGGCCGGCGCCCCCAGATCAGTCCGGAGCCACCACGTCCTCGGGGTGAGCGCTGATATAGCCCTCCAGCAGCCGGCGCAGTTCCCGGCTTGGCCGCCGGAATTCGCATCCCAGCAGCGCCCTGCCTTCCTCCACCCGCTGCCACCGCACCTCCGCCTCCGCCTCCAGCGCGCCCGCGTTGCCAGGCACCCGCAGCAGCAGCCCGAGGCGCCCCCGGTCGATGGCGCGTTCGAAGTCCGCCGCCAGCGCCGCGCTCAGGCGCAGGCCAGAGACACTGACGTCGCAGGCGTGGAACCCCACGTACTGTTCGGAGGCGCGGAGCCGGGCATCGACCAGCCAGCCGACCTTCACCCGCTCCTCGCGACGCCGTTTGAGCCCGAAAAGATCCAGGAAACTGCTCATCTCAGAACACCCACACGATCAACATCGAGCCGCCGATATAGCCAAAGGCCTCCAGGAGGCCAGCGCCCACATTCGGCGCGGCTTCGACCTGTTCGGCGCCCAACCGGACCCCGTTGGCCAGCACGGCATCGGAGAGTTTCTTGATCAGGAAGAGGACCACCAGGCCAAAAAGTGCGTCCTCGGCGAAGAAGCTGAGACTTTCGGTCCAGCCGGTGAAATCCCCGCCGGCAGCCAGACTGAGGATATTGCCCATGCCCACCAATCCCCCGCCAAAGGCCAGTCCCACTGCCGCGTTGTCGCGCTCGAGTTCGCGGTGTACGTCGTGGGGCGTGACCCACTCGTACAATAACCCAGCCACCAGCAACACCCCCTGAGCCAGCACCCAGAAGGCCACCCCGGCCCACCAAGGTCCCTGCCCCTGAAGCACCGCAAGCACAATCAGGCCGTTGGCCACGTGTAACCCCGCCTCGACGAAGGCTGTGCCCAGGTTCTGGTCCTGCACCACTTCCTTGGTGTTGTCGAAGCGCGGCAGCAGCACCTTCTCGCACAACCAGCTGGCCACCAGCATCAGCGCGATGCCCTTGAGCCCCGACAGGGCGATGGCGGTCAGATCGGCCAGCCACCCGGCCGAAGGCCCCCACAGCGCCCCACCCAGGGCGATCACCACCCCCAGCAGGTACCCGGAGAGGGCCACGGCCAGGGCGGTGTTGTTGTGGTCGAACAGTTCGCGCTTCAGGTCCACCCGGCGATAACAGCGGGTGTACGCCTGGCGCGCCAGCCAGAGCAATACAAAGGCCTCCAGCAGGTACACCACCGCACGGGCCATGGGCAACCAGTGTTCATCCATCTGCGCGCCTCCCTTTCATTTGCCCGACCGCACCGAACCGCTGCCCCAACTGCTGCCGCCGCGGCCCATCCTCGTCTGCACCCGTTCGCGGAAACGCGAACCACCCAGGCGCTGCTGGTACCGTTTGAAGAACTCCGGCCGGCTTTTCTCGATGGTGGTGCCGCCGGTGCCAAAGGGTGTGCGCCCACCGGTCTCGGGGCCGGCGTAGGGCTGGCCGCGCTCGTAGGTGCGGCGGTAGTCGCCGTAATCGGCCCGGTTGACCCGCCATCCACCCATCAGCTGGGACATCATCATGTACGGCCCGTAGAATTGCCAGAACCCGCCGCTGTCCCAGGACCCGTACCGCGGGTTGTCGACATACTGATACCCGGGGGGATGCGCCTGTGCCGGCCCGCTCTGGCGGCCGTCGGCGGTCTTGGCGGCCACCACCATGCCCAGGTAGTTCTCGTACTGGCCGAAGACCTCCTCGCTGACCGGGTACTCCTCACTGAGGCGCTCCTCCCAGACCACCGTGTCGCGCCCAGCCACCTGCTGCCCGGAAGCCGTGAGGGTCTTGAAGCGCAGGAAATAGTCGGGGAAGAATCCCTCCTCCTCGCGCACATCCTCGACGATCAACGAGTACTCCGGATACCGGTTGAGATCGGCGACCAGGTCCTCCACGGGGTCCTCGCCGCCGCCACATCCCGCCAACACCAGCAAGAGGCTGAACCAGAAGGCGCTCATGGCCCGCCCTCTTTGGGCGCCGGCAGGATCTCGGTGAACTGGTATTCCTGCACGTATTCCCCCTCGTAGGCGCGGAAATCCCGCTCGCCCCATTGCGAGATAAAAAGCACCCGCTCGCCGTCGGCAGTCTCGTAACTCCAACTGACGAACTCGTGCCCCAGCCCCTTGCCACCTTCGCGATACTCGCCGGCGCTGGATTCGGTGGCGCGGTAGGTGCGTTCCTGGAAATGCAGTTCCTCGGGCGGATCGCCGTGTTTGGCGATGGCCGCAGCCACCGGATCGGCCAGATCGCGCAGGGCAATCTTCCCCGTGAAGACCCAGACCTCCTCGTCCTTTTCGAGGTACCGCAGCTGGTCGCCGCAGCGCAGCTCCCACTCCTGGGTCTCGGAACCCTCGTAGTCCGAGG
>JADZBP010000321.1 GCA_020852055.1 Candidatus Latescibacterota bacterium
ATCGCGCTGGGCGGAGGCGGGGCGCGTTTCGGCCTGCCGGTTCAGTACGTGGTGCAGGCCCCCAGCTTCGACAAACTCAAGGCCGTGTTGCCCGGATTCCTCGACAAGGTGGGGGAGCGCCCCGAGTTCAGCGTCAGTGAGCTGAATCTCAAATTCAACAAACCGGAGCTGGTGATCGCCATCGACCGGGCGCGGGCGCGGGCCACCGGGGTCTCGGCCGGGGACATCGCCCAGACCCTGCAGCTCACCCTGGGCGGCCAGCGGTACGGCTATTTCATCAAGGACGGCAAACAGTACCAGGTCATCGGCCAGTTTGCCCGGCGCTACCGCGACGAACCGCTGGACCTGCGCTCGGTCTTCGTGCGCAACCGCAGCGGGGAGGTGGTGCAACTCGAAAACCTGGTCCAGGTGAGCGAGCAGGCCAACCCCCCGCAGCTCTTCCGCTTCAACCGCTACAGCGCGGCGACCATCTCGGCGGGCCTGGCGTCGGGTTATACCCTGAGCGACGGCATCCGGGCCATGGACGAGATCGCCGCCGAGGAGCTGGACGAGTCTTTTAGCACCACCCTGGCCGGGGCGGCGCGCGATTTTGCCGAGAGTTCGTCGAGCCTGGTCTTCGTCTTCATCCTCGCCCTGGTGCTGACCTATCTGGTGCTGGCCGCGCAGTTCGAGAGTTTCCGCGATCCTTTCGTGATCATGTTCACCGTGCCGCTGGCCCTGGCCGGGGCATTGCTCTCCCTGTGGTACTTTGGCCAGACGCTGAATATCTTCAGCCAGATCGGTCAGATCATGCTGGTCGGTCTGGTCACCAAGAACGGCATCCTCATCGTCGAGTTCGCCAACCAGCGCAAGGAAGCGGGCGCTTCGGTGATGGTGGCGGTGCGCGGGGCGGCGGTGGCGCGTTTCCGGCCCATCCTGATGACCAGCCTGGCCACCATCCTGGGTATCCTGCCCATTGCCCTGGGCCTGGGTTCGGGCGGGGAGAGCCGGGTGTCGATGGGTATCGCGGTGGTCGGCGGCCTGATCTTTTCCGGGGGGCTGACCCTGTATGTCATTCCGGCGATCTATTCGTACTTCTCGCGGGACTTGGGCGGGACGGGGCAGCCGGCCGACTAGCCTTCAGTGGTGGTTGCGGTCGGCGGTGACGAGCTTGAAGTGCCCGTCGAGCAGCAGGTGGGTGTACCAGCCCACGATGCAGGCCACCAGGTAGATCACCCGGCCGCCCAGCAATTGGCGCACGTTTTCCCACGAGAAGCCGCTGAACCAGGCGTGGCGGGCCCGCCAGTATTCGAACACCGTGCCCAGCACCAGGGGCACCAGCAGCGGGCTGACCTTCCAGTGGGTCCAGCCCCGATGGTGATCGAGCAGGGGCAGCACGGCCAGCACCCCCACCAGGGTTGCCCGCTCATAGTCCTCGGTCCAACCCAGGTAGAGCAGGGCGGCAAAAACCAGGCGGAAGAACCAGCGCTGGGGCACCGAGGAGGTGTCGAGGTCGGGGAAAAGGGAACCGGCGACGGTGGTGCCGAACATCCAGCCCCAGGTCTGATAGTCCTGGGCGGGCAGGTACCCCAGGCGGGTGGCGGCGGCGGTGAGGCCGATGCCGGCCAGCACCCCGCCGATCAGATGGCCCCTGAAGGTCATCCTGCCGGAGCGGGAAGGGCCGTGCGGGCGGGCCGGGGCTGGCGCTCCTGGGCCTGGTAGAGTTGGCCGCAGGCAGCGTCGATGTCGCGGCCCCGGCTTTCGCGCAGGGTCACGGCCATCGGGGTATGGGTTTCGAGCAGTTCGCGGAAGCGGGCGACCCGTTCGGCCGGGGGCCGGCGGAAGGGGGTGTCTTCGGCCAACTCGTTGTAGGGGATCAGGTTGAGTTTGCAGGGCACAGCCCGGGTCAGGTCGGCCAGGCGCAGGGCATCTTCGTCGTGGTCGTTGACGCCGGCCAACAGCACGTACTCGAAGGTGACGCGCCGGCCCCGCAGCTCGAAGTACTCGGCGGCGGCTTCGAGCAGTTCGGCGATCTGGTACTTGCGGTTGATGGGCATGAGCTGGTCGCGCAACTCGTCGGTGGTGGCGTTGAGCGAGATGGCCAGGCCCAGATTGAGTTCCTCGCGGGCCAGGCGCTGGATGCCGGGTACATGGCCGGCGGTGGATACCGTCACCTTGCGGCCGCCGATGGCCGGGCCGTGTTCCAGGCGCATCAGGCGGAGGGCCCGCACCACCTCTTCGTAGTTGTGCAAGGGTTCGCCCATGCCCATCATCACCACGTTGGTCACCCGCTCGCCGCGTTCGGCCAGCAGCACCCGGCTGAGCTGCAGCAGCTGGTCGATGATCTGGGCGGCACTCAGATTGCGCAGGAAGCCCATGCGGCCGGTGGCGCAGAACTTGCAGTCGAGGGCGCAGCCTACCTGCGAGGAGAGGCAGGCGGTGCGGCGTTTGCCGTCGATGATCAGCACCGACTCGACGCGTTCGAGGGTGGGCAGCTCAAAGAGGAACTTGATCGCCTGGCCGCCAGGGGAGCCCTGGCGTTCCACCTCGCGCAGGCGGCTGACCCCGGCAACCTCCTTGAGTTGCTCGCGGAAGGCCCGGGACAAGTTGCTCATCTGGTCGATATCCTCGACGCCTTTGCCGTGGATCCAGGACAGGATCTGGCCGGCCCGGTATTCGTCCTGGCCCAGGCGGCTGACCAGGGCGCGCAATTCATCCGGCAGCAGGCTCTTGAGATCGAGTGGTTCGGCGGGCGGGGAGGGGGTCATGGGACTCCAGGGATAGGGGGATTTAAGCCTTGACGCTACTGCCGCAGGGGTTTATCATTAAAGGAATACGTTTTTGGCATCTTCAATAATAACAACAGCTGGAACCGGACGTCAACGCTGCCGCATTCTGGAACGGCAAGGGGGTATTTTTGTTTTTAGCCGAAGATGAGACGCTGCGCCAGCGCCTGGTCCGGAGGATGAGGTCCTCCAGTGCCCGGTTCTGGCTGCTGGCTACTTGTTTACCCGCCCTTACGGTCCTGCGTCTGGGGATGCTCTGGCACCCCTCCCAGGACCCCGCAGATCTGCCCGCCGAACTTCAGCCTCTGACCGTCGTCCCCGAGCCCCAACGCCTGATCCGCACCCTGGGCGCCGACGATTCGATCTACCAGTCCCTCAAGCGCCAACCCCTCGACGAGGCCCAGGTCACCGAGTTGATCGCCGCCATCAAGCCGGTGTTCAACCTGCGCTCCGATTCCCGCCCCCTGGACCGTTACACCCTGGTGCTCGACCCGGCCGGGCAGGTCCAGCGCTTCGAGTATCTCTCGCAGCGGGAGCCGGAGCGCCCCCTGGTTGTCGACAGGCAGGCAGGCCGCCTGGTGGGCAGGCGGGAGACCTTGCCGCTGGAGAAACGCATCGAGCCCATTGAGGTGCGCATCGTCGACAATATGTCGAATGCAATCGCCAATGCCGGCGAGGGCCAGGAGTTGACGGATCAGATCGCCGACGAGATCTTCGGCTCGGTGATCAACTTTACCAAGGACCTGCGCCGCGGAGACCGGCTGGGCATCGTCTGCGAGAAGTACTACCAGAACGGCCGTTTCATCCGGTACGGGGAGGTGCTGCTGGCCAAGTACGATGGGGCGGAGGTGTCCAAACTGGGGGTTTATTACAAGGACCCGGAAGGCCGCAAGAGCTACTACGACGGGTTGGGCAATTCACTCAAGCGCATGTTTATGAACTATCCCGTACCCTTCCGCGGCATCAATTCCCATTTTAATGCCGCCCGTTTCCATCCGGTACTCAAGAAAACGCGGCCGCACCTGGGCACCGACTACGCCGCCGGCCAGGGCACGCTGGTGTGGGCCTCGGCGGGCGGGCGGGTGGTGCGCGCCGGCTGGGACGGCGGCGGCTACGGCAACCTGGTCGAGATCGACCACGGCAATGGTTTTCGCACCCGCTACGGCCACCTGAGCAAGGTTTCAGTCCGGGTTGGCCAGAAGGTGGACCAGAAAACCCCGGTCGGGCTGGTGGGCGCCACGGGGCTGGCCACGGGGCCGCACCTCCACTTCGAGATGCTCAAGGGCGGCCGGCAGATCAATCCGGAGAGTGTCAACCACGACGCTTTGGGGGCCCCGCTGCCGAAGAATTATCTGGCCGATTTCGCCGCACAGCGCGAGGCGTATCTCTCCCGGCTGGCCGGCGGCACCCAGTTGGCGGTACACACTGGCTCGATGGCGGACGGTGCGGTGGCCGAGTAATTATGGAAGACGATATCCTGGACCGGGTGGAAGCGGTGGCCGAGGCCGACGGCCGCTACCAGAAGGCGGGGTATCTGTTCCTGTACGAGGCGCTCCAGCACACGGTTGAAAAGTTCGGCAAGACCGCCATGCCCAAGGAGCAACGGCACGTTTCGGGCCGGGATCTCCTGCAGGGCATCAGCGAATACGGTCTGGAGCAGTTCGGGCCCCTGACCCGCACGGTCTTCGCCCACTGGGGCATCCACCAGACCAGCGATTTCGGCCGGATGGTTTTTAATCTGGTCGAGGCCGAACTGATGAGCAAAACCCCCCAGGACTGCCTCGAGGATTTCCTCGAAGTCTACGACTTCAACGAGGAATTCGATTGGAAAAAGCGCAAGGCCCAGTACAAACGCCAGGCCGCCAGCTGATCGACCCTCCCCAATGAAAATAGCCTACTTCGACTGTTTCTCCGGCATCAGCGGCGACATGGTGCTGGGCGCCCTGGTCGATGCGGGCCTGGACCCGGCCCTGTTGCAGGCCGAACTGGATAAACTGGGGCTGCCCGGCCTCAGTCTGGCCTTCGAGCGGACCAGCCGGCAGGCCATTGCCGCCACTCTGGCGAGTGTGCGGCTCGGCGCCGAGCCCATCGCCCCGGCCCAGGAGCACCACTTCGAGCCGCTGCCCGCAGACCACGATCACTCCCATGCACATCCGCATCGCGCGCCGCTGGCTCCCCTGGCCGCCGGTGCCCACGACCACCAACACGGCCATCACCACCTGGGCGATATCCTGGCGCGTATACGCAACAGCCGGCTGGACGAGGTGGTGAAGGAAAAGGCCTGCCTCATCTTTGAGCGCCTGGCCCGGGCCGAGGCGCAGGTCCACGGTTTGCCGGCCGCGCAGGTGCACCTGCACCAGGTGGGAGCTATGGATGCGGTGGCCGACAACGTCGGGGCGGTGGCTGGCCTGCACCTGCTGGGGATCGAGAAGGTCTACTCCTCGCCCCTGCGCGACGGCACTGGGCTGGTGCGCTGCGCCCATGGTCGTTACCCGGTGCCGGTGCCCGGAGTGTTGGCCCTGTGCCGCGACGTGCCCTTCGAGCAGACCGAGATCCGCGCCGAGTTGGTCACCCCCACCGGGGCGGCGATCATCACCACCCTGGCCAGCGCCTGGGGGCCGGCGCCCCCTTTCCGGCTGGAAGGGGTCGGGTACGGAGCGGGAAGGCGCCACCTGGAGGAGATCCCCAATGTGCTGCGCCTGCGTATTGGCCAGACCAGCGAGGCCCTGCAGCAGGAGCGGGTGGTGCTGATCGAGGCCAATATCGACGACATGAACCCGGAGGTGTACGGGTACCTCAGCGAACGCCTGCTGGAGCAGGGGGTGCGCGATGTCTTCCTGACCCCCATCCAGATGAAAAAGGGCCGGCCCGGCACCCTGCTCAGCGTGTTGGCCGGCGAGGAGCAGGCCGAGGCGGTGATGGCCCTCGTCCTGGCGGAAACCACCACCCTGGGGGTGCGTTTCCATACGGTGGAACGGCGCGTGCTGGAGCGCAGCAGCCTCACCGTGGAAACCGGTTTCGGTCCCGTGCGTGTTAAGGTGGGGCATCTGGGCGGAGGGCGGCGCTACGCTCCCGAATACGAGGACTGCGCCCGTCTGGCCCGCCAACATCAGGTGCCCCTGTTGCAGATCTACGAGGCGGCCCGTGCCGCATTGCCCGAGGAGTGAGCATGATGGTTGTCGTTAGAGGCGCCGCGCTGCTGTTGGGGCTGATGCTGGTGGGGGCGGGGGCTCAGGAACCGGTCGAGGAGGGGCTCCTGTACGAGATGGGGTCTCTGGTGGACCTTCCCCTAAGTGAGGGAATGGCGCATTTTGCGCTGGGGGACGCCCACGGTTTCGTCCACGTCTACGAGGAGCGGGAAGTGGGGCGATACGCCGAGGTCTGGGTCAGCGAGTATCTGGAGGGCGGCATCGGCGGCCTGGTACTGGCCGACGCCGACGGGGATGGCCAGCAGGAGTTGATCGGTTACACCGAGCAGGGGCGCATCTTCTACCTGGACCCACAGAGCTACAAGACCACCTGGAGCAATCCGCCCCACGAGTACCTGCGGCTCAGCGCCATGCTGGTGCGCAATATCGACGAGGACCCGGCCCTGGAGCTGATCTTCTGCGCCGACGGCCGGCTGGTGATCCACGACGGCCGCGAGCACTTTGAGGAATGGCGCAGCACCCAGACCGATCTGAGCAGCGCCCAGATCGTGGTGGCCGATGTCGATGGCGACGGGGCCGAGGAGATCGTGCTCAACGACGGCTATGTCTTCGACGCGCGCTTCCACGATCTGGAGTGGCAGTCGCCCGAGCCCTTTGGCGACCGGATGGGGGTGCGCGACGTGGACGAGGACGGCATTCTCGAGGTGATCGGGGAGTTCCAGGGGCGTTTCCTGCGTATCTTCGACATCGATCTGCGGCGCGAGAAATCGGCGCGGCGCTGAGCGGCGCGCCTCTATTGACACCTGCTGGCGCGGCGGCTAACTTGTGCCCTGGATGAGGGCGCCGGCCGTTGCGGGCGCACAAAAAAAGGAGAAGGACGATGGCGAGAAGACCTGTGACACTGTTTACCGGCCAGTGGGCCGACCTGCCGCTGGAAAAGCTGGCGCAGATGGCCAGCGAATGGGGTTACGACGGCCTGGAACTGGCCTGCTGGGGCGACCACTTCGAGGTGGACAAGGCCCTCGAGAAGGACAGCTACTGCAAGAGCCGGCACGATATCCTGGCCAAATACGGCCTCAAGGTCTGGGCCATCAGCAACCACCTGGCCGGCCAGGCGGTCTGCGACCTGATCGACGAACGGCACAAGAGCATCTTGCCCCCGCGGATCTGGGGCAGCGGCAAACCGGAAGAGGTGCGCAAGCGGGCCGCCGATGAGATGAAGAAAACCGCTGCCGCGGCCAAGGCCCTGGGGGTCAAGGTGGTGAACGGCTTCACCGGGTCCTCGATCTGGCATCTGCTCTATTCCTTCCCCCCGACCAGCCCGGCGATGGTGGATGCGGGGTACGCCGATTTTGCCGCCCGCTGGAACCCCATCCTCGACGAGTTCAAGAAACATAAAATTAGATTTGCCCTCGAGGTGCACCCCACCGAGATCGCCTACGACATCGTCACCGCCGAGCGGGCCATCGAGGCCCTCAAGGGGCGCAAGGAATTCGGTTTCAACTTCGATCCCTCCCACCTGTTGTGGCAGTGTGTCGATCCGGTGAAGTTCATCTACGAGTTCGGCGACCGCATCTACCACGTCCACGTCAAGGACGCCATCCAGACCCTCGACGGCCGCAGCGGCATCCTGGGCAGCCATCTGGGTTTTGGCGACCCGCGCCGCGGGTGGGACTTCCGTTCGCCGGGTCGCGGCGGGGTGGACTTCGAGGAGATCATCCGCGCCCTCAACAACGTCAAGTACAAAGGCCCGCTTTCGGTCGAATGGGAAGACAGCGGTATGGCCCGCGAACACGGCGCCCGCGAGGCCTGCGAGTTCGTGCGCGAGATGGATTTCGAGTCCTCGGGCGTGGCCTTCGACGCGGCCTTCGCCAAGTAGCCGGCCCTTTTTCGCGACGATGGCCTCCGGCACGCCCTGCCGGGGGCCATCGTGCTTTCAGCAAACGCAAGCCCGGGTGGCGTCGGGGAGCGGCCCCTTCGCTCGCGGTCGCCGGCCAGGGGCGTTTCCCCGCCGCCGGGTGCCTAGGCCAATGCCTCGACTCAGCATTTATCTAACGATCCTGGCGCTGGCCGTTGCGGCCGGAGCGCAGACCCCGCCGCCGGTGGCGGCGCCGGCCGATACCGCCATGCAGCGGGTGATCGCTCAGGTGCGCCAGGTGCTGGTTGCCCCGCGGGAGCCAGCCTTTGCCCAGGTGCTGGTGGGCACCGAGGTGCTGCGCGACCCCCGCGACACCTCCTTCTACGACATCGTGGTGCGTTTCGATCCCGAACGTTTCCGCGACCCCCATCTGAGCCGCTACCCGCTGACCTTCGAGGACCAGTTCGTGTTGTGGGGCAAACGCCTGGCCCTGTACTCGCAGGTGACCCCGTGGAAGGCCGGGCGCTTTTATCTGCACGAGGTCTCCAGCGGCCGCCAGGCCTGGGTGGCCCTGCCCGATGCGCGCCTGCTCTTTCCCGCCTACGGCACCCCGCCCCGCGCCAAGACCTTCTCCTCGTGGCTGCCCTATATCCACAACGCCCCGCGGGCTACCGAGCCGCGCGCCCTGGGGTTGTGGCTGCGGCTGATGGAGGAGGAATCGCGGGAGTCGGTGCTCTACCAGTGGCGGGCCACCGTGCCCGACACGGTGCTGCCGGCCGACTCGCTGGGGGGCCAGTGAAGGCGGGTTGGTGGCTGGCCCTGGTGTGGTGCTGGCTGGGTTGTGCCGAGCCGCCCCGCGACGTGCTGGTGTTCGGGCGCGGTTCGGACTCGGTGGGCTTGGACCCGGCCCTGGAGAACGACGGCGAGTCCTTCAAGGTCTGCGACAACCTCTACGAAACCCTGGTCACCTACGAGGCGCAGAGTACGGCCATCCGCCCGCTTCTGGCCCGCTCCTGGGAGGTGAGCCCGGACCGCCTGGTCTGGACCTTCCACCTGCGCACCGACGTGTTCTTCCACGACGGCACCCGTTTCGACGCGCCGGCGATGCTCTTCTCGCTGGGTCGGCAGTACTTTGCCGATCACCCGCACCACCAGGTACAGGGGGCGTACAAATACTGGAAGGATATGGGCATGGATGATATTGTCGCCGG
>JADZBP010000322.1 GCA_020852055.1 Candidatus Latescibacterota bacterium
CGCAGTGGTAGTCGCCGGCCTGATCGGGTCCATGCCGGCTGCAGCGGAGTACAAGGTCGCAAGCAGTGAGCAGGCCAAGGCGGAGTTCAGCGCCTGGGCGCAGGCCTGGTACCAGCATGTAGGAGAAGCGCAGCAGGGTATCAAACTGAACGACTTCATGCTCCGGCGGGTCTATTTCAGTCTCAAGGGCGAACGAGGCCCCCACCTCGGCTTTTTCACCCACCTGGCTGCTGACCGCGTCGGCCAGCAGGGGCTGGACGACCCCGGGATGGGCCTGGGCAGCGGCATCGCCCTGCGGGATGCCTGGATCGTCCTCAATCTCAGCGAGGCCCTCAAGGTACAGCTGGGCCGGATGTACGTGCCGTTGACCCGCAACTACGGCACCACCTCGACCAAGGCCATGCTGACCACCGACCTGCCCTTCCTGCAGGGCGGGATTCGCGGGGGGATCTTCTACACCAACAAGGTGGGCCGCGACGATGGCCTGACCCTGTGGGGGCAGCCCTTCAAGGGGCGGCTGCAGTACCGCTTCATGGTCGCCGAGGGGATCGAAGGGGCGAAGAACCCCGACGACAAACTGCGCTTCGTCGGCCGGCTCAGCTTGAATCTGTTGGAGCCGGAGGCCGGGTGGTTCAACAAGGGGACCTACCTGGACAAGAAGAAGGTCCTGGCCCTGGGCGCGGGCTTCGATTCCCAGCAGGGCCTGGCCCTGACGGGCGCCGCGCCGCAGGACAATCTGGTCTGGACTGCGGACCTCTTTCTCGAACACCCGGTGGGCTCAGGAACTGCCAATGTGGAGGCCAGCTACAGCCACATCAGCAACGCCACCCAGACCCACAACCTCTCTGCCCTGGCAGCCGGCGATGATGCCCGCACTGGCTACCTCCAGGCCGGCTACCTATTCCCCCAAGTCCTGGGACCAGGGCGGTTGCAGCCCTACCTGCGCTATGAGGCGGTTGCGGTGGACGAGAAGCCGGGCACGGGATTTTACAGCGGGGGCTTCAACTACTTCCTCGAGGGACACGATGCCAAGATCAGCGCGGACTACTCCTTGGTAAACCAGGAGGAGGAGATTCCTGCCCGGCGCGACCACGGCATCGTCACAGTCCAGGTGGCGATGGGAATCTGAGAGGGGTGGATGAGGTAGCCGACAATCAGGGTCCATTCCCCAGGTAAGGTGCGAGGGCGGGTGCCCACTGCGACCCGCAGGGCTGGAGTGGGCTGCCCGCAGCACCGGCCCCCAGCCGTCAAGGGGAGCCCTGTCTCCCTCCGCGAGTCAAGCCCACGGGGATTCTCCTGGCCACCTACGAACACTTTTCGTTGCGGTCAGACAGAATGCTGACCACCCGATTCCGGCTGCCATCGCCCCCAGCATATCACTGAGGTAATGCACGCCCAGGTAGAGTCTGGTAAGGGCGATCAGCAGCACGTAGGCCAACATCACCCCATATAACCCGATCTTCCATGGTCGAGCCCTCGCAGACAGAACAAAAGTGGACACCATCGCTCCACAGAACAGCATCGATCCCATCACATGGCCGCTGGGGAAACTGTAGCCGGTAGTGGCGGCTAGCTGGTGTTCAATATGCGGGCGGTGCCGGTGGAAAAGGATCTTGAGCAGGAAGTTCAGCAGCAGGCCTCCGCCCATAGTCAGGACGAGGCTGAGTAACCGGTACCACCACCGTCGCCACATCAGGAACAACCCGAAAATAACTGAAGCGCCACCAAGCAACAGGGGGGAGCCGAGAAAGGTGATGGCGATGGCGGCCCTGGTAAGTGACGGGGTGGTGTGCTGGTGAAACCAGGTCGCCACCTGGGTGTCTACACCGCTTGGGGTGCCGGCAGTGATGTTTACAGCAACGCTGGTGAAAACCCAGCCAGCGGCGATAGTGACTGCCGCCCCGAGAGCCCGATGTGCGTCAGGGTTACTTGCCGGCAAGAGCGGGATTTTCACGAATTGCATCCTCATGGGATAGCCCAAAATCACAGGGGGGCATGGCGTTTTGCCATGCCCCCCTGTCCCGATAGAAGAACGCTGATCGGCAGTCTCTGGTGTTACTGGTTCATAAGCTGTTTGACCTCACCCCAACTCGACTGGGCGACAGCAGTGGGCTGTTGGCCAAACTTAAGGGCTGCGGCGGTGGTCTGGAAGGAGTGGCGGACCTGAGCGTTGTCGAAGATAGCAACGCCAAAGTAATAGGCCTGGCTCAGGTCGCTGAACTGCACGTCCTTGTCGGAGCCGGTGACCAGCTTGCGGCTGAACTCCATGGTCCAACCCCCGTTGCCGTACTGGGCCACTGCCGGCAGATCGCCGCGGTCGCCGGTGATAGGAGAGACGATCATCCCAGCGATTTCGTCACCAGGGGCAAAGGTATCGACGAAGGGCACCTTCTCGCTGTCCATGATCCAGTAACCGCTGTTGGCGCCGGCCGGGCTCATGAAGCCGGGTCCGGTCTTGTCGGCGTTGAAATTGTCGGCGTACCCACCGGCGGTCTTGGGGTCGCTGTGACGGCCGGCTTCCGGGGTGCTGCTGCTCCAGCGCACATCGTCCACATACTGGTCGTCGATCAGATTGACCGCACCGGTGCGCACCGACTTCCAGTGCCAGATATCGCCGATCTCGCCCGGATTCGCCGTGTACTTGTTACCATAGGGTTTGTCGGGCTCACCGGCGTGGCAGGTGGCGAAACAGCCGGCCTGATTGAAGCCCTGGATCGAGTTGTTGATGTTCCAGATGAAGGCCATCTTGTCTTCGTAGAAGACATTGTCGTCGCCAGCACTGTTGTCGATCAGCCGCTTCCAGGTGCCGTCGTCCTGCTTCACCCAGGGGAAACGACGCAGGCTTTCAGTGGGATCGTTCCAGGTCATCAGGAAGTAGACCTGGTCGTCGCTGTACACCGACTTGAGGCTGACTTGGTGGCTACCGGCGTTAAAGCCGCCCACCACCGGGAAGGTCAGGGCCGGAGCTCCATCCCACACGGATTCAGGCACGCCATCCAACTGTGGCGGGGTACCCACGTACTGGGAGACGAGTTCGTTGCTCTGCTGGGTGTTGGCTTCCACCGAATTGATGGAACTGTTGGCCAGCGCCGCGATGCCGGCAAGGGCCAGCCCCGTGATGGCGATTTTCCGGTACTTCATCGAAAGACCTCCTTTGAGGGAAAGGATCAAGCCAGGGTTTCTCTCCCCTGGACCCACTTGTGACCTGACCAGTCCCTGTGCACAAAACGTGCCAGGTTTTTTTCAGACGGCATCCAGGCCGCAGCAGGGCGGAATCTGGGACAGTAGTGGCCCTCCCCAGGGAGTTCGCGGGACGATGTTGTCTCGATTGTATCGCTAATCGTTATCGTTCTACGATATAGAAAGGGCAAAAATCGGTACCGAGAGAGGCCGATGGCACCGGGGAATCCGCAGATCGGTGGGAGCGGGAGATGAAAAGGTGAGACCGGGTGGGCAGGAACCTCAGGCGCCGCGCTTTCCCCGCCGCGCGGGGTCGATCTCGCCGAGTAGTTCTCTCGCCTTCTCCTGCGCCTTAGCCAGTGCAGCCCTGCCGGCTCGGGTGGCGCGGTAGTACTTCCGCACTTTGCCGTCAATCACCTTCCGCTCGGCTCGCAGGAACCCCTCGCGTTCCAGGGCGTGGAGGAGGGGATAGAGTGTGCCGGGACTGAGCTGGTAACCATGGGTTGCCAGCTCGCGGATCATTTCCAGACCGAAGATAGGTTCTTGAGCAGCGTGGTGCAGGATATGGACGCGAATGAAGCCCAGGAAAAAGGTGCGGACGATATCGGGGTGCGCCTTGGCCATACTTCAACAATGCTCCAGCCCTCCAGGACCTGTCAAGCACTGTGCCTGGTTGGCCGGTGCCCAGCGAGGGCCGATGGATGAGGTGTGGATCGCCGGACTGGCTCAAACCAGCAGCCACTGCCCAACCCCTGCCATGGACAATACGACTGCCCACGGGGGTGCTTTCCACACCTGGAGGGCGCCGAAGGCGAGGAGCACCGCCGCGATGTCGCGGCTGTCGCGCACGGCCTCGCTGAGAACTGGTTGGAACAAGGCTGCCAAGAGCACCCCGACCACGGCGGCGTTGGCCCCGCAAAGCGAAGCCTGGGCCCAGGCCTGGCTCCGCAACCGGTGCCAGAAGGGCAGCGCCCCGCCGATCAGCAGCCAGGCGGGGAGGAAGATAGCCAGCAGGCACCACAGCCCATTGGCCCAGGGGTGCGCCCCCTGGCTCATCGCCGTACCCAGGTAGGCGGAGAAGGTGAACAGCGGGCCAGGCACTGCCTGGGCTGCACCGTAGCCAGCGAGGAACTGGTCGTCGCTCAGCCAGCCACGGGGCACCACCTCAGCGTGCAGCAAGGGCAAGATGACGTGCCCGCCGCCGAACACCAGAGAGCCAGTGCGGTAGAAACTGTCAAAGACCGACAACGACTTGCTCTGCGTCGAGGCGGCGGCGAGCGGCAAGAGCACCAGCAGGACCAAGAACAGTGCCAGCGCACCCGCTGCCACCAGGTGCAGGAGAAACCGCCCCTCCTCGGGCGCCATCGGAGGCGGAACCACCTGCTGCCGGTACAGTCCCCAGCCGAGCAGCCCCCCAGCAGCAATGACACCCACCTGGGCGAGAGCGCCCGGACAAACCAGCAGCACGGCTGCAGCAGCGGCGCACAGCGACAGGCGCGCCCGATCCGGGCACAACGACTTGCCCATTCCCCACACGGCCTGAGCCACGACCACTGCGGCTGCAAGCTTCAGGCCGTGCAGCCAGCCGGCATGGGCCAGGTCGGCCAGCGAGGCCATGCCATAGGCGAAGAGGATCAGCAGCAGCGCCGAAGGCAGAGTGAAACAGAGCGAGGCGCCCAGTGCACCAGGCAGGCCTGCCTGGCGCATCCCCAGGGCGAAGACGACCTGACTGCTGGCCGGTCCGGGCAGGAACTGGCACAGGGCCACCAGGTCCGCGTACTCCTCATCGCTGAGCCACCGGCGTTTTTGGACAAATTCGGCGCGGAAGTAACCCAGATGGGCGATCGGCCCGCCGAAGGAGGTGCAGCCCAGCTTCAGAAAGGCCCGGCAGGTTTCGAGCAGTCTGCGGGTCAGTGGGGGGGGGCGTCTGGACGGGGAGCGTTCACCATCGGCGGCCACCAGCGCCGTTTCTGTAGGTTTCCCAGAGAGATCCAACAAGTCGTCCGGACGCTGTCGGGATCTTGAGATGGGTTATTGGTAGAGCCCATGCCAGCCCTGCCAGGCCATGTAGGAGGCGAGCAGGACGAGCAAGACGCAGGAGACGTAGGGGGCGCGGCGCATCACCTCGCCAAAGCCACGGAAACGCTGCTGGGCGTGTTGCACGCTCCAGGCAGCCAGGGCGCCGGTAGCGACCATGGTCAGGGCGAGGCCAAAGCTGAAAGCGCCGACCATAACAAAGCCCAGCGTTGCGCGCTTGAGTTGTAAGCAGACGAGCAAAACCGTGAAGGCCGCAGGACAGGGCATCAGCCCGCCAGTGATGCC
>JADZBP010000323.1 GCA_020852055.1 Candidatus Latescibacterota bacterium
ACGTGCAGGTGGTCCATCAGGCCCAGGCAGAAGCGGTTCTGGTCGCGCCGGCTCAGGGCGGCGATCAGCGGGAAGGACCAGGTGGTGAAGCTGCGCTCCTTCACATTCCAGGGCAGGCTGAGCCAGTCCTTCTTGCCGATGCCGTCGTGCAGGACCGGCACGAAGCTGCGGTGCAGATCGAGGGCCGGCACCGCCACCTGGGCGCTGAAGGCGCGCACGGTGAAGGCCTGCCCGTCGCGGCGGCGCAGATGCCACTTGAGCAGCTGGGTCTGCGGGCCGAGGTCGAGGACCTCCACCTGCCACTCGTAGCGGTCGTCGCCGCTGGCCCCGGCCCGGCCCAGGTCGAGGGTCTCCAGCGCCGGGTCGGTTTCGAGACTGAGGTGGAGGGTGAGGCCGTCGAAGGCAAAGGTGGCGTTGCTCACCGGGCCTCGGCGTAGACCCGGTGGCGGGTGGCGCGCATATAGCCGATGGTGTAGGCGCTGTTGCGGCCGTCACTGCCGTCCCCCGGCACATGGTCGGGGATCAACACCCCGTCGAAATCCACCTCCCGCAGGGCCCGCATCACCGCGTACATGTCCACGTACCCATCGTCCACCAGGGTCTCGCGGAAACGGGGCAGCGGGGCATCGACGTTGCGGAAGTGGATCTTGAAGAGTTTGCCCATCCCCCCGAAGTGCCGGATCATCTCCACGATATCCTTGCCCATCCTCGCGCCGCCCTCAGCCCAGGTCCCCACACAGAAGCAGAGGCCAAAGTGGTCGCTGTCGGCGATCTCCACCGCCCGCTGGTACCCGGCAAAGTCGCGGATCACCCGCGCCACCCCGCCCAGCGAAGGCACCGGCGGGTCGTCGGGGTGTAGGCCAATACGCACCCCGGCCTTCTCGGCCACCGGCATCACCTGCCGAATGAAACGGGTGAAGGTATGCCAGACTTCCTCGTCGCTGTAGGCCCGCTCGTGGGAGAAGGGCAGCTTCGCCGCCTCGTCGAGGTCGAACTCGCGGGTGGGCATGCCGCCGCGGGTCGTGCCCACCCGGGTCTGGTAAAAAGGCAGGATCTTGATGTTGGCCATGTGGGCGTAGGTGGTGTAGGTGATGCCGGCCCGGCCCAGGTCGCGCAGGTACTGCTGGTATTGCGCCACCTTCTGGTCGAAGCCGGGCAATCCCAGTACCATGGTGGCATCGCAGTGCAGGTCGAGGATGCCGATGTTCCAGAGCTGGATGCCGTGGGTTTCGAGCAGACGGCGGGTCTCGATCAGGTACTCGTAACGGGCGTTCTCGATGGTGGTCCAGATGGTGGCGCACTCGACGCCCAGTTGTTTGAGGACCTGCAGGTCCTTCTCGGTGGGATGGGGGTTGAGGCGGTCGCCGATCTTGATGCCGGGCAGGGCGGCGGACATGGGGGTCTCTCCCTCAGGACAGCGGATGGTAGAGATAGGCCAGCAGCAGGCGGGTGCTGTTATACAGGGCTTCGAGGTGGCAGATCTCGTAGCCGTGGGTATTGTCGCCCGGATAGCCGATGAGCACGGCGCGGGCGGTGGACCCCCGGCTCTTGGCGAGGGTGGCGTCGCTGCCGTAGGAGGTGAGCACGGCCGTCTGCACCCCGAAACCCAGCTCTCCGGCCAGGCGTTCGAGCTGCTGGTTGGTGCGCTGGTGATAGATGCCGGTGGAGTCCTGGCAACCCAGTACCGGTTGCTCGCAATTGCGGACCTGGTACTCGTGAGCCACCGGCACCACGTCGAGGGCGATAACCGTGTGGCTGGGCAACTGGCCCAGGGCATAGGTGGCGCCGTGGGCGCCGATCTCCTCCTCGGCGCTGGCGATCAGGTACACATCCTGGGCCGGGGGGTTGGCTTTGAGCTGGTGGGCGGTTTCGAGCAGGGCGGCCAGGCCGCCGCGGCAGTCGAGATTGTAGCCGCAGAGGTACTCGCCCATGGGCCAGGGGGTCTTGAAGTGGCGGGCGATCACCACCTTGGTGCCGGCCCGCACCCCGGCCCCCTGCAGGTGCTCGGCGCTCAGTTTGGTCTCCACCCACATCTGGTCCCAGCTCAGGCCTTTGCCGTCCTTGAGCAGCCCGGCGGGGCTTTCGGTGGAGACGTGTTTGGAGCCGATGGACAACACCCCCGGGAGCAGGCCCTCGCGGCCCATGATCTCCACCGGAATCTCGCCCACGGCCCAGGGGTGCAGGCCGCCCACGGGCCGCACGCGCAGCCGCCCGCCCTCCTCGACGCGTTTGACCACCATCGAGATCTCGTCCTTGTGGGCGGTCACGGCGATGGGGGCATCGGCTTTCTGCCCGCGGATATGGATGATGATGTTGTCGGCGGCGTCCTGCCAGACGGTGTCGCCGACGCCGCGCATCTGGTCGAGCACCAGGTGGTCGACCTCGGATTCGGTGCCGGAGGGAGCGTGGGCGCGCAGCAGTTGGTCGAGGCAGCGGTACATGCGTTCGCGGTCGAGGGGGATGTGCACGGCAGACCTCCGGCGGCGGGTGGTGGCGGAGCAGCAAGGCTGCAAATGTAGGGTTTGCGCCGGGGGCGGGCAACGCGGGGGCAGACAAAAAAAGCCCCTCCGCTGGGGAGGGGCTCGGGGAGGCGGGGGACGTCGGCCGGGCTCAGGAGGCCAGCACGCCGATCACCTCTTCGGCCAGGGGGCGCAGATCCTTTTGCAGGCGGATACGGCCGCGGTTGACCCGCGATTTGACCGTGCCCACCGGGCAGTCGATGATCTTGGAGATCTCTTCGTAAGATAGGCCGTTCAGGTCGCGCAGCAGCACGGCCTCGCGGAACTCCTCGGGCAACTGGTGGATGGCGTCGACCACCGAGCTGTGGATGGTGCGGGTGTCGGTCTGCTCGCCGGGCAGTTGTTCCTTATCCACCGGCTCGTAGAAGGAACTGTGTTCGTCGTCTTCGTTGGGGCCGATGGGAATCCAGTGCCAGCGTTTGCGGCGGCGCAATTCGGTCTTGGCCAGGTTCCCGGCAATGGTATAGAGCCAGGTGGAGACCTGCTCGATGGCGGCGTACTGGTGCTGGTGCCTCATGCAACGCAGAAAGGTCTCCTGGACCAGATCCTCGGCGGTTTCGCGATCCCCTACGAAGCGGTAGACGAAATTGAACAGGGGGACGCGGTAGCGCTGGACCAGCAGGGCGAGACTGTTCTGATCGACGGCAGCCTGCATCAGGATGGTCTTGTCGGAGAGATTTCTGAGCGGGTCCATGGCCAGTCCTTTCTAGATCGGCTCGGCGTGAGTGAAGCGCGCCGGGTGCCGGAGGCGCCTGCCTCGCCTGGGAGTAACGCAATATCCATACCATCTATTTCGGCCGGGATTTGAGGCCCTTTTGTGAGCCGGCTCACCAAGTCAGACGGCTTTTGGCCTCAGAAGGTTGAGAATCCTCTCAGAATTCTGTCAGGGATCTCAGATTTCTGAGAGACGGGGGTTTTGACAGCGACAGGGGTAGTGAGTAAATTTCCCACCCCTTTTCAGGGCTGGAAAGCGATGGCAGAGGAATTGTTAGAGCAACTTAGAAGTATATGTGAAACAAGGCAGATACACCGATTTTCCCCCCAGGAGATGGTCGAGTTGCTCCAGGACGGGGAGGAGGTGGAGTGGATCGTCTCCCAGGTCCTGGCCCAGGGGCCGGCCGAGGCCGTCGAGGAACTGAGCGCGCTCCTGGCCCAGATCGCCGCCCAGGTGGCGCCGGTGGCCGAGCCGGTGGCCGAATTGGCCAGCGCCCTTCCCGCCGAAGCGCCGCCGGCAATGGTGCTGCCCGAGGAGGAGGACGCGGGGCTGCCGGATCTGGAGAACCTCGCCCTGCCCCCGGGGGTGGACGCCCGCCAGTTCAAGGAACTGATGTCTTCGCCCCAGGGCGCCATGCTGGCCGACTTCGGCACTTTTTGCCAGGAGCAGGGGGTCGATCAGGGCGGTGATCCCAAGAAGATGAGCGGGGTGCTCCAGGAGCTACACGAGGTATGGTTGCAGACCCCGCGGCCGGCGCTGGAAGGCAAGAAACCGGCCGAGGTGCTCGACGGGGGGCGGCTCTTTCCCACCCGGGTCGAGACCTTCAAGCGCGAGGCGCCCAAGGTGGGCCGCAATGACCCCTGTCCCTGTGGCAGCGGCAAGAAATTCAAGAAGTGCTGCGGAAAGGAATGAGGGGGCGGTGGCCAACCTGAACGAGTCAGCACAGATCCAGGGAGTGCTCCTGGCGGAGCTGAAGGCCTTTGGCGACGAGCGCGGCCGTTTCGCCGAAACCTTTCGCAAGGAGTGGTTTCCCCAGCGCAGCTGGGAGCGCATGCAGGTGAACCGCTCCGAATCGCAGGCCGGGGTGCTGCGCGGACTGCACTACCACCACCATCAAGTGGATTACTGGCATTGCGTTTCGGGGCGTATCTGGGTGGGGCTCTGCGACCTGCGGCCCCGCTCGTCCACCCGCGGCGCCAGCCAGCTCATCGAACTGGGCCAGGATTCGCTGCAGGGCCTCTACATCCCCTGCGGGGTGGCCCACGGCTTTGCCGCGCTGACCGACGTGGTCCTCTTCTACGTGGTCGACAACTACTACGACGGGGCCGACGAACTGGGGGTGGCGTGGAACGATCCGGCGCTGGGCCTGGACTGGAAACTGGCCGCCCCGCCAGTGCTCTCGGCGCGCGACCAGCGCAACCCCTTGCTCAAGGATATCCCCGCCGACCAACTGCCACGGTGAAGAGATGGCCATCGACCTGACCACCGCCCTGATCCAGACCCAGGCCCTGCGCCTGTCCCCGCCGGGGCAGGTGTTCTGGTACACCTCGGGGACCGTGGGCCCGTACTACATCAATACCCACTACCTCTACGGCGGCCAGGCCCCGGCCGAGGAGTTGCTGCGTTTCATCGATGCTGAAAGCGGGGATCGCCAGGCCTTTCCCGGACGGCTGCAGGCGCGGGTCGAGGCTCGGGCCGCGGCGGACCCGGTATACGCCGGCTTGGTCGAGGCCCTGGTCGAAAGGGCCAGGAAGGTGGGGGGGGAGCAGGCGGATTTTGTCTCCGGCGGCGAGCGGCGCGACTGGTTCTTCTCGCCGCTGGTGGCCTCCCGGCTGGGCAAGCCGCACCTGCTGCTCTACAAGGACCACAGCGCGCTTTGGTATCGGGAGGGGAAGGTGGAGCCGATGGCGGGGCTGGAGGGCAAACGCGGGATACACGTTGCCGACCTGATCACCGAGGCGTCGAGTTATGTG
The DNA here is from genome assembly GCA_020852055.1 of Candidatus Latescibacterota bacterium. Classification (GTDB taxonomy): domain Bacteria; phylum Latescibacterota; class UBA2968; order UBA8231; family UBA8231; genus SICG01. Next base: position 5,208 of record JADZBP010000323.1, read on the forward strand.
AGGGACTGGATTCCGGCCATCCGGCAGCGGGGCGGGGAGATGAGTTGTGCCCTCAATGTGGTGGATCGCGCCCAGGGTGGCACCGAGGCCCTGCAGCAGGCCCAGGTGCGCTCCGAGGCCTTGCTGCGGGTCGATGCCAACCTCTTTGGCGCCCTGCGCCGGGCCGGCCATATCGACGGCCAGCAGGAACAGGTGCTGCTGGCCTATGCCGCCGATCCGCACGCGGCGATGAAAGCCTTCCTGCAGGAGAATCCCGAATTCCTGCGCCAGGCCCTGCGCTCCACCGACGAGCGCACCGCCAGCCGCGCCCGGCTGCTGGCAGCCCAGAATCCCTACCAGTTGGCCCCGGAGTTGGTGCGGGCTTAGCCTGCCGCCTCGCCCACTTCCTCGCCCCCGATCCGCACCGACACCAACTGCGAAACCCCTTCCTCGGGCATGGTGACCCCGTGCAGGGTGTGGGCCGCGCCCATGGAGATCTTGTTGTGGGTCACCATGATGAACTGGGTGCCCTTGGCGAACTCCTTGAGCACGCGCACGAAGCGCTCGACATTGGCGTCGTCGAGGGGGGCATCGACCTCGTCGAGGATACAGAAGGGGCTGGGCTTCACCTGGTAGATGGCGAAGAGCAGCGAGATGGCGGTCAGCGCCCGCTCGCCGCCCGAGAGCAGGCTGATGCTCTGCAGCCGCTTGCCGCGGGGCCGGGCGCTGATCTCGATGTCGGCCTCCAGGGGGTCCATCTCGGGGGCCAGCTGCAGATTGGCCTCGCCGCCGGCAAAGAAGCTGGCGAAGGTGGTCTTGAACTTCTCGTTGATCTGGTTGAAGGAGTCGACGAAGATCTGGCGCGCCACCCGGTCGATGCGGTTGAGGGTGGTCTTGAGATCCTCGGCGGCGCTGAGCAGGTCGTCGCGGTGCTGCACTAGGAAGTCGAGGCGCTCCTTCTGTTCGGCGTACTCGTCCAGGACCCCGACGTTGACGCTGCCCAGGCGCTGCACCGACTGCCGCAGCTCCTCGACGCGGGTCTCGATGGCCGCCAGGTCGAGGTGCTCTTCGGTGGGCCGGCCCAGGGCCTCCACCTCGCAGTGCTGCTCCTCGCGCAGGCGTTCCTGCACGTGGGTGGCGCGGCCGCGCAATTCGGAGATCTTCAGCTCCAACTCGTGGCGGCGCTCGCGCTGGGCGTTGAGTTCGCGCTGCAGCTTGCTGATCAGCTCCTCTAACTGGCGGGTCTGGGCCACGGCCTCCTGCCAGTGCTCCTGGCGCTGGTCGCGCTGGCGGGCCAGCTCGTCGCGCTGGTCGTGCAACTCATTGAGGCGGCCGGTGAGCTGGGTGGCCAGCTGGTTGAGGTCCTCGCGGTTCTGGGCGGCCTTCTCGCCTTCCTGGCGGCTGCGCTCGATGTTCTGACCCAGGTTCTGCTCGATGTGGCGCAGGCGCTGCTCGTCGCGGCGCAGGCTCTCGGTCTGCTCCACCAGGCGGGCCCGCTCCACCCGCAGGGCGGCCAGCTTTTCGGCCTGGGCGCGGCGGGTCTCCTCGGCCCGCTGCAACTCCTCTTCGTGCTGGGCGATCTGCGCCTCCAGCCGGGTGCCCTGCTGGTCCAGCTGCTCCAGCTCGGTTTCCTGGGTCTGGGTGGACTGATGCAGGCCGGTCAGGCGTTCGGCCAGGCGGGTGTGTTCGCGGCCCAACTGCTCGAGCTGGGTGCCGAGGCGCTGGGCCTCGGACTGGGCGCGCTGGCTGAGGTGACCCTGCTCCCGTTCCTGGTCGCGCAGGCCCTCGCTCTGGCTGGCCAGGGTCTGGGCGCGGCGGGCCAGGAGGGTGCTGCGCAGCTGAGTGGACTGGCAGAGGCCTTCGCTGGCATGCAACTGGGCGCGGCGGTGGGCGCAGCGGGCGCGCAGGGCGCGCAACTCGCGGCGGCGGCCCAAAACGCTGCTGTCCTCTTCCTTGGTTTGGCCGCCGGCCACCCGGCCGCCCAGGTCGATGGCATCGCCCTGGGGAGTGACGAAGCGCAGTTGCTGGTCCACGTGGCTGCCGGCCACAGCCACGGCGGCGGCCAGGTCCTCGACCAGGAAGGTGTTGCGCAGCAGGCGGCCCACCAGCGGGGTCAGGGTGGCATCGGCCTGCACGAAACGGGCCAGCGGCCCGATCAGGCCGGGGAAGGGGGCCAGCTCTGCGGAGGGGGGCGCCGGGGCGGTCTGCCACTCGAGGGGAAAGACCCCGGCCCGGCCCTTGGTGGCGGCCAGGTGGCGCAGGGCGTCGAGCACCCCGTCGATGCTGGGGGCGACCAGGGCCTGCAGGGCCTCGCCCAGGGCGGTCTCGACGGCGCGGTCGTAGCGGGAATCGACCTCGATCAGGTCGCCCACCACGCCGGAGAACAGGCCTTTGTACGGGGAATCGAGGATCAGGGCGCGCACGCCGCTGGCATACCCCTCATAGCTGGAGCGCAGCCGCTCCAGGGCCTGCAGCCGGGCCTGCTCGCCTTCGAGGGCGCGGCGGGCCTCGTCGCGCTGCTGCCGACGGCGGGCTAGCTCGGCGTCGACGGCCCCGCCCCGCTGGCGCACGGCCTGCTGCTCGTCCTGGACCTGGCGCAGGCGCTGGCGGCGCTGGGCCAGCTCTTCCTGGGCTACCCGGGCCTGGTCCTGGGCGCGCTCGCGCTCCTGGGCCAGGCGGCTGATCTCGCTCTGCAACTGGCGCTCGCGTTCACCCAGGCCCTCGGCCTCGGTGCGCAGGCGCTCGAGGGTGCGCGAGGATTCGCCGCGGCGGCGCAAGAGCTCGACCTGTTGCCGTTTGCCCCCGTCGAGGGCGCTGCGGCCGGCCTGGAAGGTGCGCTCGGCGGCGGCGGCTTCCTGCTCGCCCTGTTCGAGGCGCTGGCGGTCGGCTTCGAGCTGGGTCTGGTAGTTTTTGAGGTCGGCGCTCACCTGCACCAGTTGCTGCTGGGCGGCGTCGAGCTGGCGGCGGAATTCCTCGCGCTCGGCGGTGGTGCGGGCGATGAGGGTTTCGCTGGCCTCGAGGCTGGCCCGCGCCGTGGCCAACTGCCGGTCCTGCTCGTGGATCTCGTCGATGCAGCTGCTGTAGTGCTGCCCCACCTCCTGCAGATCCTTTTCGGACTCGGTCACCGCCAGCCGGCCCTTTTCCAGTTCGGCCTCGCGGGCGGTGAACTGGGTGTACCCCGACTCGGCCAGGGCGCTCAGGCGCTCGAGTTCCTCGTCGAGGGGGCGCAGCTGGTCCTGAATGGTGAAGAAGCGCAGCCGGCCCAGCAGGATCTCCTGGGCGTCGAACTGCTGTTTCAGCTCCTGGTAACGCCGCGCCCGGCCCACCTGGCGGCCCAGGTAGTCGACCTGGCGCTGGATCTCGGCGATGATGTCCTCGATGCGGGTCAGGTCGGCGGTGGTGGACTCGAGTTTGGCCCAGGTGGAGCGGCGGCGGACCTTGTACTTGGTGATGCCGGCGGCTTCCTCGAGGATGCGGCGGCGGTTCTCGGTCTTCTCGCTGATGATCTCGTCGACCATGCCCTGCTCCATCACCGAATAGGCGCCCGGCCCCAGGCCGGTGTCCATCAATAGATTCTGGATGTCGAGCAGGCGGCAGGGGACCTTGTTGAGCAGGTAATCGCTCTCACCCGAGCGGAAGAGCCGGCGGGTGATGTTCACCTCGTTGAACTCGATGGGCAGCGAACGGGCGTTGTTGTCGATGGTGATGGTCACGTCCGCCATGCCCAGCTGTTTGCGGTTGCGGGTGCCGGCGAAGATCACCTCTTCCATGCGGTGGCTGCGGAAGGCGCTGGCCCGCTGTTCGCCCATGCCCCAGCGGATGGCTTCGATCACATTGGACTTGCCGCAGCCGTTGGGCCCGACGATGGCGGTGATGCCCGGCCCGAAGGGAATGGTGATCTTCTGGGCGAAGGACTTGAAACCGTAGATCTCGATGGCAGTGAGAAGCAAATCCGGATTCCTCTGGACAGAAGGCGTGGAGGTTTTAGCTCAGCGGGCCAGCCGGTCGGCGAATTCCTTGGCGAACTTCTTGAGCTTGGGGGCGATGACCAGTTGGCAGTAGGTCTGGCCCGGGTTGAGGCGGAAGTAGTCGCGGTGATAATCCTCAGCCGGGTAGAAGCGGTCGCAGGGTTCGATGGTGGTGACGATGGGATTCTCCCAGTGCCGCGCCGCCGCCTGGCGGGATATCTCGGCAGTCTGCCGCTGCGCCTCGCTGTGGTAGTAGATCGCCGAGCGGTACTGGGTGCCCACGTCGGGGCCCTGGCGGTTGAGGGTGGTGGGATCGTGGGTGCGCCAGAACACCTCGAGCAGGTCGGCGAAGGAGAGCAACCGGGGGTCGAAATCGATCTGGGCCACTTCGGCGTGGCCGGTGGTGCCGCCGCACACCTGCTGGTAGGTGGGATTTTCGACGCTGCCGCCGGCGTACCCGGGCACTACCCGCAACACGCCCCGCAACTGCTGGAACACCGCCTCCACGCACCAGAAGCAACCGGCTCCCAGGGTGGCGGTTTCGTATGCTGCGGACATCGTCCCTCTCGCTTGGGACATCTCTCCTCCCGCGGTTGGTAAAATAGAAAAATGGTACACCATCCGGCATGCCTGGTCAAGGCATTTTATCCCCCGGCCTCCTTGACAATCAAAAGCGGAGCCGGGTAGATTTCCAGTCTATGGAGGAACGCCGATGAACCTTGGGGACCTGCTGGCGGATGTGGCCGGCCGCTTGCCCGAAGACCGGCGCCAGGCCGTGCAGGCGCTGGTGGCCAAATACGGGGCGGACGAGAACCTGCGTTTCATCCTGACCATCGTGGCCTCGGCCAGCAAACGCGAACGCCGGCTGGTGCGCCTCCTGCTCAACGAGCTGGAAGACCTGGACGAGCGCCGCAAACTGAGCGATGCCCAGCAGGAGGGCTGAGTTTGGCTGCTGCGGGCTGGAGCTTCCTGCGCCAGATCGCCGATCATCGCTTTGCGCTGGAAGGGGATGACCCCCTGCTTCGGGAGGTGGCCGCCGAGTTGTACAGCGGCGCTGCCGGGGCCGGGGGGCTGGCCCAGCTAAGGTACCGCTGTCAGCGGACCACGGGGGGCTTTGCCCTGCACCGGGGGCGGCGCACTGTGGCGCGCGGCGCCACCCTCGGGAGGTTCTTCCAGGAGGCCGAATGGGCCCTCACCCACGAGAGCCTGCTGCGCCTGGGGGGGTACCTCCAGCTCCACGCCGGCACCGTGGCCCGCCAGGGCCGGGCGCTGCTGCTGGTGGGGCCTCCCGAGGCGGGCAAGACCTCGCTGACCCTGGCCCTGGGCTTGCGGGGATGGTCCCTGCTCGGGGACGAAATCGCCCTGATCGACGCCCCTTCCCTCGAGGTCCTGGCCTGCCGGCGCGACCTGATCCTGCGCCCGGGCACCCGGGCCTTGCTCTTCCCCGAAACCCCGACAATCCCCGAGGTCAAATGGGCCGAGGGCAACTGTTATCTCTCGCCCCGGTTGGTGGGCCCGGCCCCGGCGGGCAGGGCAGAGCTGGTGGGGCTCGTTTTTCCGGTGCTGCGGCTGGGTGCGGGGGTGGCGCGGCAGCCCCTGGGCCGCGCCGAGGCGGCCAGGCGGCTGCTGGAACAGGCCATGAACCTGGGGGATTGGGGTGCCGCGGGTATGGAACTGGTGGGCCGGCTGGCCGAGCGCTGCCCGGCGGTGGAACTGGCCTTCGGCGATGCCCGCCAGGCCGCCGAGGAGATCTCAGAAGTCCAGGGCTGAATCGTCGGGCATTTCGAATTCCTCGTCCTTCCCCATACAGATGATGTGCTCGGCGGTCAGCTCCTGGCGGCCGGCGTAACCGGCTTCGACCTCGTGCCAGTAGCGCACCTGGGTCTCGCCCCGCTGCCAGCACAGGTACACCCAGCGGCCGCCGAAGGTGGTGGGGAAGTCGATCAGGCCGTGGCTCAGGCCGCCCTGGGGGAAACGCAGGCCGCGGCCGCGGATCTCGCGGTGGACCAGGTGCTCGATCTCGCGGCTCAACTGCGAGCGCATCCGGGTGTGCCGCAGGAACTCCTGGTGGTCGGGGTTGCCGGCGGCCTCCACCAGCTCGCCCCACAACACCTCGAGGATTTGGAGCTGCTCGCAGTGGTGGAGCAATCGACGGCGGTATTCGTCGAGTTGGTCCAGCAGCACCTCGAGGTGAGGGACCAGCGCGTCGGCCTCGGCGACGGTGAAAGCCTTGTGGCGGGCCATGTCATTCCTCGCTTAAAAAGGGCGGATGGGGGGGAGTATAGCGCATCCGCCGGCCGGCCACAAGAAGGTCTTGCGCGGGTTCTGGGCCTGTCGCATATTAGTCCAGAGCAACGCCTCCTCCAGACCTCCAATCCTCATCTCCCAAGCAGCATATGGCAGTCACCCTGGAAATCGTCAGGCAGGTGGCGGCTTTGGCCCGCCTGGAGTTTTCCCCCCAGGAGGAAGAGCGGCTCACCCGAGAACTCAACCGCATCCTCGAGTACATGGAGAAATTGGGCGAGTTGGACACCACCGAGGTGGAGCCCACCGCCCATGTGCTGCCCCTGGCCAATGCTTTCAGGCCCGACGAGGCGGAGGTCTTCCCCGGGATCGCGGCGCTGCTGGCGCCGGCCGACCCGCGGGATGAGGGCTACTTCAGGGTGCCCAGGATTATCGACTGAATCAGAGCGGCGGCCCGCCGGGGCGGCCGTTTTTTGTTGTATTGGTGTTCTTCGCCAAGGGGGGTACAATGGCAGGCAAATACACCGGCCCCAAATACGTGGTGGTAGCCGGAGGGGTCATGAGCGGGGTGGGCAAGGGCTTGACCACCGCCTCGATGGGAAAAATCTTGCGCGAGTATGGCTACACCACCACGGCTGTCAAGATCGATCCCTACATCAACTACGACGCCGGCACCCTGCGCCCCACCGAACACGGCGAGGTGTGGGTCACCGACGACGGGGGGGAGATCGACCAGGACCTGGGCAATTACGAGCGTTTCCTCGGCCTGGACCTGCCGCGCTGGAACAACCTGACCACCGGCCAGATCTACCACGCGGTGATCGAGCGCGAGCGCCGCGGGGAGTATCTGGGCCAGACGGTGCAGCCCATCCCCCACATCACCGAAGAGATCAAGCGCCGCATCCAGGAGGCGGCCGCCGGCTACGACATCGCCCTGGTCGAGATCGGCGGCACGGTGGGCGACTACGAAAACGAGCCCTTCCTCTTTGCGATGAAGGCGATGGAGCGCGAGATCGGCGAGGAGCATTTCCTCTTCGTGCTCATCACCTACCTGCCGGTGCCGCCCCATGTGGGCGAGATGAAGACCAAGCCCACCCAGCAGGCCATTCGCATGCTCAGCGAGAACGGGATCTTCCCCGACTTCATCGTCTGCCGTTCGCACCAGGCCATCGACGAGGTGCGCAAGAAGAAGATCCAGGTGGGCGCCAACGTGCCCATCGAGCACATCATCTCCGCCCCGGACATGAAGACCATCTACGACATTCCGCTCACCCTCGAGGCCGAGGGCATGGGCGAGAAGATGCTGGCCAAGCTGGGGCTGGAGGTGCGCAAGAAGCCGGACTGGAGCCACTGGGAGCAGCTGGTGCGCCGCAGCAAGGACCCGGTACACCACCTGCGGGTGGCGATGGTGGGCAAGTACGCGGAGAGCGGGGATTTCCAGTTCACCGATTCCTATATCTCGGTCAACCAGTCGCTCATCCACGCCGGGGTGGCCAACGACGCCAAGGTGGAGATCGTCTGGATCGACGGGCACCGTTTCGAGAACGGCGAGCTGGCGGTGGAGAGCCTCGACGAGTACGACGGCATCGTGGTCCCCGGGGCCTTCGGGGCCGGCGGCGGCGAAGGGGTGATCATGGCCATCCGCCACGCCCGCGAGCACGGCATCCCCTTCCTGGGGCTGTGTTACGGGCTGCAACTGGCGGTGGTGGAGTTCGCCCGCCATGTGGCCGGCATCAAGGAAGCCACCTCCGAGGAGTTCAAGGACGACTCGCCCTATCAGGTGGTGTGTATCCAGGAACAGCAGAAGAAGGTGATGGAGGAGAACCGCTACGGGGGCAGCATGCGGCTGGGGGCGTACGCGGCGGTGCTCAAGCGCAAGAGCCGGGTGCTGGAGCTGTACGAGAAGTCCGGCCGCCTGCAGGAGGACGCCAAACGCATCCGCCAGTTGATGGAGAACCCCGAGCAGGCCTTCCGCGTCGGCGAGTTGATGCTGGGCCGCGACAAGGTGGCCCTGGAGCGGCATCGGCACCGCTACGAGATCTCGGCGCGTTTCGTCGAATTACTCGAAGAGGAGGGCCTGGTGTTCTCCGGGTATCACCGCCGGGTGGATGGCACCCGCCTGATGGAGTTCATCGAACTGCCCGAGCACCGCTTCTTCATGGCCACTCAGGCCCATCCCGAATTCAAGTCGCGCCTCGACAACCCCGCGCCGCTCTTCGCCGGCTTCGTCAAGGCCGCCCTCGATCTCCGCCAGGAGCGGGGCAGCGCCTGAAGGGCGGCTGGCTGCAGATGAGGCAGTATACACGGCCGCGCTCGCTCTGGGGCGCGGCTGTTTTTTTGCTGGGCCTGTGGGCCTGCGGCGGCGGCACCGAGGGGGAGCCCCCGCCCCCGGCCCCCCCGGCGGGTGTTGACCGCGAGTTGTGGGGGGTGCGCCTGGAATTGCACCAGCCGGGCACCGACGCCAGGGTGGTGGCCCCCTACCTGCGCGACGACGAGGAGCTGCAGACCAGCTGGGCCGACAGCGGCGCCCAGGTGGCTTTCTACGATTCGGCGGGCCAGCTCAGCTCGCAGGTGAGCGCCGGCCTGCTGGCCCTCGACCGCGGCACCGGGCAATGGACCCTGGGCCGCGGGGTGGTGGCCACCGGCCCGGAGAGCCTGGAGGTGCGGGCCGACACCCTGGTCTGGGAGCAGCAGACCGGCAAACTGAGTATCCCCGGCCGGGTGGTCCTGCGGGTGCCCGAGGGCAGTGAAGCAGGCGAGGAACTGCAGGCGGGACTGGACTTTGCCGAGTGGAGCCTGCGCCGGGTGAGCGGGCAGTGGCGGGGAGAGGGGTACCAGGTGCACATCGCCGCCCGCAGCGAGACCGGGCACCGCCGCGGGGGCCGCTTCTCGGCCGACTACGACAGTGTCACCCTCGACTGGGACGGGGTGCGCCTCAGCAGCGGCCGGGCGAGTTTCGTCAGCGGCCAGGGGCGGGTCTATTTCACCGGCGGGGTGCAGGGGGTCGATTCGGCGCGCACCTTTGCCGCCAACGCGCTCGAGTGTTGGCTGGCCGAGCAGGAGGTGGTGGCGCGCGGTCAGGTGCAACTGGAGGAGCGGGAGTTGCGGCTGTGGGCCGACGAGTTGCGCCAGCAGCGCCAGGCCCGCACCTGGCAGGCCTGGGGCGAGCCAGCCCGCATCGAGCGAGGTGAACGCGCCATCCAGGCCAGGCTGCTCTCGGACCAGGAAGAAGGCGACCAGGTCGAGGCGGTGGGCGAGGTGGTCTTCCGGGAAGGGGAACGCCGCCTGGCGGCGGGCAAGCTGCGCTACCGGCACCGCGCCGGCCAACTGGAGGCCAGCGCCGAGGTGACCCTGCGCGACCCGGCCTTCGAGGGGGTGGCCAGCGGCAGCCAGCTCAGTTTCGATCTCAACACCCAGCAGGCCCAACTGCGCGGTAATGCCCGCCTGCAGCGGCATACGGGCGAGGAGTTGCGCCTCAGCGCCGGAGAGCTCGATTTTGCGCTCGAAGCCAGGGAATTGCGGGGGCGGCAGGGCTTCGAGGTGCAGGGCCGCGACAGCCGCCTGCTCGCCCGGGAAGGCAGCTACCGCAGCGATCTGGAGGAGTTGAGTCTGGCGGGCCAGGCCGAGTTGCGCCACGAGCACGGAGACTTGCGGACGGTGCTGCGCGCCGACACCCTGCGGGTCAAGCTGGTGGAGGGCCGGCTGGCGCAGATCGCCGCGCCCGGCCCGCTCAAGGGCACCTTCCAGATCCTGCCCGACCAGGCCGGCTGGCTGGAGGCGGGCGAGGGGGTGGCGGTGCTGGAAGGCGGCGAGCTGGTGCGGCTGGAACTGGGGGGGAAGGCGGAGGTGATCCGGCAGCAGAACGGGGAGGCCAGCCGCTTCCTGGGCAATCAGGTGACGCTCCATTTTGTGCAGGGCCGGCTGCAGCGGGTGGTCATCGAGGGGGGGGCGGAGCTGTGGGCCCGGCTCCGGGAAGAGGGCCGGCCGGCAGCCCTCAACCACGCCAAGGGAGAAAAACTCGAAGTGCTGGCCGCCGAGGACAATACCTTCGAGATGAGCGGCTCGGCTGGCACCTACTACCGGCCTGCGGAGGAATAAAGTGGCGCTGCGCACCGAGGAACTGTGCAAGAGTTATGGCCGGCGGCGGGTGGTCGAGGGGGTAAATCTGCGAGTAGAGCCCGGCGAGATCGTCGGCTTGCTGGGACCCAACGGGGCGGGCAAGACCACCACCTTCTACAGCATCGTCGGCTTCGTCCAGCCCGACCAGGGGCGCATCGTGCTCGACGACCTGGAGGTCACCCGTATGCCCATGTACCAGCGGGCCAGGCAGGGCATCGGCTACCTGTCGCAGGAAAAGTCGATCTTCCGCGGGCTGACCGTGGCCCAGAACATCCGCGCCGTGCTCGAGACCCGCTCCCTGGCGCCGGCCCAGTTGGAGGAACGGCTGC
>JADZBP010000324.1 GCA_020852055.1 Candidatus Latescibacterota bacterium
GGCCGTGCAGCGTGCCCCAGGCTTCTTCGGTGGTGACCTTTTTCATCCGTTCGACGAGGTCGTCGGCCACCTTGGGGCGGCCCTCGGCGAACCGTTCACCGGTATAGGCGGCAGTGTATTCGAGGATACGTTCGCGGGCGACCAGTTGCATAGGGCTGGATCCCTCCTGAGTTGGATTAGAAGCGGCTTACGCTGACGGCAGTGCAATATTGTCGAAACCCCGGCTGCCGTCAAGGGAGATTGACGCGCCTCGGGCAATTGCTTATTGATTGCTGGGACATGACTTCGCCACTGCCCTCCCCCCGCCGGGGCGTGAGTTCCCGCGCCGTGTTCCTGGGCGCGCTCGGCTCCCTGGCCATCGCCGTGGGTGAACCCTACGGCGTGCTGGTCCTGCGCGGTTCGCCCATGGCGGCCGATTTCTCCGCCGGGGCAGCCCTCTTCCTGTTCTTCCTCCTCAGTCTGGCCCTCAACCCGCTCCTGACCCTATTCCGGTTTGCCCGCCTGCAGCCGGGGGAGATGGCCACCTGCTACATCATGATGGCAGTGGCTGCGGCGATCCCCTCGTGGGGTTTCACCATGAACCTGATCCCGCTGCTGGGCGGGTTCTACTACTACGCGACCCCCGAAAACGGCTGGCTCACCCAGATCCTGCCCCACCTGCCCTCCTGGCTGGTCCCCAACGATCCGCTCAGTACCTGGAAGCTCTTCGAAGGCGGGCGCCGGGACGAGGCCCTGCCCTGGGCGGCCTGGAGCCGTCCCCTGCTGGCCTGGAGCCTCTTCATCGTCTGCCTCTACTTTGTCACCCTCTGCCTGCTGGTCATCCTGCGCAAACAGTGGATGGAGCGGGAGAAGTTGCTCTATCCGCTGGCCATCCTGCCGCTCGAGTTGTGCGCCCGCGATGGGAACACCCTGTTGCCGCCCCTCCTGCGCAATCCGCTCACCTGGCTGGGGTTTGCCCTGCCGGCCCTGATCAACTCGGCCAACGCGCTGCACGCGTATTTCAATTTCATCCCCCCGATCTCCCTCGCCACAGCCGTGCCCATCCTCCGCAACGCGGTCTGGCTCAACTTCACCCCCCGCTTCGAGGTCATCGGCCTGTCCTACCTGCTCAGCCTGGACGTTTCCTTTGGCGTCTGGTTCTTCGCCCTGCTCGCCCACCTGCACAACGGCCTGGAACTCTGGTTGGGCTGGAGTATAGGCCCGATCCAGCCCTTCTCCGACCCGGCCTCCCCCAGCGTCGCCCACCTGGCCCTGGGAGCCCTCTTTTTCCTGGTTGCGTCGTGTTTTTGGAACGCCCGCAGCCATCTGCGGCAGGTGGGTCACTGCGCCCTGGGACGCCCCTCGGCACTGGACGACCGCGACGAGTTAGTGTCCTACCGGGTGGCGGTTATAGGCTGCGTGCTCGGTACGGTGTTGTGCTGCGTCTGGCTGATGGCCGCCGGCCTCAACCTGGCTACGGCGCTGGTGTTCCTGCTCTCCTCGCTGGTGATCTTCCTGGGCCTCACGCGGATCATCTCCCAGACCGGTCTGGCCTATGGCCGGGCCACGGTGGCAGCCCCCATCTTCACGGCCAATGTCCTGGGCAGCGCCGCCGTCGGCTCCGCCGGCCTGAGCACCCTGGGACTCAACTTCGCGTGGTCCGCCGACATCCGCACCCTGGTGATGGCCTCGGCAGCCACCGGCCTGAAAATGGCGCGGGAAACGGGACTGGAGTCGCGGCGGCTCTTGGGGGCCATCCTGCTGGCCATCTGCCTGACCCTGGCGGCCTCGGCCTGGACCGTGTTGCGGCTGGCCTACACCTACGGCGGCATCAACCTGGTCGGCTGGCAGTTCATCGGGCTGCCCACCTTTGCCGGCGACTGGATCACCCAAAACATCAACAACCCGCAGGCGCCCCAGTGGTGGCACCTGGGGTACAGCGGCTTCGGCGCGGTGTTGATGGGCATTCTCACCTATGTGAAGGGCCGCTATGTGGGTTTCCCGCTGCACCCCATCGGCATGACCCTGGGTCTGACCCACCCCATCTACCACGTCTGGTTTTCGGTCGCCCTGGCCTGGATGGTCAAGGCCCTGACCCTCAAGTACGGAGGGGCGCGGGTCTACCTGCAGTTGCGGCCCTTTTTCCTGGGCATGACCCTGGGGGCCTTTGGTTCGGCGGGGATCTGGCTGGTGATCGATTACCTCACCGGCATGTCGGGGAACGTATTCACCCTGGGGTGAGCCAGGTCACGGCCGCGGGGAGCCAAATAGTTTTGTTTTGTCCTCAGCCCGGCGAAATGTATCTTAATCCCGACTTCCCTCCCACCGGTCAGACCAACCCCCGGATGAGACCAGCCAAACCCACGCTGCTCGCCCTAGCCACCGCCGCCATCCACTGCTGCGCGGTCGGGGCCCTGTGCCAGAGCCTGGTGCTCGACTTCGACCTCCAGGCCGGGGACCAGGGACAACGCGAGGGCGTCACCAGCCCCGGGGACACCGCCGCCAAGGTCCAGCTCTGCCTGGCCCAGGCGCCGCCTTTTTCCGGCTGGCTGGCGCAGTTGCGATTCGACCCCACCCAGGCGCGCTTCATCGAAGGCAGTCCGGTGGCTGGCTCCCTGGTTGCGGGACAGGAGATCCGCGCCGCAGTGGTGCAGGAGGGGGTGGTGGAGGTTGCCGGGTCGCAGGCCGGAGAGGACCTGGTCAGTGGTGAGGGGGATCTGGTCCAGCTCGAGTTCGCCGCCCAGCCCGATGCGGTGGGTCCGGTGCGCCTGTGGGTAACGAGCCTCCGTCTGGAGACCCCCGAAGTGGTTACCGAGGTCCCGGTCGCCGCTGCAGGCGCTTTTGCCCTTCCCGCCCCGGAGCCGCCCGCAGCACCCGCATTACTCCCCCTGGCCGGTGACGAGGCCCTATCCCACCTGACGGGTCAACGGGCTTGCCCCGGCTGCGACCTGCGCCGCCAGAACCTGGCCCAGCTCGACCTCAACCAGGTGGATCTGCGGCAGGCGCAATTGCAGGAAGCCACCCTGCTGAAGGCCAACCTGCAGGGGGCCGACCTGCGCGGCGCCTTGCTGCGCGGCGCCCTGCTGCTCCAGGCCGACCTGCGCGACGCCCGGTTCCAGGGGGCCCAGCTCAAGGACGGGCGCCTGGGGGGCGCCAAACTCCAGGGCGCCAATTTCACCGGCGCCACCCTCGACACCCTCGATCTGCAGGGGGTCAACCTCACCGGCGCCATCTGGGTGGACGGCCGCATCTGCGGCTCGGGCTCCTTTGGCCGCTGCCGCTGAGGGCAGCACCCTTTAGCCCCACGGCTCGAGGGGCGGAGCCAGCCCCTCATCCCCTTCGTCTTCCTCCCCCTCCTCTTCCCAGCCGGGACCCACCCCTTCCCCGCGCCCGCAATAGGCGCGGAACTCGCAGGTGCGGCACGGGCCATGATCTGCCGTCAGTTCGAACTGCTCCCGATCCCCGTAATCGGCCAGCCGGCTGGCAAGTGCCTCGATCTGCGCCCGGACCTCGGCGTGGGCGGTGGCGCCGTGACGGTACCACTGCACCGCCGCCGGATGCGCTGCCTGCCAGTAACACAGCGAGACCTGTTCGGGTGACACCGGACCGCTGCCGGTGAAGAGCGCGCCCCCTTCGCTGCCAGCGAAGGCGTAGACCCTCGTCTGCCAGCTTCCCAGGTACCCCTGCGGTGGCGGGGAACCGGTTTTCCAGTCGAGGATACAGAGGCCGCCATACTCGTCCAGCACCACCTGGTCGAAACGAGCGCGCAGACGCCAGGGGCCCAGCGGCACCCAGAGTTCGATTTCGGCAAAAACCCGGCCCCGCGGGACCCCCGGTGGGGGGTATTGCAGGAAATGGCGCCACCAGCGGGCCAGCACCGGGTCCTGCTGTACCTCCACCTCTGCTGCGACCGGCAGCCCAAGCATATGCTGCAGCACCAGATGATGGAAAACACGCCCCCGGGCCGCACCTTTTTCGCGGGCCAGTCCGGCCGGATCAGCGGCGGCAGGCCAGCGCAGGCGAGCCAGATAGCGCAGGTAAAAGCGCCGGGCACAGACCTCGGCGGTCGCCAGGCTGGCCTGGCTGAAGCGGAATCCCTGCGGCAGCAATCCCACCTTCAAGCCCTCCCTTCGCCAGTGGTATCAGCCTGGTACTGCCCCTTGAGCACCTCGAAAATCGGCGCCCGCGCCACACTGCGCATCCGCGTCCCGGCCGACACCTCGCGGCTCCAACTGAGCGAGAGGAAGCGCCGGGCGCGGGTGATGCCCACATAGAGCAGGCGCAGACGTTCGGCGATGATCTCGAGGTGGGCCTGGTCCGTGGCGGAAAACCCGCCCGGATCCCGATCCCCGACCAGGGCCCGCAGTTCGGAACGCGCCTCGGCGGCAGGATCGCCCCCGAGGAAATCCCTTTCGCCGAGGAAATAGTCGTCCAGTGCGTGGGGAAACCAGCGGCCATCGACGCCAACCAGGTAGACCAGGTCCCATTCCAGGCCTTTGGCCTTGTGCATGGTGGTCAGGGTGATACGGCCCGGCCGCGGCTCGTACCCCTCGCTCCCCTCGGCCAACCCCCCGGACCCGCCCTGGCTCACCTGGCCCAGCTCGCGGGCCAGGTCGGGCAGACGCCAGTCCTCGTGCTCTTCGGCCCGGCTGCGCAGGTACGAAGCCAGCTTGTGGGCCCGCCCCAGATCGTCGGCCGGCAGCAGGTCCTGAGCCACGGTGAGCACCAACTGGTCGATGGGCAGCCAGGCGGCCCGCAACCATCGCTGCAGATCCCGCGCCAGGGACTCGATTTCGGCCCGGTCACCCGGCGCCAGCGGCCCCGCCGGCGGCAGGGCCGCCTCGGGCAGGGCACCGGGCTCGGGGAAAAGCAGGGCTTCTGGCCGGTAACAACTGCGCAGCAGGGCGGCCACCTGCTGCGGGTTGCCGGACTGCCGCGGGGCGGGCCAGCACCGGCGCATCGCCTGGTAGGCCTGCTCCAGGCAAACCCGCTGCAGGGGCTGGGCCAGGAACCCCAGGACCCCCCCCAGGGCGTCGGCCACATGCCGGGCGGCCCTGCCGCTTTGCAGCAGTTCGTCGAACTCGGTGCCGGTTTCCCGCAGATATTCGCCCAACTCGTACCCCAGGCGGTTGGTGGGCACCAGGATGCTGAGCGTGCAATCGGGATGGGCAGCGGCAAAGGAACGGGCCCGCCGCACCACGTCGGCGAACTCCTCGTGCTGGTGGTTGTACTCGCGAAAGGCGATGTTGCTGGCCAGGTCGGGCGGGTTCTGTTGTGGGTCCCCCTCGCCGGTGGCCACGATCCGCTGCAGCCGGAAGGCGAGGGGTCGCACCGGTTCCAGGGGGTGATGCTGGCAGGTCCATTCGACTAGGCGGTTGGCCAGGCCCAGGATCCGCGGCGCACAGCGGCCGGAGACGGCCATCTCGATGGCCTGCACTCCACTCTGCTCGAGGAAACGGCGCAGGAAACGCGGATCGGCGGCCGTGAAGGTGCTCATGATCGCCTGGTTCGGGTCCCCGACCCGGACCCAGTTGCCCGCCTCCCCGGTCAGCAGCCCCAGGAGCCCTTCCTGCAGGGGCACACTGTCCTGGGCCTCGTCCTCCAACACCACCGGCCACCGCCGCCGCAGGCGCTCGCAGAGATCCGGGTTTCGCTCCAGCAGTTCCACCGCCATCCAGACCAGATCATCAAAATCGAGGGCGCCGATGGTCAATAATTGTTGCTGGTAGAGCTGGTAGATGCTGGCGCCGATGCGCAGGAATTGGTTGGCCCCCGCCCCGGCCAGTTCCTCCAGCGCCAGGGCCCCGAGGCGGCGGTTCTTGGCGGCGCCGATCACGGTGCGGGCCAGCTGGTTGGCCAGGCGTTGCCATTCCTCTTCCCAGGCCGGCCCGTAGTACTCGTCCGGTCCGAGGCGGCCCCAGATGCGGGTGTTCTGCCCATTCCACAAGCCCACGGCCTTGTCGAGCAGGTGGGCGCTGGCCCGTTCGTCGAGCACCTGAAAATCCGGGTCGACCCCGGCCAGGTCCGGGTAGGTGCGGACCAGCCCGTGGCATAACCCGTGCAGCGTCCGCACGTCGCAACCCACCATCAGGCGACCCCTGGCCACCAACTCCTCGCGGATCCGGGTCTTGAGGTTCTCCACCGCCGCGTTCTGGTAGGTCACCACCAGCACCTTGCCCCGACCCGGCATACCCTCGGCCACCAGCCGGGCCGCCAGCGCGGCGATGGTGCTGGTCTTGCCGCTCCCCGGAACGGCCGCCACCCCCATCCTGCCGCCCTGGTAGGCGAGAATCTCGCGCTGGCCCTGGCGCGCCACGAAACTCATGGTCCCCCCTCCTGCAACACCGCCTGCACCGCCTCCAGCAAGGGGCTGTCCTGAAGCTGCCCACTGGTTTCGAGTTCACTGGCGCACAGATAGATGCCCTCCCGGCAACGCAGGGCCAGGCCGCGCACCAGCCGGTGCAGGACCAGATTCCGGTGCGCGATATCCGCCTCAAGGGTCCAGCGCTGCTTCGCCGGCCAGGAGCGGGCCAGGACATGGGCGTTGGTCAGGAGTTGCTGGGGCGGTTCCCACCACCGGCGAGAGCCGATGTCCAGCCAGAACTGGAAGCGGGCCTGGTGGCCGCTGAGGAGGTAGGTGTGCACCGGAGCCACCAGGGCGATGGACTCGGCGGGGCTCTGCGCGTCCAGCCCGGTCAGGTACTGGGCGGCGACCACTCCGGAGCGGACCATCTCGACATAGCCCTGCCCCAGGGGTTTGCCGCCCAGCCCCAGGGCCGGCCCCACCTGGCGGAACCAGGTGGCCGAGGCGATGAGTTTGCTGTACCGCGCCGCGTCGTCCGGGGCCAGCTCGGCGTGGGCGAGCAGCTCGCCGAAAAGCCGGCGCAGGAACTGGTCGATGGGATCGGGCGCCGCCTGTGCCCGGTACGCGGCCAACCAGGTGCGCAGGGCCTCGAAGCGGTCGAGGACCGCCGGCCCGAGGCGCCCGGCCCGGGCAGCTTCGAACTCGGCGACGGGGCGTAGGGAGCCGGAGCTGGCGTCGAAACCCAGGTCGGCCAAGAGGGCGGCGCGCAGGGGATCGAGGGGTGCCAGGGCTACCCCCAGGGCCTCGGCCACATCGAAGACAGGCGGAGGCTGCCCCCAGTCCGGGTGGGCCAACTGAGCCAGGGTCAGGCAGGCGCGCACCACGGGTTCCTCGCGCAGGCTCTCGTAGCGGCGCACCATGGCAAAGGGGATCTGAGCTGCGTCGAAGGCCTCGGCCAGGGCGAAGCGCAGCACCCCGTCGGCGTGGGGCGCCACCACGGCGATCTGCCCGGGCGGCACCCCGGCCGCCACCAGCTCGGTGATCTGGGCCGTCACCCGATCGATCATCGCCGACCGGTGCCCTTCCTGGATCAGGCCGGCAACGGCCCCAGCGGGGTGGCCCGCAGGGGCATCCCCCAGGTCCAGGCCCAGCGCCCGCCCCACTTGCCAGGCAAAGGCGCGCAGATCGTCGGCCCCCTGCTCGGGAAGGATTACCCCCTGGCGGCAAGCTCCTTGCAGGCGCGGCACCCCCTCGGGATCGACCCCCATGAACACCCGGAACCCGCCGCGCCGGTCGCCGGCCAGCAGGGCGGAGTCCACTCCGGGAAGCAGCTTCTGGGCCAGATCCTGGGCCACCGGCACCATCTCCTCCACCTGATCGGCGAGCAGGTGCCGGTAGCGCTGGGCAAAATACTGCCAGAACTGCGCCTTGCCGGCCAGGTGGCGGTGGAACACCTCGACCGTCAGCGACAGATCGAGCAACCCGTGCTGCAGGCAGTGGCCGCGGAAGAGTTCGATACACTGCTGGGCCTGGTCGAAAAAACGCAAGCGCACCTCTTCCCCGGTCCAGGCCTGCTTCAGGCGTTCGGCGACCTGGGTTATCGGGAAGTCGTTGACCGCCGCCTTGTTCAGGTTGTCCAGCAGCTGCGAGAGGATCTGCTGCCGGCGCAGGACCAGCCCCTCGAAATAGCCCTGGGCCAGCAGAGGCTCGATCAACACCCCCATCAGGAATTGGGCGGTCTCGTAGGTGAGGAAAACCGGTGGGCGCTGCGGCGAGGCAAAGCCGGCTTCGGCCGCCACGAGGGGCCAGAAGAGCCGCACCAGGCGGCCGGCCAGGCTGTAGTAGGTATCGACCTCAACCGCGCCGAAGGGCCCCAGGTCGAAACGGGCGATCAGGTACTGGTACTGGTCCCTTCCCGCCCGGTCGGGCAACAAAACCAGTACCGAGTATCCGGGCACACCGGCTTCGAGCAGCTGGCGCAACCGCTCGCCCAGCATCTGCCCCTTGCCGGCCCCTACCGGTCCTTCGAGGAAGAGGGTCTGGTTGGACTCCGACCTCGCGAAAAATCCGCTGAGCTCTGGGTGCATCGCCGCCTCCCTGGTGGCTTCCCCTATTTAGGGGCTTAGCCGGGCTCTGTCAATACACCTGCCAACCCGTTGGCACACAAAAAAAGGCCCCGGGACCACATCCCGGAGCCCCATACCCGAAGGCCAGGGTCTATTTGCCGATACAACCGAAGATTTCCAGCACCTCGGCGGCATCGGCGGCCTGGATCAGTTGCAGCCGCACCTCATCGACCTGGACCAGGCGCGAGAGGGCCGCCAACAGCTCCAGATGCTGGGTCTGGTGTTTTTTGGGGGTCACCAGCAGGGCGATCAGGTGGATGGGTTGCCCGTCGGAGGCGCCGAACTCGATCCCCTGGCGGGAGATGCCAATGGCCAGGCGCGGGGTCTTGATGGTATCCTCGTGCACGTGGGGGATGGCTACGCCTTTGCCGATGCAGGTCCAGCCGTGTTCCTCCCGCCGCATCAGGTCGGTCAGCAGCGACTTGAAATCCTCGATCGCCGCGTCGTTCTGGAGCACCGCCGCCAACTCGCGGATCGCGTCCCGGTTGCGCGTGGCTTCGAGGCCGACGACGATGCGGTCGGCCGTCAGCAGGCGCCCCCATTTGCCTCCCATTTACCTTGACCTCCAGGCCCAAGTGACACGCTTCCTACCCATGCGCAAGGTAACCATCCCCTCCCGAGGCGTCAAGGCGCCTCGCTTATTTAATCTGCTTTTTTGTGCAGTATATCTATTTCTCCCTGCCGCCCCTGGCGAGCCCGGATCTGCGCCAGCAGTCGGTGGGCCTCCGGGTTCCAGGGATCGAGTCTGACCGCGGCCTCGGCCTCGGAACTAGCTTCATCCAACTTATTGGCGCGCAACATTATCAGCGCCACATTGAAGCGGGTGCTTCGCGAATCTCTGCCCAGGCTGGCAGCCTCGCGGTAGGCTTCCAATGCGGCGGCGGTGTCCGCCCGGGCCAGCCGCTCCTCGCCGCGCATGAAGGCATAGTTGGACTGGATCTTGCGCACCCAGGGATCGAGGTGGGCACTGGCGGGAGCGGGTACGGGGGGGACCGCTGCCAACCCGTCGCCCGGAAGGGATGCCGCCTGCGGCCACACCCGATATGCCAGGCCCGCCGGCACCAGGCGGTACCCTTCGAGGGGCAGCCGGCGGGCGAACAGGTAATAGACCGGCCGGCTGCCCTCGGCAATGAGTTGTGCTTCTCGCTGGGCCCGCAAGCGCGCCTGGGCTCCTGCAGCCAGTTGAAGCTCAGCCCCGGTCAACAGGTCGCGGCCCCGCCCCATGCGGTTGTACAGGGTCACATCCGGGCGCATGCCTTCGAGCCGCTGCAGGTAGTCGAGCACAAAAGCCGCGTCGTCCCCTTCGGCCAGCAGCACCGCCCCCGGAGGCAGGCAGGCCAGCAGGTCTACCCCATACTGGTGAGCCACCCCAACCTGGCTCCGATCGGCGCCCGCGTACTGGGTACCCAGCACCGCCGCGGCCACCAGGCCGCCGATCCCCCACCGAGCCGCAGCCTGCCTTCCTCCCCAAGGCCCGCGTTCGGCCAGATCCTGTACCGCCCAGGCCAGCAGGATGGCCCCGGCCAGGATACTGATGAGGAAAAACACCCCGATGCCATTGGGGTCCCGGTGGTAGTTGAGCGCCACGACCAGGTTTGCCCCCACGGCGCCGGCCAGCAGAGACCACAGCCGCCGGTCGCGGTGATACCCCACCCATCCGCCCCAGATCATCAGGGGGAGGAGGGCGGGATGGAACTCGCCGGCCAGTTGCAGCCCCCAGCGCTGCAGGTTGAGCAGCATCGCCGCCGCCGGCAGGGAGAAAAACGAGTCCCGGTACAGCGCCCCGCTGAGATGATCCCACCATTGACCAACTGAACTTATTGTCCCCCAGTGAAATGCCTCCCCCTTGCCATTGCGGACCACCAGGTAGATCACCGGGCTGAAACCCAGCGCCGACGCGGCCAGGCCCTGAGCGAGGCAAACCCAGGTACGCAGCAGCTGCCGCTGATGGCGCCACAGCAGCAGGGCCAGGACCGGCCAGAACAGGACCATACTCAGGTGGAGGGTCAGACCCAGCCCCGCCACATAGGCGAGCAGCAACCACGCGCGCTGGGTACCGCCCTCAATGGCGCGAAGACCCGTCCACAGCAGCAGTACCGCCCCCACCATCGCCATGCCGTAGACCTCGGCGATCACCGCCTGGCTCCAGAAGGTGGCGGAAAAGGCGAAGGCGAGGCTGGCGCCGAGGGCGGCAGCAGCGGCAAGGCCGCGGCGGTGCAGGAAGGCGGCCAGCAGGCCAACGGCGCTAGCCGCGCCCAGGGCGCTAAAGAGGTTGATCTGGTGGGCCGGGGAGCCAAAGGGGAGAACCAGGGTGCAGAGCCGGCCCAGCAGGCAGTAGAGGGGGTACCCTGTGGGATGCGGCGTGCCCAGCAGATAAGTGGCGCCGATCAACTCGCCGGCGCCCTCGACATACACGGTGGGGCACAGGGTGAACAGGTAGACTGCCAGGCTCAGCGCCGCAGCCGACGGACCCACCCAACTGCCCTGCCGCCACACCATGGCCCTCAGTTGCCCAGCACCCGGCTGCGCTCCAGGCTGGCCATCCACACCGGTCCTTGGTGCACCATGGCATGGACCAGCACGATCAGCAGCGCCTGCAATGCCCACAGACGCGCCTTGCCCAGTTCCGGTTCGCCCGCGGCTGGCGGCACCGGAAAGGTGCGGCCCCGGAAACGCCAGGCCAAGGCGAACAGGAGGACCCAGGCCACGCCGCTGAGCCAGAGCCCCTGGCGGAAGGTATCCGGCTGGTAGCGGAACACCACCTGGCGTTCCCCCGGCGCTACCGGCACGGCGCGGAACACATGGTTTGCCTGGAGTATGGGCCTTTCCTGGCCGTCCACAAACGCCCGCCAGCCAGGATAATAGGTGTCCGAAAGCACCACCATGCCGCCCTGACCGCCCTCCACCTCCAGCTGCACCTCCTGCGGGGCGTAAGACGATACGGTCACCAACCCTGCGGGTCCGGGCGGGCCCTGCGGCTGGAGCGGATCGGTCTCGAGTACGACCTGTTGCCGCGGGTCGAAGGCGGGGTCGATGAGCAGTTCAAGGCGTTCGCGGGCGCCCGGCGCCACCCGGTACCCCGGTGTCAGGTACGCGCGCGGCAGCGCGGTGCGGTTGCGGTACACCTTGATCTCGCCGTCGGCGATGGCTTCGAGACTGTGGCCGGAGAGGGGTCGGGCGCTCACCACATATTGCACCCCGGCCAGGTCCATCACCCCCGGATAGGCGCGGGTGAATTCCCAGTGCCGGGTCAGGTGCAAGGGACTCCACCCGGGCAGGGCGCCCCCCAGCCCGTAGAGGCTGGCGGTGTACATGCGCAGGGTCCGGGGGTACTGCTCGTACGAACGAAGATCCACCCCCCAGCCGCCATGCCAGTCGTAATTCGAATTCTCCTCGGCAACCAGGCTCAAGAGCCTTGGCGCCATGCCCGCCTTCGTTGGGGCATCCTCGTGGATACGCGTCGCAGTCTCGGGCTGGCGCAGATAGACCTGGGGATCGACCACACCGTTGAAGGAGGCGCCGAAACTGTAGAGGTCGACAAACACCGCCACCACCACCACCACCGGCACCGCCCGCCGCCACCAGCCTTCCCGGCCCTGGCAGGAGGCTACCGCCGCCCCCACCCCCAACAGGACCAGGCAGCGGACCAGATCCCCGCGCAATTCCTGCTGGTAGTGCAGCAGGGCCGCCAACTTGGCTCCCCCGAGGCGACCCAACTCCCCGGCGTCGGCCCAGAGCACGTGGCCGTTGATGCCGGCCATGGCGACGGCCACCCCACCCAGGAGTGCTGCCGCCCACCAACTACCCGCCCCCACCCGCCGCGGCGAGCGCAGGATCTGGTCCAGGCCCAGACCTGCCAGGGCCGCCACCGCCAACGCCAGCCACAACA
Source organism: Candidatus Latescibacterota bacterium (assembly GCA_020852055.1). GTDB lineage: Bacteria > Latescibacterota > UBA2968 > UBA8231 > UBA8231 > SICG01. The sequence continues at coordinate 12,299 of JADZBP010000324.1, forward strand.
GGAATCGGGTGGGAATACGAAAGGATTTGAGCCCCGGAATCTGGTACAGCAGCGGGAAAAGCTCGGTATAATGCCCCAGCGAGAGGACCAGCGCCAGGCAGGCCAACACACAGAAAAAGCAGGTGTACTGGTCGCGCCGGCGCCGCAAGGCCACCAAGGCCAGGAACAGGGGCACGACCCCCATATAGGGACAGAGCTGGATAAAAAAGCCCTCCGCCTGCCCCCAGTACGAGCCGCTGGCATCGTTGCCGAAAAAGTTGGGCAGCAGGAAGGTGAGCAGGCGTTCGGGCGGCAGGGACATGCTGGCGAACTGCTCCATGCTCAAGCCCTGGCCCCGCGAGGAGACCTGCACCAGTTCGGCGGTGGGCCGCAACTGCACCGCCGCCCGCCCAACCCCCAGCAGCGGCACCCCCACCGCCAGCACCAACACCGGCCGCCCGCCCAGCCGCCAACCCCGGTAAAGGGCGAAGAAACTGCCGGCTCCGGCCGAATACAGCGCCGCCTGCGGATGCCCGGCCAGCCACTGCGCGCCAATAACCAGCGCTGCCCCCAGCGCCAACCGCCATTGCCCCCGCTGCAACGCCAGCTCGATCAGGAGCAGACACACGGGCATCCAGGCGCACACGTCGAGGTAGTTGGGCGACATGGCCCGCACCACCAGGTACCCGCTGCAGCAAGAGCTAAGGCCCCCCACCAGAGCGGCCACCCGCAGGCAACCCAAGGCGCGCAGGAACCCGTAGGTGCCCGCTCCAGCCAGCCAGAGGTGCAAAATTATATTGTAATTGAGTGCGGCGTAGGTGGGCAGCAACAGCGCGGCCAGCAGATTGAAGGGGTAGAGCACCCCGGCCTGCCCCTCGGCAAAAAGCGGGAAACCGCAGTTGATCTCCGGGGCCCAGAGCGGCAGGGAGAAGGCCCGCAGCGCCCGGGCGCAGAAATCCCGGA
>JADZBP010000325.1 GCA_020852055.1 Candidatus Latescibacterota bacterium
GAGGGCCTGCCAATTGTTGAAGGAGCGGCCCTCCACCTGCAGGCCCGGAATCACCACATGGGGCGGGGCCGGGGTGGGATCGACGATCCAGGTGGGCGGCGTCAGTTCCTGCAGCAGGGCCAACGCGGCGGCGCCCAGTTCCTTCTCCCAGAAGGTCTGCAGCAGGGGGTGATGGATGAAGGCCAGCCACATCTTTTCCTCGAGGTACGCCTTGGGCGGGGGGGTGAGGCGCACCGCGTTCTTCTTGGCGAAATAGAGGATGGGTTCGGCCTTGGGGATATTGGGCAGGTCGAAGAGTTCGAGGAAGCGGTAGACCGCGTCTACCCGCAGCCGGCCATTGCCGGTATCGACCAGCAGCCCCTCGTCGTCGAAGCGCAGATCCTTGGGGTGCAGGCAGTAGACCGGATAGTCGCGGCCCTGAAGCTGGGCGGCCAGCCACTCCATCTCGGGGCGGTAGTCGCTGGATTCGTCCGACACCACCAGGGCCACCACCGGACGCTCCTGCTGCAGGGTGCCCTGCACCGCGCGATAGAAACCGTCGATCAGACCCTCGGGCCCGCCGATGAGTTGGTAGCCCAGTTCGGTGTAGAGGCGGGACAGTTGGGCGGTGAACCCCATGCCGCCGGGCACCGAATCCAGCTCGGTGAGCCGGAACCCCTCGGCGGTGAGCAGCAGATCCGGGCGCAGGATGAGGGGCAGATGGGAGCGCAGGCGGTTCATGCGGCCCATCTCCACCACCCGCTCGGGTTTGCCCAAGTCGAGGTACTGATGGACCCAGGCGGGCTGCAGGCCCTTGACGCTTTGGTGGTACAGGAGGTTGGCGGCCTTGTAGAAGCGCACCAGCACCGGACCCAGGCGCTGGAGCAGCTGGTGCTGCTCGGGGCTCAGCCAGAAGGGCTCAGGAGAGATGCGCCAGGGCAGTCGGCTGTCGGGATGCAGCTGGGTACGGTCGCCGGCAAAGAGGCCGCCGTCGGGGGACTGGGCGTTGATGTACAGGCAGAGGGATCTGGGGTCGGCTTGGATGGAAGGCAGCGCCATGCGATCTATCTCGAAAAGGAATAACACAATTTAGCCCACGCCGCCGGCCCGGTCAACGGGCGCTGGCTGCCAACGGGCTTCTTCCCTATCCTAAATCTAGATACTATGCGGGAGGCGAGACGGTGCAACTGAAAGGCAGGAAAGCCCTGGTCACCGGGGCGGGGCGGGGCATCGGCCGGGCCATTGCCCTGGCCCTGGCCGCCGCCGGGGCGCAGGTGGCTCTGCTGGCCCGCACGCGTGGGCAACTGGAGGAGGTGGCGGCCGAAATCGGTGGGGCGCGCAGTCTGGTGCTGAGTGCCGACCTGGCGCGCGAGGCCGAGCTGCGCCGTGCTTTCGGGGAATTGGCTGCGGTGTGGGGCGGGGTCGACATCCTGGTCAACAACGCCGGGGTCCTGGGGCCCATCGGCCCGGCCCACCAGGTGGACCCCACGGCCTGGCTGGAGGCGGTGCGCATCAACCTGGGTGGGTGTTTCCTATGTAGCCAACTCGTGCTTCCTGGGATGATCGCGAAGGGGTACGGCAAGATCATCAATCTATCCGGCGGGGGGGCGGTTTCCCCGCGGCCCTGTTTCAGCGCCTACAGCGCCGCCAAGGCCGGGGTGGTGCGTTTCACCGAGACCCTCGCCGCCGAGGTGGCCCCATACCACATCGATGTCAATGCCGTGGCCCCCGGCGCCGTCAACACCCGAATGCTGGACCAGGTGCTCGAAGCCGGCCGGCTGGCCGGGGACCAGGCCCTGGCCGAGGCGCGGCGGCAGCAGGAAGAGGGGGGGACCGACCCCATCCGTCCGGCGGCCCTGGTGGTGTACCTGGCCTCCCCGCGCTCCGACGGGCTGAGCGGCCGGCTCTTCAGCGCTGTCTGGGACGATTGGCAGGGGCTGGACGTGAAGCAGGTGATGCAAACCGAACACTACACGGTGCGGCGGATCGTGCCCCCGAAGTGAGGAATGGATGTACAGGATCGGTCTGGTGGGTGCGGGCGGGGTGGGGCAGAAACGGGCGGCAGCCGTGGCGGCCCATCCCGAATCTGAGCTGGCGTTGGTCTGCGACCTGAACCCCGAGGCTTCTGCCGCGCTGGCCCGGCAGCACGGGGCGGCGACGGTCGCCACCTGGGAGGAACTGGTTGCCGCCGAAGGCCTCGATGTAGTGGTGGTATCCACTACTCATGACTGGCTGGCGCCCATCAGCGCCGCGGCTCTGCGCGCAGGCAAACACGTGCTGGCCGAGAAACCCCTCGGCCGCAACCCGGGGGAAGCCCGTCTGGCGGTGGCGGCGGCCGCCCGGTCTGGGCGCTGCCTGAAGGCCGGGTACAACCACCGCTACCACCCGGCCATCCTCAAGCTGCGCCAGGTGTGCGACGCGGGTCTGCTGGGGCCGCTGCATTTCGTGCGTGGCCGCTACGGCCACGGCGGGCGCCCCGGGTACGAGCGGGAATGGCGGGCCGACCCGGCCCGTTCCGGCGGCGGCGAACTGCTCGATCAGGGAGCGCACCTGGTGGACCTGAGCCGGTGGTTTCTGGGGGACTTTGCCCGGGTCAGCGGTGAGATCAGCACCCAGTATTGGGATATCACTCCGCTCGAGGACAACGCCTTCGGGCTCTTTGCCACGGCCACCGGCCAGGTGGCTTCGTTGCACGTGAGCTGGACCCAGTGGAAAAACCTGTTCAGCTTCGAGGTTTTTGGCCGCGATGGCTACGCCACGGCCACGGGCCTGGGGCGGTCCTACGGGCCCGAACAGGCGGTGGTGGGCCGGCGGGCGCCGGCCGGGGGGGCACCCGCAGAGGAATGCTTTGCGTTTTCCGGGGAGGACCAGTCGTGGAACCTGGAGTGGGAGGATTTCATCGGGGCGGTGAAAACCGGCCGTCCGCCCCTTGCCGAAGGGAGGGAGGCGCTCCAGACCCTCGAATGGATCTACCGGCTTTACCGCGCTGCCCGCGAAGGGCGCAGTATCAGCGCCGGGGAGGAACCAACCTGATGTTTACGCAAAGGTTAGTTGCCGCGCCGGCAGCAAGTCCCTTTGAGGAAGCGGGCTATTTTGATGGAGTTGGGCAAATTTTTTTGAAAATTGCACATGAAAATCCGTAGATTATGGGGGCATGTGGTTGAGACCTTCCCATCAAACGAGCTAGGATTGTCTTATGCGAACCGACCACGACGCCGCCAACAGCGAACGGATCTGCCTGGCCTACCGTCGGCTGGCCAACGCCATGATCCTGAGCACCCTGAGGGAAATTTCCAAAACCGAGGAAAAAGACGACAGCACCCCGGAGATCCTGTTCATCGAGAGCCAGCGCATCGATCCCTGGTGTGAACTGGCCGGCCTCGAACCAGAGGTGGTGCGCCGGGCCGCCCGCCGGATCGTCGGGTACCGCAGCTTCTGAAACATCGCGAGATCAAAAATACCGCGCCCCGGGGGAGAACCCCGGGGCTTTTTTATTTGCTGCTCAGCGCCTGCCTGCTGACATATTCGAGGATGCCCTTGACCACCTTTTCGGCGTCGCGCTGGCGCAACTGCTCGAAGCGCAGCGCCCAGCCGTGGTCGGTGTACGCCAGGTTGCGCAGTTCGAGCAGGACCTTGACCCCGGCGGGGTTGTTGCGCAGCACCGCCAGGGACTGACCCCGCATATGGGCGCCGGCGCCCAGCGCCGGGAGCAGGGCGTGGGCACAGTTTCGCGACACCAGGTCGCGGCGGGTCTTCTTGCCCTGGTAATAGAGCACGAGCGGGGCCTCGGGGGCCTGGGGATCGATGTCGGCGTGGAAGGAAAGGAAGATGCGGCGGTTTTCGGGCGTGCTCCCGAAGAGCTTCTCGGCGATGTGCACCCGGGCATTGAGGTTGCCGCCCCGGCCGCCGCGGGGCCAGGACTGGGCGTTGCTCGGTTCGTTGAACTCGCGGCTGTTGTAGACCTCGTTCTTCTCGTTGACAAAGGTCTGGGCCGCCGGATTGCTGTGGCGCAGCAGGTGGTTGGGGCTCAACAGGGTCAGGCCGGCCTGGGCGCCGTGGCGCCGCAAGAGGATATAAACCCGCACGGCGATGTCGTAGACATATTCGTCCTCGACCACAAAAACCTTGTTGCCGTTGCCGTCCATAACCTGGACCACCGCCCCGGGGTCCAGTCCTCCATGGCCGGGGTCGAGTACGAAGTTCCAGCCCTTGAGCGCCGAACTCAGGGGGGGGAGCTGCTCCACCGAGCCGGCAAAGGCCTGCCACAATTCCTGGGACCGTTCATAGGCCTGAATCGGGGATAACGAGGGGTTTTCGTAATAGTCGGGCTGGAGCTGGTGGGGGGCCTTGGGGCGGTCGCGATAATAAGGGCCATTCTCGCTCTCGATCTCCCCCAGCCTCCTGAGGGGCACCCGCAGGCTATCCCAGTTGACCTCGGCCGTCTGCAGGGACTCGGTGTCGCCGAGGATGGGTCTGACCTTCAACCGGGCTCCCGGATGGATCACCGCGCCTTTGATCTTGTTCAGCCGCCGCAGCTCGGGCACACTCATCTGGTGCAGGCGGGCGATCTCGCTGAGGTTGTCCCCCGGTTCCACCCGGTACAGGGCGAAGGTGTCGGCCTTCCTGGGGCTCAGCTTCAGCTCCTGGCCCGGATAGATCTCCTCTGAATCGAGCCCGTTGAGCTTTTTGAGTTCCTCGGCGTCGATGCCATAGGCGCTGGCGATCTCCCACAGAGCATCCCCGCGTTCGACGATGTGTACATCCTTGGCCGTGGGCCGCAGGCGCAGCTTCTGGCCCACCAGAATCCGGCCATCCTTGTCCAGGCCATTCAGTTCGCGCAGCTTCTCCACGTCCAGCCGGTAAGAGCGGGCGATACCGGTGAGGGTCTGCCCGGGCCGCACGATATGGGTGCCCTCGTCGAGGGCGGAAGGGCGCAGGCGCAGTTTCTGTCCGGGCCGGAGGCGGTCCTTCTTGAGATTGTTGAGCTGGCGCAACAGGCCGGGTGGTAGGTCGAAGCGCCGGGCGATGTCCACCAGCGATTCGCCCTTCTGGACCAGGTAATCGAGGGGCGGCAGGGTTTCCTCCTCGGCGGTGGCGGTCGAATCGGGACCCTCCTGGGCGGTGCTATCGGCTGCTTCGGCGGTATCGTCGGCGGTCGAGTCCGACACCGCGACCGCCAGGGTGCTGTCCGGCAGCGGGGGCCGAGGGACTTCCTTGGCCGGCGGCTTTGCCGTGGGTGGGGGCAGTGGTGGGGCTGCCGGCTGGGCTGTCAGGGTGGATTCGGGGGCGCTGAGGCGCAGGCGTTGGCCCACCAGGATCCGGTCGTCGCTCAACAGGTTGAACTGGCGGAGCTGGTCCAGGTCCAGCCGGTAGAGCCGGGCGATCCCGACCAAGGTCTCCCCTTTGTCCACCCGATGCCAGGCCGGTCGGGTGAAGGGCGGCAGCTTTAGGCGCTGGCCGACGCGGATCTGGTCCCCCCGCAGCCGGTTGGCCTTGCGCAGCTGGGCCACCGAAAGCTGGTAGTGCTCGGCGATGCTGCTGAGGCTCTCGCCGCGCCGGACCACGTGGACCTGGTCGGGGATCTTCTTTTCCTTGCGGGCCTGGGTCTGGCCGGGCAGCGCGAGCCACACCAGCAGTACCACCAGGACACAGTGCGACCAACGCATGGACGACCCAGCGCAAAGATGGGGGGCGGACAACAGGGGAGCTTCAGCATGGGGATGGCGCCGAGGACGGCGCCGGGGGTAAGGCAAGTATAAAACCTATATGATAATAGTGCAAAGCCCATATCCAAGCGCTTGCCGGTGGACGGGCATAACCCCTATTCTCTGGATATGAGCCAACAACTCCGTTTGCTGCCCTCGGTGGAGCAGGTGCTGGGCACGCCCCAGGCCCAGAGTCTGCTGGCGCGTTACCGCCGCGACTACGTTGTCGGCCTGGTGCGCCAGGTCCTGGACAGCCTGCGCGCGGAGCTGCAGTCCGGCGAGGAAGCGCTCGACCGGGAAAGGCTCCTGGGCCGCGCCACCGCGGGGCTGGCGGCCCGCGCAGCCACCGCGGGGCAAGCCAGCCTGGTCCGGGCGATCAACGCCACCGGCGTCATCCTGCACACGGGTCTGGGGCGGGCGCCCCTGCCGGCGGTGGCCCGACAGGCCATCGCCGAGGTCGCCGAGTGTTATTGCGCCCTCGAAATGGACCTGGATCAGGGGGCGCGGGGCGCCCGAGCCGAACACGTCCGCGACCTGCTGGCCGAGTTGAGCGGGGCGGAGTGGGGGCTGGTGGTCAACAACAACGCCGCGGCGGTGCTGCTCTGCCTCAACAGCCTGGCCGCCGGTCGGCAGGTGCTGGTTTCGCGGGGGGAGCTAGTGGAGATCGGCGGTTCCTTCCGGATTCCGGATATCGTCGCCGCCAGCGGGGCCCAACTCCGCGAGGTGGGCACCACCAACCGCACCCACCTGCGGGATTACACCGAGGCCATCGGCCCTCAGACCGCGCTCATCCTGCGGGTCCACCCCAGCAATTACCGGGTGCAGGGATTCACGGCGCGGGTCGAAACCCCCGAACTGGCCGAGCTGGCGCGGCGGACGGGCATCCCCCTGGTACACGACCTGGGTGGTGGGGTGCTGGCCGATCTGCGGCAGTGGGGGTTGCCCGGCGAGCCGGTGGTGCGCGCCGAACTGGAGGCGGGGGCGGACCTGGTGAGCTTCAGCGGCGACAAGGTGCTGGGCGGTCCGCAGTGCGGCATTGTTGTCGGCCGGCGGGCCCTGGTCGAACCCATGGAACGCAACCCGCTGATGCGCGCCCTGCGCTGCGACAAGTTGATCCTCGCCGGCCTCGAAGCCAGCCTGCGGCTCTTCCGCCTGGCCCCAGAGATTCTGCCTGGCTTACACCCGGTGTTGGGCATGATGGTCGAAGCGGCCGAAGTGGTAGAGGCCCGGGTCCGGGCCCTGCTGGCCGCCCTGCCGCCGGCAGCGGTAGAGGCCTTGCGTCCCAGTGTCGAGGCCTCGCGGGCCCAGATCGGCAGCGGGGCGCTTCCGCTCGAGGAGTTGCCCAGTTGGGCCCTGGCGCTGAACCCGCGGCAGGGCACCGCCGGGCAACTGGCCCGGTGCCTGCGCGCCGACCGGCCGGCAGTGGTGGGGCGTGTACAACGCGAGCGGTTCCTGCTCGATCTGCGCACGGTGCGGGAGGATGAGGTGGGGCTGGTGGTGGCGGCTCTGGTGCGGGCTGCCGGACCCTGAGGGGCTGGCTGTGCTCCTGCTGCTCTTTGGCTGTGGCGGGCAGCGGGTGGCGTCGGGCGGGGTAGGAGA
>JADZBP010000326.1 GCA_020852055.1 Candidatus Latescibacterota bacterium
CCGCCTTCGTCGGCATCGTCGCCACCGGCATCCTGATCGTCGGGTATTTGTTCAACGCCATTCTGTAGCGTGCAACGGAATCCTTTTCCAGGGAGGAAGACCCCATGAAGATCCAGATCCTGGGCACAGGTTGCCCCAAATGCACCCAACTGGCCGAGGTAGCCGAAACCGCAGCGCGGGAACTGGCCCTCGACTACGAGCTGGTGAAGGTCACCGACCTCAAGGAGATCGTGAGTTTTGGCGTGATGACGACCCCGGCCCTGGTCGTGGATGGCCAGGTCAAGGTGGCCGGCAAGGTGCCCTCGGTGGCGGAACTGAAGGGAATGCTCAGCTAGCCGCGCCCGGGGGCATGAGTCCTGCCGAGCCCAGGCTTGTTCTCCCGACAGCCGCCCTATATATTCATCAATACGTTTTGACGGATATATAACCCGGAGCCTTCGCCATGGCCGATCCACCAAAAAAAGAACTCTCCTTCCTCGACCGTTACCTCACCTTGTGGATCTTCCTGGGCATGGCCCTGGGCGTGAGCGCCGGGTACTGGACGCCGGGGGTGGTCGAACTCATCACCCGCTTCCAGGTGGGCACCACCTCCATGCCCATCGCCGTGGGCCTGATCCTGATGATGTACCCGCCCCTGGCCAAGGTCAAATACGAGGAGATGGGCCGGGTATTTCGCAACTACCGGGTCCTGGCCCTCTCCCTGGTGCAGAACTGGATCATCGGCCCGGTGTTGATGTTCGCCCTAGCCGTGATTTTTCTGCAGGACTACCCCGAGTACATGGTGGGCCTGATCATGATCGGCCTGGCCCGCTGTATCGCCATGGTCATCGTCTGGAACGAGTTGGCCAAAGGCGACACCGAGTATGTGGCCGGCCTGGTAGCCTTCAACTCGGTTTTCCAGGTGCTCTTCTTCTCGGTCTACGCCTACGTTTTCATCACCATCCTGCCGGCATGGATCGGCCTGCAGGGCACGGTGGTGCAGGTGACCATCGGCCAGATCGCCGAGAGTGTCTTCATCTATCTGGGTATTCCCTTCCTGGCCGGCATCCTCACCCGCTTCTCGCTGATCAAACTCCGGGGGCGGGACTGGTACGAGCAGCGCTTCATCCCCCGCATCAGCCCGCTGACCCTGGTGGCCCTGCTCTTCACCATCGTGGTGATGTTCTCCCTCAAGGGGGAGTATATCGTCAAGATTCCCATGGACGTGTTGCGCATCGCCGTGCCGCTGCTCATCTATTTTGTGGTGATGTTCCTGGTCTCCTTCTACCTGGGCAAGAAGGTGGGGGCCAATTACGAGCAGACGGCGGCGCTGTCCTTCACCGCGGCCAGCAACAACTTCGAGTTGGCCATCGCCGTGGCCGTGGCGGTGTTCGGCATCGATTCTGGTATGGCCTTTGCCGCGGTCATCGGGCCGCTGGTGGAGGTGCCGGCCCTGATCGGCCTGGTCAACGTGGCCTTCTGGTTCCAGCGGCGCTACTTTGTCGTGGCCCCGCAACCCCTTGCTGGCTGAACCGAAAGGACCGGCAATGGAAGCTGACATAGCGGTATTCCAGGCATGTGCGGACGCCACCCGGCTGCGCATCCTGTTTCTGTTGCGGACGCGGGAGTTGTGTGTCTGCGAGCTGGTGGAGGTCCTGCAGATGCCGCAGGGGAAGATCTCGCGGCATCTGGGGGTGCTCAAACAGGCCGGCCTGGTCCAGAGCCGGCGCGAGGGCACCTGGATCTATTACGCTTTGAAGAAAGCCAGCACCGGCCTGACCCGCCGGCTGGTTGACTACCTGAAGAAGGAAGCGGGACATGATCCGTTGCTTGCTCGCGACCTAGCTAGTCTGCAAAAACTGGCCAAGGCCGGCGCGCTCTGCGGCCCCCGGCCAGCCCCCCGAGCGGCCAGAACCTGAGCCTTCGCCTCCCGAGGTATCTCCGATGCTGAAAGTGCTCTTCCTCTGCACCGGCAACTCCTGCCGCAGCCAGATGGCCGAAGGCTTTGCCCGCCACCTCAAAGGGGATCAGGTCGAAGCCTGCTCCGCCGGCCTCGAAGCGCACGGCCTCAACCCCAATGCCGTCAGGGTCATGGCCGAGGCCGGGGTGGATATCACCGGCCAGCGCTCCAAACAGGTGGATGAATTGAAGGGGATTGTTTTTGACTACGTGGTGACCGTCTGCGGCCACGCCGACGAACACTGCCCGGTATTCCCCGGCCAGACCCGGGTAGTACACGTGGGCTTCGACGATCCGCCCAAACTGGCCAAAGACGCCCGGAACGAGGAGGAGGCCCTGGGCCACTATCGCCGGGTGCGCGACGAAATCCGGCAGTTCATCGACACCCTCCCCGCCCGCCTCGACGGCTGAACCGCCGGCCCCGGCCAGCGCCGGCTCAGGCGTGCAGCGGCCGGAAGATCCCGAAGGAACTGGTGTACCCGTGCAGGTAGGTGGCGGCGCCCACCTGGCCGATTTCGCCGCCGCAGAAGAAGCCGGCCAGGGGAAGGGCCCCCACCTGCTGCCGGAACATGTCGGAATCGTGGTTGGGCCGCTCAAAGAGGTATTGCCCGCGGCCCGTGCAGGTGAAGAGCAGGGCGCCGGCCAGCGGGGTGGATGCCGGGCGGGTGTGATAGCGCTGCAGCATCAGCGCCAGGTCCTCGGCGGCGGTGCGGGCGTCGCGCAGATGGAACTGCACGGTCTGGCCCTGGCGCAGGTGGTCGCCGATGGCGATGAAATCGGGGTCGCGGCCGATACGCATCACATTGCGGATGAGGAAATCGCCGTGGGCGAAATCCTGCTGCAGCTCGGAAGAGGCGATGCCCAGTTGCAGGCCGTGGTTGAGCAGTTCCTGATCCTCGGGCTCCAGGCGGTGGTACAGCTCCACCAGCACCTCGACAGCGGGGCGGTGGTCCAGTTCGAGCAGGAAATGCTCCTCGCAGCGGGTGATGGTCATGGGCTGGCCGATGGGCCGACATCCCTGAGCCACCACGGTGTCCACCGCGATATTGCCGCCCAGCGCCAGCCCGACAGCCCCGTCATCGAGGGTTGCCTGGCCCAGGAAGAGGGCATTGCCCTGGGGGGCCGAAGCCAGGCCGCCAATCTTGGCGCCGCCCGGGTACGCAAAATCCAATCCCATGAGCAGGGTGCGCGGATCGAAGGTGGCCGGGTCGGCCAGCAGCAGGAAATGGACCGGGGGCTGCGGGGCGGCGCCGATGAGGTCGATCCACTGCTGCGGACCGGCGTCCAGGTCCGGCAGGTCGCGGTCGATCAGCTGAAAGGGCCGGAGCTGCACGCCGGGCAGGCTGGCCAGGGTGAGGGAGAGGGCCGGCTGCTGCTCGAATTCACGGCCCCCGCCGATCACTCCAGCGGCGCTGCAGCCGATCAACACCCGCGGGCCGAAGCGCTGCTGGACCTGGGCGGGAATCCGGCGGTAGTCCTCCTGGTGGTGCGGGGAGACAAAGACGACCGCCAGGTCGGCAGGGCCATTGCCGAACGCGGGCTTCAGCTCGCGCTCCAGCGCGTCCAGGGCATGGTCGAGGTCTGGTTCCGACGAAACGGCTGAGGTCCACTGCATAGTCAACTCTCCCGATCAGCAAGCTAGAGCGGCACCTCGCGCAGCCCCTGGTCGGCAGCCTGCTGGATACGCAGGGAAAGGCGGGCGGCCTTGAGCACCGCGCCGGTGTCCAGGTCCACCGGCCGGCCCACGATATCGGCGAGGAAGTCGTGCAGATACCCGCCCTCACGCCCCGGCGGCAGGGGCAACTGGCGCAGGTGTTCGTCGTTGGCGGCGGCCACCCTGATCTCCTTTGCCGTGGCCGAGGTTTCGGCCACCCCCTCCCGGCCCCACAGGGTCAGACGCCAGTACAGGGGCAGCGAATAACCCGCACGGTCAGGGGAGAAGTAAGATACATCGCCGAGCACCCCGCAGCCGCCCTCCATGGTCAACATCACCTGGCCGCCGTCCTGGAAGTGGGGGAACCGGGGCGCAAAGGCGTTCCAACTGCGGGCAGCGTTGAGGGTGATAAACTCCAGCCCGGTGATCCAGGGCAGGGCGTCGAAGGCGTGGATGCCGATGTCATTGAGGGTGCCCCCGTGTTGGCCCGGCTCGAAGTACCAGGAGGGCCGCGAGCCCAGCATCAGCGGGTGCTGGCCGCCGAAGCTGATGGCGTGCAGAGGCCCCAGCGCCCCCTCCTGCACCAGGGCGCGCAGCCCCAGGGTGGTGGCCGAGTCGCGCATGGTCAGCATACAACCCACCTTCAGCCCGCCGGCGCGGGCCAGGGCCTCGATCTGGTCCAGCTCGGCCAGGCTGGTGCACAGCGGCTTGTCGCTGATCACGTGCCGTCCGCGCTTGAGCGCGGCGATGGCCAGGCTGCCCCGCCGGGCATAGTAGTCGCCGATGGCCACCGCGTCGCACTCCACCTCGGCCAGCATGCCTTCGCAGGCCTCGTGGGTGAAATGCACGCGCCCGGCCAGGGCCTGGCGCGTGGCAGCGTCGTCTTCGGCAGCAGCCACCACGGCGATGCCGGCGCTGTGGCCGGCCAGTTCGTACAGGCTGCGGATATGGCCGTGGCGGAAACCCGCAAAAGCCAGTTTCAGAGGCATGAATTGTTCTCCGTGTTGGCCGCCCGCTGCAGGCGGGCGCCCGCTGCCCGAATATATCCCAATCCCCACCTGCCCTCAAACCCACTTGCCCCCCCCGGCCCCGGCTCTTAAGTTTGGTTTACCCCTCGGTTTCAAATCTCCGCGCAACTCCCCTGCCTTCACCCGACCGACCTGCCGTGGATTTCGACCACACCGCCGTGATCGGCGCCGGCGCCATGGGCTGCGGCATCGCCCAGGTGCTGCTTGCCTCCGGCCTCGAGGTATGCCTGTACGACGCCGATCAGGCCGCCCTCCAGCGCGGCCTGGAGCGTATTGCCCAGCGCCTGCGCCGGCAGGTGGAGAAGGGGGCCCTGGCCGCTCCGGATTGCGAACGGGCGCTCCAGCGCCTCCGCCCGGCAGCCGGCTGGGCCGAGCTGCGCCAGGTGGAGCTGGTCATCGAGGCCGTGCCCGAGAGGATGGCCCTGAAGCGGGAGGTGTTCGCCCGGCTCAACACCTACTGCCGGCCCGAAGCCGTGCTGGCCAGCAACACCTCGGGGCTCGACGTGGAAACCCTGGCCCTGGCCACCGGTCGGCCGAGCCACGTGCTGGGCCTGCACTTCTTCAACCCGCCGCCGCTCATGCCCCTGATCGAGGTGGTGCGCACCGCCCACACCGACGCCGAGGTCCTGGCCGCGGTGGAACGCCTGGTCCTGCGCCTGGGCAAGATCCCCATCGCCGTGCACAACCGCCCCGGCTTCGTGGTCAACCGCATCCTCTTCCCCATGATCAACGAAGCCATCTTCGTCCTGGCCGAGGGGGTGGCCTCAGCCGCCGACATCGACCGGGCCATGCAACTGGGCGCCAGCCACCCGCTGGGCCCGCTGGCCCTGGCCGACTTCGTCGGCCTCGACGTGACCCTCGACATCCTCGAATCCTTTGCCGAACGCTTTGGCGACCCCAAGTACCAGCCCTGTCCCCTGCTGCGCGAACTGGTGGACCGGGGCGAGTTGGGCCGCAAGACCGGCAAGGGTTTTTTTACTTATTGATCCCTTGATGGGCGCCTGGGGCCTCGCCCTCCTCCTGTTTTTGAGCGGCTGCGCCTCGGTCCCGCGCTACACCCCGCCAGTGCACCCCGGCGACAAAGGGGTATCCCGCGAGCTGGAAAAGCGGCAGCAGGCGATGTTACACGGCAACCGCAGCCGGCTGGTGCGGGTGGCGCAGAGTTATGTGGGCGTACCCTATCAGTGGGGCGGCAACACCCGTGCCGGACTCGATTGCTCGGCCCTGACCCGGGCCATCTACCGCGAGGCGTACGGCCTCGAGCTGTCGGGCAATTCACAGCAACTCTACCAGCTGGGCAACGGGGTCGCCACCCAGCACCAGCTGCGTCCCGGCGACCTGGTCTTCTTCCGCATCTCCTCGCAGGGCCCCGGCGTCTCCCACGTGGGGGTGTACCTGGGCCGGGACCGCTTCGCCCACGCCAGCCCCTCAATGGGACAGGTGGTCATCGCCCCGCTCTCGGCCCCTTACTTCCAGGCGCGCTACGCCGGCGCGCGCCGTATCCTGCGCTGAATGGCGGCCCTCAGGCTTCAGGCCCTGCCCCTGCTGGCCGGCCTGCTCATCGAAGCTGCCTGGGCCGGGCTGGTCTGGCTGGGCCCCCTGCAGACCCAGATCCCCCGCTTCTGGGCCCTGCTGCTGCCCGCCTTCCTCGGGTACCTGGCCGCGGCCTGGTGGGTATGGCGCCGGCCGGCCGGACCGCTCTGGTCCCTGCTCGGCCTGGCCCTGCTCTTCCGCCTGACCCTGCTGCTCAGCGAGCCCAGTCTCTCGGACGATATCTACCGCTATGTGTGGGACGGCCGGGTGCAACGGGCCGGCATCAACCCCTATCTTCACGCCCCTGAATCACCCGAGGTGGCCCAACTGCGCAACGGGTTGTACGCGGGTATCAACCACAAGGACCTCTCCACCATCTATCCGCCCCTGGCCCAGTTTTTCTTTCTGGGGGTCTGCGCCGTACACCCCGGCATCTGGGCCATGAAGGGGGCGCTGGTGGCGGTGGAGCTAGGCCTGGTGCTGCTGCTGGTCCGTATCCTGCGCCAGCGCGGCCAGGACCAGCGGCGGGTGCTGCTCTACGCCTGGAACCCCCTGCCAGTGATCGAGGTGGCCGGCAGCGGCCATCTCGACGTGCTGGCCGTCTCGCTGCTGCTCTTGGCCCTGTACTGGCTGGAGGCCGGGCGACGCCTGCCGGCCCTCTGGGCCGCCGCCGGGGCACTGCTGGCCAAGTTTCTGCCGGCCCTGGCCCTGCCCCTCTTCTGGCAACGCCTGCAGGGCCAGCGCCGTCTCCTGTGGTGGCTACCCCTGCTGGTGGGCCTTGGCTTTCTGCCCTATATCGGGGCAGGCCTGCAGCTCTTTGCCGGTCTGCAGGCCTATCTGCTCAAGTGGCGTTTCAACGATGCCCTTTTCTCGACGGTCTACCAACTGCTGCGCGACCCGGCCCTGGGCCAGGACGAGGCCGCCCTGCACCAGGCCAAGTTGCTGGGTGCCGGCCTGCTGGGCCTGGTGGTGCTGTGGGCCTGCTGGCGTATCACCGACCTGTACCGGGCGACCTTCACCATCCTGGGTGCCTATCTGTTACTCACCCCCACCCTGCACCCCTGGTACCTGATGTGGGTGCTGCCTTTCCTCGCCCTCTTCCCCGCGCCGGCCTGGCTCTACCTCAGCGGCGCCATCTTCCTTGCCTACGACGTGCTCAGCGGCTATAGTAACACCGGCATCTGGGAGGAACGCCCCTGGGTGCTGTGGGCCGAGTTCCTGCCCTTCTACCTGCTGCTGCTCGGCCTGCCGCTGTACCGCTTCCTGAAGCGCCGCACGCACTGAAACTTTCACCCCCTTGGGCCGTCTCTACTACGCATGCAACCTCTAGTGTTTTCCCTCCTCGCGCTGGCCCTCTCCATGCCCGCCTGGCCCCAGGGCGCCCTCATCCTCCACACCGGGGATACCCGCTCCTTTCTCGAGGTCTGCGGCTGCAGCGACGAGCAACTCGGCGGTGTGGCCCGACGCGGCGCCCTGATCGACCGGCAGCGCGCCGCCGGCGGCCCTCTGCTGCTGGTCGATGCCGGCGGTTTCGTCGACGGCGAGGAGGAACTCGACCGCCTGCGGATGCGGACCTACGCCCGGGCGATGGTACAGCTGGGGTACGCGGCGCTCAACCTGGCCGCAAGCGACTTTCACCTGGGACCTGAATTCCTCACCCAGCTCGCCAGCCAGATCAGCCTGCCCCTGGTCTCCACCAACCTGCGTCAGCCCCTGCCCGGCGTGGCCCCGTACCTGGTGCGCCCCCTGGGCCGCTGGCAGGTGGGCATCCTGGGGGTGGCGCCGCAGTCCGACCATTTCGTCGATCCCCTCGCCGCCCTGGCCGGCCCCATCGCCCAACTGCGGGGCCAGGTCGACTACCTGCTCCTACTCAGCGATCTTGCCGCCGCCGACAACGAAGCCCTCGCCACCCGCTTTCCCGAACTGGACCTCATCGTCAGCCGCCAGACCCTCACCCGGCGCGAGGGCCGGCCCGCCCTGGTCGGCTCGGCGGCCCAGGGCACCCGCCTGGGCCGGGTGCGGCTGCAGCCCGGTCCCGACGGCCGGCCAACATTGGCCAGCGCCGAGGATCTGCCCGTCAGCGCCTCCCTGCCTGAGACCGCGGCGATGAAGGCCTTGCTCGCCGCCTTTCAGGACAGCGTGGCCCTCAGGTCGGGAGCCCAGGCGCCGCCACCCTCACCCTTTGCCACCTATGCCCTGGAAGCGGCCCCTGATCACGCCTATGCGGGCCAGGCCGCCTGCCAGCCCTGCCATACACAGGAATACACCCAGTGGCAGGGCACGCCGCACGCCCATGCCTTCGACACCCTTCGCCAGCAGAACCGCCACTTCTTCCCCCAGTGCGTGGGCTGCCACACCACCGGCTTTGGCCTGCCCGGCGGCTTTGCCCTCGACCAGCCCCGCGAGACCCTGGCCGGGGTGCAGTGCGAGGTCTGCCACGGCCCGGGCCGGCAGCACGTGTTGCGCCCGGAGGCGGCCAATATCCGCCGCCAGGTGGACCCTCAGTTCTGCCAGCACTGCCATACGCCAGTGCAGAGCCCGGGGTTTGCCCCGGCCGAGTACCTGGCCAAGATCGACCACTGCGCCGCGCCCCGGAACCTGGAGCAGGTGCTCCACCAGCATCTCCGGCAGCAGGGCCGCGCCGAGCTGGAACTCTTCGTGATGAGCCTCTGCCCCTATGGCATGGAGGCCGAGCGCGCGCTGCTGCCCCTGCTCGAACGCTTCGGGGACCAGGTGCAGCTGCAGATCCACTACATCGCCGACGAGCCGGACCAGGCCAAGGCTGCCCGCACCCCGGCTCGCCCCCAGGCCCGCGCCGGCTGCGCCGGCCAGGGCTCCTCGGGGGAGGGGCCTTTCAGCAGCTTACACGGCCAGCCCGAGATCGACGAGGGCCGACGCCAGTTGATCGTGCGCCAGGATTTTCCCCAAGTCTACCGGGCCTACCTGCTGTGCCGCAGCCGCCAGGGCCCCGGCGGGGACTGGCAGGCCTGCGCCAAAGCCGCCGGCCTCGATCCCCTCGCCCTGCAAACCGAAGCCGCCGGCCCGCGCGGCGAGCAGCTCTTCCGCGAGAATATCCGGCTGGCCAACAGCCTGGGCATCGACCTCTCGCCCACCCTGCTCATCGACGGGGAGGAGTTCACCGGCGACTTTGCGCCGCTGCCCCTGGCCCGCAGTCTCTGCCGTAACCATCCCGATCACCCCCTGTGCCGCGAGCTGCCGGCCTGCGGCAGCGACAGCGACTGCACCCCGCCCCCGGGCCAGGCCGCCCTCTGCCGCGACCCCAACACCGCCAAGGCCCGCTGCGAGTACTACCAGCCCCTGCCCTTCTCCCTGCAGGTGCTCGACAGCCAGGCCTGTGAGGCCTGTAATACCGGGGTCTTTCTCAGCTCCACCCTCGAACTCTTTCCCCAGGCCCGGACCCAGGTCCTCCGCCTGGAGAGTCCCGAGGGCCGGCAGTTGGCCGGGCAATATGGCATCGAGGTCTTTCCTGCCTATATTTTCAGCGCGGATTTTGCCCGCGATCCCCGCTTCGTGCGGGTGCGCCACCTGCTGGAGAAAAAAGGCGACGCCTATCTGCTGGCGCCCCGCCTGGTCGGCACCTCCCTGTGGCGCCAGCGGCCGGCCAGATCCGGGCAGCTCGATGTTTTTGCCCCGGCCTGGGACCCGGACGCCGAAGCCGCTTTATTGCGCGACTGGCCCGCAGACCCAACCGGCTTGCGCCTCCATCTGCTACAGCAGGGCGCCGAACCCGGCGGCGAGGAACTTGAGGTGCGGGCCTGCCTGAGCGCCGAGCAGCCCGAACACTACCCGGCCTACGCGGCGGCCCGCGACTCGGCTGCCGACTGGCGCGCCGCCGCGCAGCGGGCCCGGGCCGCAACAGACCGCCTCGGCAACTGCCTGGAACAGGGACGGGGCCGGCGCCTGCTGGGCGAGGCTGCCGCCCTGGCCGATTCCCTGGAACTGGAGCCGGGCACCCTGTCGGCCCTGCTCGACAACCGCGTGCTGCTGCGCCGCACCCGCCCGGCGGATTTCTGGCCCTTGTGGAAGAGAGGAACCCAACCTTGATGCGCTGTCTAACCCTCTGCTGGCTGCTGGTGGCCACCGGCCTGTGCGGCTGCCTGGAGGCGATCCGCCGCCCTTCCCCCGACGGATCGCCGCCGCGGGAGGCCGTGGCGCCCGCTTCTCCGGACCCGGCAGCCACACCTGCTCCCGCGCGGCGGCCGGCCGGCAAGCCACACCCCGCCGCCGCCAACGCCAGGCAGGTCAACGAGTACGCCTTCTGGTGCATCGGCAAGGGCCTGTGGCAGGAGGCCCGCCTGCACCTGGAGCAGGCCGCCCAGCGCGACAGCCTGACCGCCAGTTACCAGAACAACCTGGCCGTCATCTACGAGCACCTTGGCCTCGAGGAACAGGCCGCCGCCGCCTACCGCCGGGCCCAGGCCCTGCAGCCGGGCCAGAAACCCTATCAGGAAAACGTCCGGCGTTTCGAGATCCGCCAGCGGGCCGCCCATCCCGACTCGACCATCGGCCCCCGACCCGATTCGACCTCGACCCAGACCGACTCGAAGCCCTCCACAGGAGAGTGAGGATGCAGGCACCCATCAAAAGCGCAGGGCCGCTGCTGGCGCTGCTGGCCTGGATGGCATGTTTCGCCGCGCCCGCCGCCGCCCAGGATATCCTCACCACCCAGCTCGAACAGGGCTTTGGCCAGAACAAGGTCCGCTACAAGGACTTCAAGTGGATGGTCATGGAGAGCCAGCACGTGCAGCTCTACTATGAACCCGAATTCGCCGACCTGGCCCAGCGCGCCGTCCAGTACCTCGAGGAGGCCTACACCCATATCAGCCAGGTCATGCACCACGAGCTGTCCTCCAAGCCGCCCATCGTCATTTTTAAGTCTCATTACGAGTTCGAGCAGACCAATATCGTCCAGGACTTCCTGCCGCCCGGAGTGGCTGGTTTTGCCGAGCCGCTGCGCTACCGCATGGTCATTCCCTTCGACGGCGACCTGGACGAATTCCGCAACGTGCTCACCCACGAGCTGATGCACATCTTCCAGTACGACATCCTCTACAAAGGCCCCATCAAACGCCTCTCCTCCAACCCACTCAGCGCCCCGCCCACCTGGATCATGGAGGGCCTGGCCGAGTACGCCACCGAACGCATGAACACCATCGACGAGATGGTGCTGCGCGACGCGGTGCTCACCGACGAGTTGATCC
Organism: Candidatus Latescibacterota bacterium; assembly: GCA_020852055.1. Taxonomy (GTDB): domain Bacteria; phylum Latescibacterota; class UBA2968; order UBA8231; family UBA8231; genus SICG01. The sequence goes on from JADZBP010000326.1 coordinate 11,376, forward strand.
CGCTCAAGATCATGGATTCGCAGTGGGGCATGGGCAACGTCTTCCTCGCCTACAAGCAGAGTCACAGCCTCATGCAGTACATCGCCGCCAACTACGGCCCCGAGAAGATCAGCCGCATCCTGCGCACCTGGGACAGCCAGAACGACACCGACAAGTTGCTCGAGCGCCTCGTCGACCTGGATATGGAGGAACTGGACGAGCGCTGGTCGGCCCAGATGCGCAAACACTACTGGCCGCTGCTGCAGTCGCGCGACTACCTCAGCGAGATCGCCCGCAAGATCATCAAGACCGATGACCAGTACGAGGACTACAGCAATCCCCGCTGGTCGCTCAGCGGCGACATGCTGGCAGTGCTGTCCACCGACGGGGTCGAGGAGCACGTGGACATCATCCGCCTCGACGACGGCAGCCTGGTCGAGCGCCTCACCAGCCACATGCGCACCGCCGACTACGACCAGCTGACCTTTGGCTCGGGCACCGTGGCCTGGGCTCCCGACGGCCACACCATCGCCTTTGTCGCCAAGAAGGGCCCCCGCGACGTGGTGCTGCTCTGGGATCTCTACGACAAGAAGCTGAAGCAGACCCTGGAGTTCGAGGAGTTGGAGGTCATCGAGTCGCTGGACTGGGCTCCCGACAGCCGACGCCTGGCCATGGTGGGCACCGGCGACGGGCAGAGCGATATCTACGTGGCCGACACCGCCACCCACCAGTTGCAGCAGATCACCGGCACCCCGCAGCGCGACGACTACCCAGCCTGGTCGCCCGACGGCATGCGCCTGGCCTTCAGCGCCAAGCAGCAGGGCCAGTTCGACATCAGGGTCTACGACTTCTCCTCCGGCAAGACCCAGACCCTGGTCGCCAGCCCCACCGACGACCTGTGGCCTCTATGGATGCCCGAGGGCAATAAACTGCTCTTCGTCTCCACCCGCGAGGGCATCAACGATCTTTTCCTATACCACCTGGACGAGGGCCAGGAGTACCGGCTCACCCGCACCATCAGCGGCATCATGACCCCGGCCCTCTCTTCCGACGGCAAACAACTGGTGCTGGTCACCTACTACCACGGCCGGCGCGAACTCTACCGCATGGAGGTGCCCACCTGGCCGGAGGTCAAGAAACGCAGCGCCATCCTGGCGGCGCGGGCCACCCAGCCGGCCCCGGCTCCGGCCGACACCGCCGTGCAGGCCGCCGCGGCCGACACCGCCGCCCCGCCGCCGGCGCTGGTCCTGCCCCAACCTTTGGCACTGGTGGACCAGGCGTTGCGCTCGCCCAAGGCGGTGAAGCTGGCCCAGCTCACCGATCCCCTGCCCCGCGATCCGGGCGAGGAAACAGCGCCGGTCCGGCCGCAACCGGCCTCGCCGACCACCCCCGAAGCGGACCCGCTCGCCCTGGCGCCGGCGCCGGCAAAGGCCGCCACCGACAGCGCCGCCGCCGATTCCCTGCCCCGTCACCCCTACACCCCGGAGCTGGAATTCGACGGGCTCTCGGTGCAGATGGGGTACTTCGACGGCTTCTTTTCCTCCATCGCCCAGTTGAGCATGAGCGACCTGCTGGGCAACCACGACCTGGCGCTGTCCACCGACTACGTGACCTCGCAGCAGATCGACAATGACTTCAACTTCGCCCTCTCGTACACCTATTACGGCCAGCGCCCCACCTACAATATCGTGCTCTTCAACTGGAACCAGTTCTTCAACGACCGCCAGAACCGCATCCTGGTCGACCGCTACGGCCGCGGGGTGCGCGGCATCGAGCGCAGCCGGCAGAGCGGCCTGCTGGCCAATATCAGCTATCCGCTCGACATCTACCGCCGCCTCGACCTGAGCTACACCTTCGTCGACGAGCAGAGCCAGCTGATCTGGCCCTACGACGAGCCCATCGAGAGCTTTGGCACCCACCTCTTCCGCGCCGCCTATGTACACGACTCCATCTCCTATGGCCTGCTGGGCCCGACCACCGGCCGGCGCTTCTTCTTTTCGGCGGGCCGCGCCCTGACCTTCGTCGAAGGCGACCGCTCCTTCTCGCACCTGGAGGGAGACTACCGCCACTTCCTGCGCCTGGGCCGCTGGTCGGTGCTGGGCCTGCGGGCCACCGGGGTCAGCTCCCTGGGCCGCGACGGCCTGCACTACAACCTGGGTGGACCAGCCTGGTTCCTGCCCTTCTACAGCGGCTTCAACCTCAACATGGGCCCCCTGCGCGGTTTCAGTTTCACCGAGTTCGAGGGCACCCGGGTGATGCTGCTCAACACCGAGGTGCGGGTGCCCTTCATCCGCAACATCACCTTCGGCTGGCCCGGCACCTTTGCCATCCCGGCGGTGGATGGCGCCTTTTTCCTCGACGTGGGCACGGCCTGGAACGACGGGGATTCGCTGGACCTATGGCCGCTGCACAACCCCCACGATCCCCTGCCGCGGGCCACCGACGACCTGCCGCAGGAGCAACGCCTGCACGGCAGCGTCGGCTTTGGCCTGCTGGTCTACTTCCTGCTGCCCATGAACTTCGAGTTCGCCAAACAGACCGACCTGCGCGGCAATTACTCGGACTACAAATTCCACTTCAGTTTCGGGAAGAGCTTTTGAAAAAGTGCGCCCCCCTCCTCATGGTGCTGGTTCTGGCCTCCTGCGCCACGGCCGGCGGTCCCTTCAAGCAGGTGAGCTTCCAGGCCCCCTCCCAGCCCGACCCGGAACTGCGCCCCTATCTGCACGACGTGGCGCGCATCGGGGTGCTCTCCACCACCAACCTCGAGCCGCTCAAGGAGCTGGACCTCGAAAAGGTGATGGGGCGGCTGGCTGAAGCCACGGCCCGCGGCCTGGGCAGCCTGCCGGAAAAAACCGTGGTGACCCAGGACGAGATCCGCTGGAACTGCAAGGACCTGCGCTTCGACTCCACCGGGGTGCTCACCGCCGAGAGCCAGGCCGCCCTGCGCGACCAGCTGACCCTCGACGCCCTGGTCTTCGTGGATCTCAAGTCCCTCAAGGCCCAGGTGACCCCCATGTCGCCGGGACCGTACGGCGGCATGACCAACCAGCCCGGCCTCGACCTGTCGGTGGACCTGCAAGTGGCCCTGCTCAACCTGCGCACCGGGCAGACCTGGACCCAGCGCGCCGAGCCGCGGCGGAACTGGCAGCCAACGCAGATGCAGCTCATGGGCGACGACCAGGCCGAACGCCAGTTGCTGCAGGCTCTGGCCGGGCCCCTGCAGCAGTTCCTGGCCCGCCTGGCCCCCCCGCCCAGCCAGCAGGTGCGCCACTTCGATCTGGGCGCCGAATAAAAAAACCTCCCGGAGCCGCGGCTCCGGGAGGTGCTGTTTCACCTGCTGGCGGACTGGCTACCTCACCAGCAGCATCTTGCCGGTGGCCACTCGCGGGCCGGCCTCCAGCCGGTAGAAGTAGATCCCCGAACCCACCGCCTTCCCGCCTTCGTCGATCCCCTCCCACTGCACTTCGTAGCTGCCGGGCACCTGGGCCTGATCGACCAGCACCTTGATCTGCTGCCCCAACACATCGTAGACCGCCAGGCGCACCGCCGTCACCTCGCCGAGGCGGTAGCCGATGGTCGTCGCCGGATTGAAGGGGTTGGGATAGTTGGGCTCCAGGGCAAACTCCCCGGGCAGCACCTCGGCCACGGCCTCCTTGGCCAGGCGAAGGGGTTTGGGCCCGGTTCCCCAGGGCTTGAGGCTGCCCAGGGCGGCCACGTTGCTCAAGCCAGGGCGGCCGCGCGACAAGCCGTCGGCCACCAGATCGAAAAGTTCTTCGGTGGTCTTCAACTCCTGGTTGTACACATAGAGCACGCTGGCGAGCACCGCCCTACCGTCCTTGAGGCGTTCGGCAGAGGAGGTGGAGAAAACGATGCTCTCCACGGTGCCGTTGCCGTCCTCGTCGGCCACCTCCAGCCCGTCTAGATCCGCATCCTTGCCCCGGAACAGACTCCCGGAATCCAGCACCTTGACCGGGTTGCTCACCGCCCTGGTCACTGGATTGAAATCCACCTGCACCACGTCGTTGTGGTCAAAACCGAGGCTGCCGATCTGTTCGTCGCTCGTGGTGGTCAGGAATACCTTCCACAAGGTGGGACTCAGTTGCTGAATCGCCACGCCGTCGATGTTCTCGCGGTTCCTGGCGAACTTGCCCTGGTAATCCCGGAAGAGCGCGGAACCGGCGAGCAAAATCCTGAACCGCGTCGTCGAGGAGGGATTGTACAACACCAGGTCTCCGGGTTTGATCTCCAACCCTTCCATCTTGATGTTGGCCTTGCTGCGCACCGAGAAGACCACCTCCAACTCGGCGTCACCGTCGAAGTTGTCCACCTCCACCGCGTCCAGGGCTTCATCGCTCTTGAAGAACTGGCTGCCATCGAAGAAGCGCTCCACCGTTTCGGGGATAACCTTGCCCTGGGCATCGCGGCTGAAGCGGATAAGATCTTCGTTGCGCAGCCTGGACTGGATGGCCGCCGCCCCGCTGTGTACGCCGAGGAAGAGCCAGTTGGCCGCATTGTTGCGGTCGCGCACGCTCACCGTGGTGAACGCCGGCTCCGAAGCCAGACCGCCCTGATCGGTGACCACCAGGCGGAAACTGAGGGCAGTGGTGCCCGTCACCGGCGGCGCCGTGAAGGAAGGCGTGGCCGTGGCGGCGCCACTCAGGCTCACCACCGGCCCGCCCACCTGGGTCCACTGGAATTGCAGGCTGCCGCCGTCCACATCGCTGGCGCTGCCGGTCAGACTCACCGCCGCTCCTTCGTCGACGGTCTGGACCGGACCGGCGTTAGCCACCGGGACGTCGTTCACCGGGGTCACCCTCAGGTTCACGGTGCCGGTATCCGCCCCGCCTTTGGCGTCGCTGATGGTATAGGTGAAGCTGTCGCTGCCGTTGAAATCGGCCGCCGGGGTGTAGAGGACACTGCCGCTGGCGCCCAGCGCCACCGTCCCGTGCAGGCCCTGGCCGACACCGGTGAGGGCCAGCACATCGCCGTCGGCATCCAGATCGTTGCCCAGGGGCGAGAGGCTGAAAGGCGTATCCTCGGGCAGGCTGGCCAGGTCGTCGGTGGCTACCGGGGCATCGTTGACGGCCCTGACCTTCACCACCACCTCACCCGCGTCGCTGCCGCCCTGGCCGTCGGCGGCGGTGTAGCGCAGGGTGTCGGCGCCGTTGAAGTTGGGGTTGGGGGTGTACCACAGTTCGCCGCCGCTGCCCAGCACCGCCGTGCCCCGCTGGCCCTGGACCAGGCCGTAAGCGGTCAACGGGTTGCCGTCCACATCGCGGTCGTTGGCCAGCACGTCGACCTGCCCGCGGGTATCCTCGTCGGTGGTGATGGCATCGGCCACCGCCACCGGCGCGTCGTTCACCGGGGTCACGGTCACCGTCACCGTGCCGGTGGCGCTGCCGCCGCTGCCGTCGCTCACCGTGTAGGTAAAGCTGTCGGGGCCGTTGAAATCGGCAGCCGGACGGTAACTCACCCGGCCATCGCCGCCCAAGGCCGCGGTGCCATGGGCAGCGGCACCCAGGGCGCTCACCGCCAGGATATTGCCGTCCACGTCGCGATCATTGGCCAACACCGCCACCGCCACCGGGGTATCCTCGGTAGTGGTGATGGCATCGTCCACCGCCACCGGCGCGTCATTCACCGGGGCGACCACGATCACCACCGCAGCCGGACTCGAATAGACCGACCCGTCCTTCGCCCTGAAGGTGAAACTGTCGGGACCGTGGTAGTCGGGAGCCGGGGTATAGGTGTACGCCGATCCGTTGACCGCCACGGCGCCGTGGACCGGCCCGGTCGCCACGCTGTAGGTGAGCGGGTCGCCGTCCACATCGCTGGCCGCCAGGACGCCGGTAACCGCCACCTCCTCGGCGGTTTCGGCCGCACCATCCACTGCCACCGGCGCGTCGTTCACCGGGGTCACCGCAATCGTCACCGTGGCTATGGCGCTGCCGCCCTGGCCGTCGCTCACCGTATAGGTGAAGCGGTCGGGGCCGTGATAGTTGGCAGCCGGGGTGTAAATCACCGCCGCAGCTGTGCCAAGCTGCAGCGTGCCGTGGGCGGCGAGGCTGGTGATGCCCACGGTCAGGAGGTCGCCATCCACATCGGTGTCGTTGGCCAACACCTCGATGGTCACCGGGACACCCTCGGCCGTGCCAGCCAGATCGTCGCCGGCCACCGGCGCGTCGTTCACCGGGACCACCGTCGCGCTGAGGGTGGCGCTGGCCGTGCCGCCCTGGCCGTCGCTCACCGTGTAGGTGAAGGTCTCCGGTCCGTGGTAGTTGGGTGCCGGGGTGTAGCTCAGAACCTGGCCGCTGAAACTCGCCTGGCCGCCCGCGCTGCCCTGGCTGACCGCACTGATCGTCAGTTCGTCGCCGTCCACATCGCGGTCGTTGACCAGCACCTCGACGGTCACCGCTAGGTCCTCGCCGGTGCTGACCAGGTCGGCTGCCGCTACCGGCGCGTCGTTCACCGGGCTCACCATCACCGTCACGATGGCCGCGGCGCTGCCGCCCTGGCCGTCGCTCACCGTGTAGGAGAAGCTGTCCGCGCCATTGAAATCGGCCGCCGGGGTATAGGTCAGGGTGTTGTTGGTGTCGGCCACCGCATGCCCGTGCTGTCCATCCTGGTTCACCGTGACGGCTAGGGCGTCGTTGTCCACGTCGAGGTCGTTGCCCAGCACGGCCACGCTTAGCGGACGGTCTTCGGCAGTGGTCACCGCGTCGGCGGCAGCTACCGGCGCATCGTTCACCGGGGTGACGGCGAGTTCCACCGCGCCCAGGTTCGAATCGGCCGCCCCGTCGCTGGCCCGGAAGGTGAAGCGGTCGGGGCCGTAGTAGTTGGGTTCGGGGGTATAGAGGTACCCGGCGCCGTCGAGCACCACCGTGCCGTGAACCGGCGCCGTCGCCACCAGGTAATTCAGCGCCTCGCTGTCCACGTCGCTGGCCCTCAGGGCACCGGCGAGCGGGGTATCTTCAGCCGTGCTGGCGGCGGCATCCAGGGCCACCGGCGCGTCGTTTACCGGGGTCACCCTGACAATGACCGTGGCGCTGGCCTGGCTGCCTTCACCGTCGACCAGGGTATAGGTGAAGCTGTCCTCGCCGTTGGTGTTGGCCGCCGGGGTATAGGTCACCGTGCCATCCTCAGCCAGCGCGGTCTGCCCTTTGCCGGCGGGACCCACGGACTGCACCCGCAGGTGATCCTGGTCCACATCGGTGTCATTGGCCAGCACCGCCACACTCACCGGGAGATCCTCCGCGGTAGTGGCCACGTCGGCGGTGGCCACGGGCACATCGTTCACCGGGGTCACGGTGATCTCCACCGTGGCCGGCGCGGAGACGAGCAACCCATCGCTGGCCCGGAAGGTGAAGCGGTCGGCGCCGTGATAGTTGGGCTCCGGGGTATAGGTATAGGCCCCGGCATTGCCCGGGACCAGCTGCCCGTGGGCAGGCGCATCAACCACCTCATAACCCAGCGAGGTCCCGTCCACGTCGCTGGCGGCCAGGGTGCCGGCCAGGACCACGTCCTCGGCAGTGGTCACCGCGTCACCTGCCGCCACCGGCGCGTCGGTCACCGGATTGACCGTGACACTGACCGTGCCGGTGGCCTGGCTGCCCTCGCCGTCGGTCACCTCGTAGGTGAAGCGGTCGCGGCCATTGCTATTGGGAGCCGGGGTATAGGTCACCACCCCGTTGGCGTCCACCGCGGTGGTGCCCGAAGCCCCATCGCTTACCGAAAGGACGCGGAGGGCATCGCCGTCCACATCCACATCGTTGACCAGCACCGCGACGGCCACTGCCTGGTCCTCGCTGGTCTCGGCGATATCGTCGCTGGCCACCAGCGGGTCGTTGACGTTGCTGACGGTGAGGGTAAGCAGACCCGTAGCCAGGCCGCCGTTGCCATCGCTGACGGTATAACTCAGGCTCTCGACACCGGTGAAGTCGCGGGCCGGCTCATACCTCACCGCGCCATTGGCGGCGAAGGTAACGCTGCCCTGGCCGGTATAACCCACCGCCGTCAGCGACAACACATCGCGGTCCTCGTCCTCGTCATTGACCAGCACGTCGACCACCACCGGGGTTTCCTCCGCCGTGGTAGCCGCGTCGGCAGCCGCCACCGGCGCGTCGGTCACCGGGTTGACGGTGAGGGTGACCGTGCCCTCATTCGAGCCTGCCACCCCGTCATTGGCCCGGAAGGTGAAGCTGTCCGCGCCGTTATAGTTAGGGGCCGGGGTATAGGTGTAGGCGCCGCTGGCACCCAGACTCAGCACGCCGTGCGCCGGACCCCTGGCCACCGCGTAACTCAGCGAGACGTTGTCCACGTCGCCGGCCACTACCTGCCCCGACACTGCCACGTCCTCGTCGGCCTGGATACTGCCGTTGGCCGCCACCGGTGCGTCGTTCACCGGGGTCACCGTCACCACCACCGTCGCCGGCGCCGAATAGCTCTTGCCGTCGCTCACCACCACCGTGAACTGGTCGATGCCGTAGAAATTCAGTGCCGGCGTGTAGGTGTACCGCCCCGCCCCGTCGATCACCACCTGACCCTGCGCCGCGTTGGCCGCCACGCTATAGCTCAGCGCCGTATCGTCGAGGTCGCTGGCCACCACCTGACCCGACACCGCCGTGTCCTCGGGCAACTGCACCGAACCGCCCGCCGCCACCGGTGGGTCGTTCACCGGGGTCACACTGATCTCTACCGTGCCCTCGTTCGAGTCGGAAGACCCGTCATTGGCCCGGAAGGTGAAACTGTCCGCGCCGTAGTAGTTAGCCGCCGGGGTGTAGGTGTAGGCGCCGTTGGCACCCAGACTCACCTCCCCGTGCGCCGGACCCCTGGCCACCGCGTAACTCAGCGAGACATTGTCCACGTCGCCGGCCACCACCTGTCCCGACACTGCCACATCTTCGTCGGTCCCGATACTGCCGTTGGCCGCCACCGGTGCGTCGTTCACCGGGGTCACTGTCACCCTCACCATCGCCGGCGCCGAATAGCTCTTGCCGTCGCTCACCACCACCGTGAACTGGTCGGCGCCAAAGAAGTTCAACCCCGGCGTGTAGGTGTACTGCCCCGTCCCGTCGATCACCACCTGACCCTGCGCCGCGTTGGCCGCCACGCTATAGCTCAGCGCCGTATCATCGAGGTCGCTGGCCGACAACTGCCCCGACGACGCCGTGTCCTCGGCAATCTGCAGCGCGCCACCCTCTGCCACCGGTGGGTCGTTCACCGGGGTCACGCTGATCTCTACCGTGCCCTCATTCGAGTCTGCCACCCCGTCATTGGCCCGGAAGGTGAAGCTGTCCGAACCATAGTAATTGGCCGCCGGGGTGTAGGTGTATGCGCCGTTGGCACCCAGGCTCAGCGCGCCGTGCGCCGGACCCCTGGCCACCGCGTAGCTCAGCGAGACGTTGTCCACGTCGCTGGCCACCACCTGACCCGACACTGTCACGTCCTCGTCGGTTCGGATACTGCCGTTGGCCGCCACCGGTACGTCGTTCACCGGGGTCACTGTCACCCTCACCATCGCCGGCGCCG
>JADZBP010000327.1 GCA_020852055.1 Candidatus Latescibacterota bacterium
CCTTCGATGGTGGCATCCGCTGCCCCGCCGCCCCTGCTTCCCGCTGCCAGCCGCAGAGGTGGTGCCGCGTTCACCGCCGGCGTACCCTTGCCGCTGACCGAGGCCCCATGGAAGGCAACCAGCCCCCGCTACCGGTTTTTGCCCTCGAAACCTACCTGCGGTTGCTGGCGCAGAACATCACCGATGTGCTCTGGGTGCTCGACCTGGACACCGGGTATTTCCGCTATATCAGTCCCTCGGTCGAACGCCTGCGCGGCATTTCAGTCCCCGAGGCCCTGACCCAGGGACTGGAGAAAGCCCTCACTCCCGCCAGCCTGGCATATCTGTCCGGGGTATTGCCCGAACGCATCGCCGAGGTCCGCCAGGGCCAGGCGAAGGTCTACCGGGACGAACTCGAACAACCCTGCAAAGACGGTTCGACGGTGTGGACCGAGACGGTCAGTTGCCCGGTGATCAACCCCGAAAACGGACACCTGGAGGTCTGCGGCATTACCCGCGACATCAGCGAGCGCCGGGCCATGGAGGAGGCCCTGCGCAAGAGTGAGGAGCAGCTGCGCCAGTCGCAAAAGCTGGAGGCCATCGGCCAGCTGGCCGGCGGGGTGGCCCACGACTTCAACAATCTGCTGACGGTGATCATCAGCTCCGCCGAGTTGCTCTCCATGCGGCTGCCCACCGACGACCCGTGCAGCCGTTTCACCGCCGAGATCCTGGACGCCGGCGACCGGGCCGCCGCCCTGACCCGCCAGTTGCTGGCCTTCAGCCGCAAGCAGGTGCTGGCCCCCGAGGTGCTCGATCTCAACGACGCCATCGACGACATCGCCAAGATGCTGCGCCGGCTGATTGGCGAGAACATCCTGCTGACCACCCTGCTCTCCCCGGACATCTGCCGCGTCAAGGTGGACCCGGGGCAGCTGGAGCAAGTGATCATCAACCTGGCGGTCAATGCCCGCGACGCCATGCCCGGGGGCGGTCGCCTGATCATTGAGACCAGCGATGCCCAGCTCGACGCAACCTACTGCCGCACCCGGCCCGAGAGCCGGCCGGGCCGCTACGCCCTGCTCTCGCTCATCGACACCGGTGTCGGCATGAGCGCCGAGGTCAAGGCGCGGATCTTCGAGCCCTTCTTCACCACCAAGGGCACCGGCCTGGGCACCGGCCTGGGCCTGGCCACGGTCTTCGGCATCATCAGGCAGAGCGAGGGGCATATCGAGGTGGATAGCGAGGTGGGCGCCGGCACGGCCTTCCGCATCTACCTGCCCGCTAGCGAGGCACCGGCCGCGACGCCGGCCGCGGCCGCCGCCCAGCGCGACGGCCGCGGCAGCGAGACCATCCTGCTGGTCGAGGACGAGGAGCCGGTGCGCAAGCTGGCCTGCCTGGCCCTGGAGGCCTCCGGGTATCAGGTGCTGGCGGCCGGCAACGGCCGCGAGGCGTTGGACCTGGCCGCGGCGCCCAACACCCGCGTGGACCTGTTGCTGACCGACGTGGTGATGCCCGAACTGGGCGGTCCCGAATTGGCCGCCAGACTCCAGCAACTCTGCCCCGCTATCAAGGTGTTGTACATGAGCGGTTATATCGGCGACACCCTGCTGCGCCACGGCTTCAGCACCCCCAGCGACAGCTTCCTGCAGAAACCCTTTTCCCCCAACAGCCTGGTCCGCAAGGTGCGGGAACTGCTGGACGGGGCCAAGGGGCCGGCGGCCTAGAGCGTGTTATGCACTTGGGGTGCACATCTGGAAAACAGGTTGGGGTTCACCTGGGCACGCCCGTTGGCACAGGCCGATGCCAGACTCCCCGAACAGTGATCCCTTCTCCCGTCAGACTATAGCCTCCGCTTGGTAGCGTGCCGGAGGCGGCCTGGCGTAAGGCTCCGCTGGGGTTAGGGTGCTTATAACCGCACATCTTTTGCGCGCAGGCGCGCAGGCGCCTTCTGCGCTGTACAGACTGTGTCGGCTGTCGAGTAAAAAAAACAGGCCCTTGCAAAGGTGTCGATTCTCCGGCAGAGATTTTGCTCATATTTGGTTTTTGCCGGTTTTTGGGTGGTACTCCTCAAACCAAGGCCCTGCCTCTTGAGGGTTCCTGACTCGTTATGAGTTGTAACCGGGAACAGGTGATGAGGCAAACCTTCTGCGCCTGCCTGTGCTTCTGTCTGTTGAGTTGTGGCCTCCAGCCTACCACGGCACCCGTGACCAAAGCGGTGGCGGGCCTCAGGGGGGTGGCCGGCGAGGCATTGCCCACCGTCCCGGACCTGCCGGCCACCAGGCCGTTGGGTGGCCCGGAAGACGAGCTGATCCGCCGCCTGGACGCACCGCCGGAACTAATGGCGCCTATCCGCCCCCGCGCCACGGCCCGTCTTGCCTGCTGCCTGAGATATAACGACGCTCGGCACTGCCCCTTGTACGCTCTGCTCAACTCCTACCAGATCTGAGCGTTCCACCCTAGGCGTCCTATACTTGTCTTGGCACGGTATCCCCGGAAAACCTCGGGAAGCACTACGGAATTGTTCGCAGTGGGGGGGCGAAATCGATCGTGACTTCAAAAAGAGGGGAATGCCCGATCAGACGCCCCTAACATAACGGGCTAGGACCCACAGACGGCCCTCCAATCTTCGCGGGCGCGCCTGTTGCCCCCCAAGGCATGCGCAGCCGCACTTCCACCCGAATACAGAGGAGCGCCATGACGCAACCACCGACCACCCCATCGAAACCGGCGGGCAACGAGCTCGGCAGCAAGGATAGCTTCCGCCTGTTGGTCGAAACCGTCAAAGACTACGCGATTGTCATGCTCGACCCCTCCGGGCATGTTGCTAGCTGGAACACGGGAGCTGAACGCATCAAGGGGTACGAGGCAGACGAAATCATAGGCAAACATTTTTCGTGTTTTTACCCGGCGGACGCCCTTCGGCGAGGGTTGCCGGCGGAAGAGTTACGGGTTGCAGCCACAGAAGGCCGTTTTGAAGACGAGGGCTGGCGGGTCCGGAAAAATGGAACCCACTTCTGGGCAAACGTCATCATTTCGCCGTTACGCGATGAGGGCGGTACCTTGCAGGGTTTTGCGAAGGTGACGCGCGATTTGACCGAGCGAAAGAAAGCAGAGGAACGGGTGCAGCAGCAATCCAGGGAAATCATGGAACTGTCGACGCCGATCATGCAGGTATGGCAAGGTGTGGTGGTCGCGCCACTCATCGGCTCGCTGGATAGCCAGCGCACCCAGTTATTCATGGAGCATTTGCTGGATCGAATCGTGGACACCAAGTCGGCGGTGGCACTGGTAGATATCATGGGGGTTCCGGCCATCGACACCCAGACGGCGCAGCATCTGATCGAAACCGTCAGTGCGGTCCGACTCCTGGGAGCGCAGGTGGTGCTGACCGGTGTCCGTCCGGCCATCGCGCAAACACTGGTCCACCTGGGAATTGACATGTCGGGGATCGTCACGCGGTCGTCGCTCTCGGCTGGACTCCTGGTAGCGCTGGATCTGCTGAACCTTCAGGTTGTGTCCAAATGCGATAGCCACTGAGGTGGGGAGCTGATGTCAATCGAGAATATCTCCGTCATCAAGCTTCGCGGGATCCTGTTGGTCACGGTTCCGTCTGACCCAGACGACGAGACCGTCTCGGCCCTCCAGGAGCAGGCGCTGGAGGCCATGGCCCGCTACGAAGCGAAGGGCTTAGTGTTGGATATCACCACGGTCCAGACACTGGACTCCTTTTTTGCGCGAATGATGGCGGAAACCGTCCAAATGGTCGGACTCATGGGCGGACGCACGGTCGTGGCCGGTATGCGCGCCAACGTGGCAATCACCGCGACCCAACTAGGCCTAACCTTAGGCAATGCATTGACTGCGCTGGACGTGGACCAGGCCCTGGAAATGCTGGAGAAGGGGGTCGTGGGGGGGTGGAGGTGAACACGCCAGGGGAGGGTGAGGTTCGGATCAGCGCCGAGCTCGATATCGTGACCGTGCGCCAGGAGGTCCGTCAGGCCTCGGTAGCATTGGGGTTTCGTCCTACCGATGTCACCCGCATCGTCACTGCCGCCTCGGAACTCGCCCGGAATGTATTTCTCTATGCAGGAACAGGAACGATGCGCTGGCGGGCGCTGAGTGTAGATGGAAATACCGGCATTGAGCTGGTTTTCACAGATTCGGGGCCTGGGATCGGGGATGTGGAGCAAGCCCTCGTACCGGGTTATACCACGGGCAGGGGTTTGGGGATGGGACTTCCTGGAGCCAAGCGTTTGATGGGGGAGATGGATATCCAGACGGCCCTCGGGAGTGGTACAACCGTGACGGTGCGCAAGTGGCAGGGAAGGTGGTGAGATGTCTCAATCAGGCCGAAGGACCATCTCGGTGTCCCATTCCGGAGACGTGGTTGTAGCCCGGAGATTGGCTAGGGATATGGCAGTAGCGGTGGGCTTCCCAGCACAAGGCGCGGAGGAGATTGCATTAGTTACCAGCGAATTGGCTGCCAACTTGGTCCGGCACGCAGGGGAGGGAGAAGTGTTGCTGGTGCGGTTGGAAGAAGATGGTCGACTCGGTTTGCAGGTAGAGGCAGTGGACTGCGGACCGGGTATTTCGGACCTGGATCTGGCCATGACGGATGGTTTTTCCACGGCCGGGGGTTTGGGATACGGTTTGGGAACGGCGAATCGGTTGATGGAAGAGTTAAACATCGAGACCCAACGGGGAAAGGGAACCCGGGTGGTCGGCCGGCGATGGCTGCGGCCTTTGGAACACCTCGGCACCTGCCCGTTGGAGGTTGGGGTGGCTACCCGTCCATACCCGCAGATGGAGGTGAACGGGGATGCGTTCGTAGTCCGGAAATGGGCCGAAGGCGCACTGGTGGCCGTGATCGACGGCCTGGGGCATGGGCAACTCGCTCACCTAGCCGCACAAGCGGCACAAAGGTACGTCGCCAATCATTTTGACCGGCCCCTTGAGGACATCTTTCGCGGTGTTGCACACAGCTGTCGGGCGACTCGTGGAGTGGTGATGGCAGTGGCTCGACTTGACTGGGGGTTGCAGAGGTTGACCTACGCCAGCGTCGGCAACGTGGAGGCACGTGTTTTTGGGGGGGATAAGCCGGTGGTTCTCACCGCGCGCCGCGGAGTGCTCGGCGGTAGGGCTCCGGCCCCGCTGGTCACCGAAATCCCCTGGGAACCGCACAACCTGCTGGTGCTGCATACCGACGGACTCAAAAGCCATTGGACTTGGGCGGAGTTCACCAGCCAGCGTCAGCAATCGGCGGCCATTTTCGCTGAGGAACTGTTAAGGACACAGGCCCGGGACAACGATGATGTGGTGGTGATCGTAATGAAGGGGAGTGGGTGATGATCGGCCACCGTGTTCGCGTATCGTGCGACCCGCTGGAGGAAGCATTGCGGACGGTCGCAATACTTCAGGACGAGTTGAACCGGACCAACTCCGAGCTTATGCAGTTGACGCTCGAACTGGAGCAACAGGCGCAACAGATCCGAATAAGCGAGGCCAAATACCGCAGCCTTTTTGCCGAGATGGGCCAGGGTTTCGCACTGCACGAGATGCTCTTCGATGTCAACGGAGCGCCGGTGGACTATGTTACACTGGAAGTCAACCAGGCCTTTGAGGAACTGCTCGAGGTGCAGGGGAAGACTGTGGTGGGCCAGCTGGCTAGCCGCTTCCTTCCACCAGAAGAGTTGAAGGGATGGGTGGACCTTTTCAGCACGATCGTGCGCGATGGATCCGCCATCCATTACGAGCAGGCCTCGCCGGCAAACCACAAGCACCTCCACGGCTATGCCTACGCATTGAACCGCAGCCAGTTCGCGGTGCTCTTCGAGGACATTACCGAACGCAAACGGGCCGAAGAGGAGGTCCGCCTGAACCTGAGTCTGCAGCAGGTGCGCAACCAGGTTCTGAAGATGCAGACCGTAGCCGACTGGGAAGAAGTAGTCCGTGTTCTGCACCACGAATTGAGCAGCCTGATCGAGCTCCGGTGTTGTCGTATTTGTCTTATTGATCATCAGGCCGGCACTTACACCTGCTACAACACGTCTTTCGCCCCGGAGGAGTGGCCGCTACAGAGCCCGGAGGAGCACCCATTGACTCCCAGCTTGAGGATGGTTATGGCGACCGGCCAGGCATGCTACCGGCGTACCCGGGCCGAGGTGGAGCACTTTCAGGATGATGTGGGGCCTGAAGTCCGCTGCATCGTCGATGTGCCTTTCTTGGGCGGTACTCTGGCCGTGAACAGCAATCGGGAAAATGCCTTTGGCGAACACGAAATCCAAATCCTGGAGCGCTTTGCCCAGGTGGTCTTTGAAGGGTACCAGCGCCGGTCGGATCTGCAGCAGCTAGCCCAGACTCAACAGCAACTCCAGCAAGCCCAGAAGATGGAAGCAGTGGGACGCCTGGCGGCCGGTGTCGCGCACAATTTCAACAACCTGCTGCAGGCAGTGGTGGGGAACATAGGTCTGGCCATGTTGCAGGGACCCGAACAACCCGAGCCCTGGCTGCAGATGGCAGACAGCGCGGCCATGCGGGGGGCTGAGCTGGTCAGGCAATTGATGCTCTATGCCCGGGGTGAGGTAGGGGTGTTCGATCCACACCCCCTGGATCTACGGGAGGTGATAGAGCGCGCAGTATCGCTGTGCCGCAAGACGATTGACCGCCGTCTCGCGTTGCAGGTCGATATAACACCTGACCTCCCGGTGGTAGAGGGCGACGGTGGTCAACTGGAGCAGGTGCTGCTCAACCTCTACCTCAACGCCCGCGACGCCCTGTCCGGGGTGGAGCGCCCCCAGCAGTGGATCCGCACTGTGGTCCGCGTGGTGGACCGCGCCGCGCCTACTGACCCATCGGTTCGACCATATGTGCAGGTGGAAGTGAGAGACAACGGTACCGGCATGGATGTGCAGACCCTGGGGCGGCTCTTTGAGCCGTTTTTCACCACTAAGGAGGTGGGCAAAGGCACTGGCCTGGGCCTTTCCACTAGCTACGGCATCCTGCAACGCCATGGGGGCTGGATCGAATGTGAGAGTCAGCTGGGAGTGGGCACCAGCTTTAGGTTGTACCTACCGGTGGCAGAAACTTCTGCGGCCGCTGTGACTGTCTTGGAGGCCGCAGAGGCCGCAGAGTTGCGGCGGGGTGCCGAAACCATCCTGGTGGTTGACGATGAGGAGTTGGTGCGCCGGGCAACCACAGAGTTACTGGCCACCTTGGGCTACCATGTACTGGAGGCTGAGGATGGCCAACAAGCCCTGGAGGTGGTGGCGCAGCATCGGGAGCAGGTCGGTCTGGTTTTGCTGGACCTGTCGATGCCTAAGGTTTCCGGTGTGGAGGTGCTGCGCCGACTACGAGCCGAGGAGCCCCAGCTCAAAGTAATCCTCTGCACCGGACACTCAACCGATCGCGCTCAACCCGACGGTGTCACGGAGATGCTCGAAAAGCCATTCGCCCTCAGCAAGCTGGCAAGGGTAGTGCGACATGCCCTGGATGGCATACCGCATCGTTGAGGGCCGCCATGTGTCGCCTGGCCACCCTGGATTCTGGTCGGCAGGGTCCCCGGTGTATCGGAGACTCCGCTAGTTGGGCACCAGCCCGATGGCCAAGGCTTTGCATGAGCTACCCCCGTGGGCAGCAGTCTATCAGCAGCCCCAGCGTTGGTTCAAGGCCGGGGTATTCGAGGCGATGGTGTCCGACTTGCGCTTGCTGTTGCGCGTAGGCCAGGGTCGTAATCCGCAGCCCTCCGCCAGCTTCGTCCCTCCCGCTCTCCCACTGCCAGACTCAGCGCACTGAGCCCCGCCTCCAGCCTCAGGGGGCGAACCCGGAAAGGTGCGCCTGTACCCCGGGGCTGCCGCCGCGTTGCCCTGGTTTCGCCGCGGGGGTATATTAGCCCGTCTATTGCCGACCACAGGTTTTTGCCCGAGAGGTGTGCCGATGCCGGCCCAGCTTCCGCCGCCCGCCGGAGAGCTGCTCGCCGCCTGCCAGTTGCTCCCCCTGATCCGTGAGTTGCACGAGCGCCTGCGCGAGGCAGTGGTTGCCGCCTGCGAGCAGGCGGCGGTGGAGGAACTGGCCCAGGTCGACCGCGAAGGGGCGGAGGATACCCTCTACGCCGTGGATCGGGTGGGAGAGGAGGAACTGCTCTCCTTCTTCGCCGGCCTGGACCGGCGCTCGCCCATTGTGCTGGTGGCCGAGGGGCTGTCTGGAGGAGGGCAGGTGGTGTTGCCCGCCGGCTGCGCCGCCGAGGAGGCGCTGTGGCGAGTCATCGTCGATCCCATCGACGGCACCCGCGGCCTGATGTATCAGAAACGCAGCGCCTGGATTCTCACCGGGGTGGCGCCCAACTGGGGGCCGCACACCGATCTGCAGGACATCGAACTGGCGGTGCAGACCGAGATCCCGCTGGTCAAGCAGCACCTGTGCGACACCCTGTGGGCCATCAAGGGCCAGGGCGCCCGGGCCGAGCGCCTCAATCGCCTCACGGGCGAGCGCTACGCCATTCCCCTGCGGCCCTCCACCGCCAGCACCATCAAACACGGCTTTGCCACCGTGGTGCGCTTCTTCCCCGGAGCCCGCGAGTGGCTGGCGGCCCTCGACGACGAGCTGGCGCGCGCCGTGCTCGGCCCGCTGCCCTCCGGGCGGGCGGTCTGCTTCGAAGACCAGTACATCTCCAGTGGCGGCCAGCTCTACGAACTGGCGGTGGGCCACGACCGCTTCGTCGCCGACCTGCGCCCGCTGATGGCGCCCCTGCTGGCCCGCCGCGGGCAGGGCCCCCTGGTCTGCAGCCATCCCTACGACCTGTGCACCGAACTCATCGCCCGCGAAGCCGGGGTGATCGTCACCGACGCCCAGGGCGGGCCGCTGCAGGCCCGGCTCAGCGTGGAGGGCGATGTGGCCTGGGTGGGGTACGCCAATCCGGCGCTGCGCGCCGGCCTCGAGCACCCCTTGCAGCAGGCTCTCGCCCGCTTGCTGGCTTAGCCGTGGATACCCAGCTCAAAGCCGCAGTGGTGGGCCACCTGGGCGGATTCCTGGGCGCTGAGCGGCGGGCCCGCATCGAAGAGGTGCTGGCCCAGCGGACCCGCCGCCTGACCGTGGTGCTGGAGGACATCTTCCAACCCCACAACGCCAGCGCGGTGCTGCGCTCCTGCGAGTGTTTCGGGCTGCAGGACGTACACATCGTCGAGGAGCGCTACCGCTACCGGGTCAACCCCGAGGTGGCCATGGGCGCCGGCCACTGGCTCGATATTCACCGCTATCGCGACCCCGCCGGCCACAACACCGGGCGCTGCCTGGAGGTCTTGCAGGGGGCGGGCTACACCCTGGTGGCCGCCACCCCCAACGAGTACGACTGCCTGCTCGACGAACTGCGCCTGCAGGGGCGTATGGCCGTACTCCTGGGCACTGAGGAGGAGGGTTTGAGCGAGCAGGCCCTGCGGGCGGCCCAGGTGCGGGTGAAGATCCCCATGTACGGGTTTACCCGCAGCTTCAACCTCTCGGTGAGCGCGGCGCTGATCCTGCGCGAGTTGAGCCGCCAGTTGCGCGCCGGCGCCCCGGACTGGGGCCTGAGCGAGGCCGAAAAGCTGGAGTTGCGGCTCAAGTGGTACCGCCGCGACCTGCGCGGCAGCGACCTGATCGAGGAGCGGTTCATCCGCTCCGGCCAGTAGCGGCGCCCCGGTGGCCAGGGAAAACGCGATGCTCGCCTCCCTGCTATGGACAACCTGCGGTGTCCTGGCGGCGCTGGTCGCCGCCTTCCGGGTGCAACTGGCCCTGCTGCCCTGGGACCCTTTCTCGGGGTGGGCGGCGCTGGTGGTGGGTATGGTGGTGGGGGCCGTGGCTCTGGTGCTGGTCTTCACCACCGGGGTGTGGAAGTGTTCCTGGCTGGGCACCTGTGCGCTGGCGGTGTTGTTCCTGCTGGCCGTGCTGGGGCTGGCGTATCAGGTGCTGTCGCACCCGCCCGCGGGCGCCCCGGCCAACGCGCCGGCCGCTGCCGAGTGGTCCCAACTCCACCCGACCCTGCGGCAGGCGGTGTGGCTGGCCAAACTCAGCGGCGAACGACCCGGCCTGGCCGGCATTGCCGCCGGCGCCGATCCGGGCTGCGCCGCGTTACACGCCCGCCAGCAGGGCGGCTATACCACTGCCGTGGACCTGCGCCTGGCCCCGGCGGGCCCGGTGCGCGCCTGGTTGCGGCAGGGGTTGTTCGTGCTCACCGGCTTCGAGTTTCAGCAGTACCCCGCCTGTTTCCATCTGGCCCTGCCTCTCTATTGACACGCCTCCAGCAGCCCCTTAGTCTAAGAGCCTATCCGGAAACCCCATTTGAGCTGCGCCCGGCTGCAAGGGGTGTGGTCAGCGTTGCCCTCAATCGGCGTATTTGTAATTCAATACGCCTTTTTCGGGCGCCTTGCCCACGCCCCTTTCGCTCGGGCTCGCCGACAAAGCAGGTTCCCGGATAGGCTCTAGGGCGAATCACCCATAGCGCGCAGAAGGGGAAGACGATGATCGGCATATCCTATCACGCCGGCGGCATGAAGGACCTGCCTCTCAGGCAGGTGGTGGAGATCCTCTCCAAAACCGGGTACGACGCCATCGAGATGATGTGCGGCCCCGAGGCCCATATCCGCTCCGGAGAAGTCAGCGAGACCCTGCTCAAAGAGGTCAAAACCCTGGTCAGCGACCACGGGCTCGAGGTGGCGGTGATCAATCCCTTTGCCGGCCCCGGCCTGTACCAACTGGCCCTCGAAGACCAGCAAAAGGCCATCGACCACTACGCCCTGCTCCAGGACGTGGCCCTGGCCCTGGGTGCGGGAGGGGTGAACTTCCTCACCGGGTACGGGGGCGACAAGGGGGATCCCTTTGCCTGGAAGCTGCTGGTCGAGGTGCTCAAGCCCATCTGCCGGCGGGCCGAGGGGCTGGGCCTCACCATGAACATCCACAACCACGAAGCCACCACCATCGATTCGTCCGAAAAGGTGCCCCTGCTCATCCAGCACGTGGGTTCGCCCAGCCTGCGCCTGCTGATGGACATCACCAACTTCTACCATCTGGGTTCGGACATCACCGAGGTCACCCGCCGGCTGGCGCCGCTCACCGTGCACTGCCATGTCAAAGGGGTGAAGGGCATGTACCCGTACAGCACCTTCCTCATCCCCGGCGAGGAGGGCGACGAGCTCGACTTCCGCGCCTTTGCCGCGGCCCTGGGCGAGGCCGGTTACCAGCGCTACGTCTCGGTGGAGACCTTCCCGCACATGCGTATCGAGAAGGCCAGCATCGCCTTCGGCATGATGTCCACGGTGCTGCGCCAGCTGGGTCTGCGGCCCTGAGCGGATGACCAGCGCCATTGTGCTGGTCAGCGGCGGCCTCGACAGCTGCGTGGCCGCCGCCATCGCCGCCGCCCGGGGCGAGGTGGCCTTCCTCCATCTCAACTACCGCCAGCGCACCGAGGGCCGCGAGTTGCAGGCCTTTGGCGCCATCGCCGACCACTACCGGGTCCAGCGCCGGCTGGTGGTCGACGTTTCTTTCCTGCAACAGATCGGCGGCAGCAGCCTGATCGACCCCGGCCTGCCGGTGCCCGAAGGCGAAACCGAGGGGGTGCCCAGCACCTATGTGCCCTTTCGCAACGCCAACCTGCTGGGCATCGGGGTGGCCTGGGCCGAGGTCCTGGGCGCCGACCGGGTGTACATCGGCGCCCACGAAGAGGAGAGCCAGTACCCCGATTGCCGGGCCGGGTTTTTTGCCGCCTATAACCAGATGATTGCCCTGGGCACCCGGCCGGGCTCGGGTATCCGCGTCGAAACCCCCCTTATCGCCCTGGACAAAGGGGCCATCGTGCGGCGGGGCGCGGAACTGGGCGCGCCCCTGCACCTGACCTGGTCCTGCTACCAGCGCGAGGACCGGGCCTGCGGCCGCTGCCACAGCTGCCGGCTGCGGCTGGAGGGGTTTGCCCGGGCCGGCCTGACCGATCCCATACCCTATTGCTGAAGAGGAGCACGCCCCATGTTGGTCGGATACGTCAGCGACGAACGCTACCTGGCCCTGCCCGAGGTGCTGCTCGAATTCGAGCGCGAGGGTTTGTCCGTCGAGGCCCGCTCACGGGCCAGCGGGGCGGTGTACGCCGCGGTGGAGCCAGGGCCGTACAAGGTGACCCTGCACAAGGAGGGTTTTGGCCCCAAGAGCGTGGAGATCCTGGTCTCCCCGGAACAGCCCCACCAGTTCCGCCTGCTCTCCCACGCCCTGCTGGGGTACGCCTGGCCCCGCTGCGTGCAGTCGGGCCAGCGCTCCGAGTTCCGCGTCCATGCCAATGAACCCTACAAGCTGGAGTTGTGGCGCTACGGCCAGCACAAGGAACTGATCCGCCCTATAGGCTGGTTCGACGAACACGGCCCCCGAGCTACCTTGCAGATCACCCCGGACGGCGACTATACCCAGACTGGGGTGCAGTGGAACAAGTTCGGCTACGCCAATCCCCACCACAAGCAGTACGCCGAGGCCCCGGCCCGCTCCGGGCTCTACTATTTCCACGCCCGCACCGAGTCGGGGCGCTTCTTCTCCTTTCCCTGGGTGGTGGCTCCCGCCCGGCCCACTGCCCGCATCGCGGTGCTGGCCTCGGACATGAACTGGAACGCGTACAACAATTTTGGCGGCCGCAGCAACTATATCAGCCCCGACCGGCTGCCCCCCCGGCCCACGGTCAATGCCCGCCTGGAGCTGGACCGCTATACCGACCCCGATTTCCTCAACTACAAGGTCGAGGACTACGCCCCCCTCAGCTTCGAGCGGCCCGAGCCGCTCAACCACATCCCCTACGAGGTCCAGCTCGACGATCCCATCGAGGGGCGGGCAGCCTGCCACGTGGCGCCCACCGAATGGCGGCTGCTGGGCTGGCTGGAGCGCCAAGGGTTTGCCTACGACCTGTACTCCGAGACCCAGCTGCACTTCGGGGCCCTGGACCTGGACGCCTACCAGGTGCTGATCCTGGGGCCCCATCCCGAGTACTGGTCCCCGGAGATGTACTTCGCGGTCAAGCAGTGGGTCCATCAACGCGGGGGCAAACTGATGTACCTGGGCGGCAACGGGCTCAATTGCGCGGTGCAGTTCCTCGACCCACAGACCATGAAGGTGCGCAACGGCGACGCCCGGCAGTTGCGCGCCAAGGGGGTGGAGAGCCGTTTCCACCATTACCACGAGTCGGAGGCGAATCTGCTGGGCGTGGTCTACACCGATGCCGGGGTGATGACCGCCGCCCCGTACCAGGTGATCGACGAGCGGCACTGGATCATGGCCGGGGCCGGGCTGAAGGCCGGCCAGCTCTTCGGGCAGCAGAGCCAGCACATGCGCATCCCCGGCGGGGCCTCGGGGCACGAGACGGACAAGGTGTCCGCCTCCTCTCCGGCGGGGGTGCAGGTGGTGGCCCGCGGCCTCAACCCGGACCAGGGCGGGGCGGAGATGACCCACTACACCACGGCCAGCGGCGGGGCGGTCTTTTCCACCGGTTCGATCTGCTACATCAGCTCGCTCTTGGTGGACGACGCCATCTCGCG
Organism: Candidatus Latescibacterota bacterium; assembly: GCA_020852055.1. Taxonomy (GTDB): domain Bacteria; phylum Latescibacterota; class UBA2968; order UBA8231; family UBA8231; genus SICG01. The sequence goes on from JADZBP010000327.1 coordinate 13,509, forward strand.
GCTCACCGCCAATGTGCTGGCGCGTTTTGCGGAATAATAGCACTTGCCCCGACTGCAAAAACCGCTAACTTTATATCTTTCAACCTCAGTATCTTACGCGCAGACCAGAAAATGCCATCCAAGCCCCGAAAAAAACTCGAGACCTTTGCCAATCCCAACCCGGAACGGGACTATACCATCCAGATGGAGTGCCCGGAGTTCACCTCGGTGTGCCCCAAGACCGGGCAGCCCGATTTCGGCACCATCCGCATCTCCTACGTTCCCGACCGCAAGTGTATAGAACTCAAAGCCCTCAAGCTCTACCTGTGGTCCTACCGCCAGGAGGGCATCTTCTACGAAGCAGCCACCAACAAAATCCTGGACGACCTGGTGCAGGCATGCGCCCCGCGGCAGATGACCGTGACCGGCGATTTCTACGTGCGGGGGGGTATCCGCACGGTCGTGATTGCCGCGTATCCTCAGGGGGCCTAGGCCACCTGTCGTCCGCACCTTTTGTGGAGAAAAATCATGAGTGACATGAACGAGCCCGGCGACCTCGCCGAAGAGCAGTACGAAGACGGCGAAGACGAGGGGGAAGAAGAAGGGGATGCGGAAGAGGGCCAGGGGTCCGATTCCTCCCAGGAGCAGGGCAGCAACCAGGGGGGCCATCCCAAGACCTGGTATCCGTACATCACCAAGACCCAGTTCGAGAAGTTCATCAGCCGGCTCCAGGCCAAGGTGCCCGATCAGGTGGACCGCGATTATGTGCGGGCCATCATCCGCACCCCCTCGATGATCTACCGCTTCCTGCGCGGCATCGAGGCCATGCGCCTGATCGACCGCGACCATCGCCCCACCGAACGCCTGCGCCGCCTGATCGTGCCCGACACCCGCCGGCAGGCGGTGGGCGAGGTGATCAAGGACCTGTACCCCGAGCTGTACAAGCAGTGGGAAGAAAAACACGAGTTGCCCGACCACGAGGTGACGGCCTTCTTCCGCCGCAAGACCGGCATGGGCAACGACTCGGCCACCAAGATGCGCATGTTCTTCAAATTCCTGATGGCGGAATCCGACATGGAAAATGGCGATGTGCCTGCCGAGACCGCCAAGCCGGCGGCGGCTCCGGCCCCTTCGGCCCCGGTGGTGGCGGCACCCCCGCCCCGGCCGGCGCCCGAACCCGAACCCCAGCGGCGCGGCGGCGAGCGACCCGCCCCCGTCGAGCGCGCCGAGCGCAGCCCGGCTCCCGACCGCGACCGCGACCGGGGCGAGCGCGGCAGCGAGCGCAGCAGCGAACGCAATGAGCGCGGTGGTGAGCGCAATGAGCGCAACGAGCGCAACGAGCGCAACGAGCGCAACGAGCGCAGCGACCGGGGTGAACGCAATCCCGCTCCCGACCGCGAGCGCACCGAGCGCAGCCCGGCCCCCGACCGCGACCGGGCTCCGGCGGTTGCCGATACCCAGCCCTACAGCAACCGCCCCCTCTCCGAGCCGCAGCGTGCCTACCTCGAAACCCTGCAGGGCGTGCTCAACATCAATATCGACGGCGACTGGGACGAGGACATGATCCGCCTGGTTTTCGACCGCCTCGAGCGGCTCTACGACCGGGTGCGGCGCGGCTGATCCGCAAAAGACAGACTGGTGATCAACAGGGACGGCCTGCGGGCGGTCCCTGTTTTTTTTAGTTTAGACTGCGGCATCCAAAGGAGGGAGATATGAGCACATTCAACGGACTTGGCATGAACCTGGGCAACCTGTCGCGTTTGTCGGCGGCCAAGACGCGCTCGCTCAGCCCGGAAAACTTCAGCGGCGAAAAAGGCAAGGCCGGCATGGCCGCCGAGGGCACGGGGCAGCACTGCGCCCGCGACCTGGGCGTGGGCTGGAAGGTGAGCCCTTCGGTGCGCATCAGGGCCGGCGAGATCTTCACCGCCGCCGATATCCAGGGGCCGGGAGCCATCCAGCATATCTGGATGACCCCGACGGGCAACTGGCGCTACACGGTGTTGCGCGTGTACTGGGACGATCAGGAGCAGCCCTCGGTGGAGGTGCCCCTGGGCGATTTCTTCTGCTGTGGCTGGGGCACCGAGGACGGCCGCAACCACAAGGGCGCCAACTTCCGCCAGCTTTCCTCCCTGCCGGTCTGTGTCAACCCGGGCAGCGCCTTCAACTGTTACTGGGAAATGCCCTTCCGCAAGCGCTGCCGCATCACCGTCGAAAACCTCCAGCCCCGCGACGCCAGCAACGCCGAGGCCGGGGCCATGACCCTGTACTACCAGATCGACTACACCCTCACCGAGGTGCCGGCCGACTGCGCCTACTTCCACGCCCAGTGGCGGCGCGCCAACCCGCTGCCCTACAAAGAAGTGCACACCTTGCTCGACGGGGTGAAGGGCCGGGGGCATTACGTGGGCACCTACATGGCCTGGGGAGTGAACAACAACGGCTGGTGGGGCGAGGGGGAGATCAAGTTCTTCATGGATGGAGACAGGGAATTCCCCACCATCTGCGGCACCGGCACCGAGGACTACTTCTGCGGTTCCTACAACTTCGATGTGGGCAAGGAGAACGGTGGGTACCGCGAGTTCTGCTCGCCCTATGCGGGGCTTTTCCAGGTGCTGCGGCCGGACGGGCTGTACCAGTCGCAGACCCGCTTCAGCCTGTACCGCTGGCATATCATGGACCCGGTGCGTTTCGAGCAGGATCTCAAGGTGACCATCCAGGCCCTGGGCTGGCGCAGCGGCGGGCGCTACCTGCCCCTGCAGGACGACATCGCCTCCACGGTGTTCTGGTACCAGACCCTGCCCACCGCGCCCTTCCCGGCGCTGCCCGGCCGCGACGGCCTGGAAGTGATCTGACCAGAGGAGAATAGCGCCATGTCGAAGGTCCTGCTGCTCGGGGATTCGATTCGGATGAGTTACCAGCCCCATGTCGCCCGGCTGCTGGCGGGCAAGGCCGAGGTGGTGGGGCCGGCCGACAACTGCCAGTACAGCCTTTACACCCAGACCATGCTGGAGCGCTGGTTGTTCGAGCTGGGCCAACCCGACGTGGTGCACTGGAACAACGGGCTGCACGATTGCGGGCATAACCCCAACCGCAGCCCCATCCAGCTGCCCCTCTCCATCTACCTGGGCAACCTGGCCCTGATCCTCAAGCGCCTGCGGGCGGCCACCCCGCACGTGGTGTGGGCCACCACCACTCCGGCCCATCCGGCCCGGCCCTTCCGCAGCACCGAGTGGTCATGGCGCAACGAGGAGATCGCCCAGTACAACGCCGCTGCCCTGGCGTTGATGCGCGCCGAGGGGGTGGAGGTCAACGATCTCCATGCCCTGGTCGCGGCGGACTACGATGCCCAGCTGAGCGCCGACCAGCTGCACCTCTCCGAGGCCGGGCAGGAGGCCTGCGCCCGGGCGGTGGTGGCGGCGGTTTCGGCGCACCTTTAGCAGGAGCGCCGGTGTCCGCCCTGCCCCTGCCCGACGAGCCTTTGCGCCTGGCCCTCATCGGGGCCGGCAACCGCGCCCAGACCACCTATCTGCCCCTGTGGGAATCGCTCAAACCCTGGTGCCGGCCGGTGGCGGTGTGCGACCCGGTGGCCGCACACGGCGGCCGGCTGGCTGCGGCTCTGGGGGTGCCGGCGTACACCGATATCCGGCAACTGGTGGGCGACCGGCCAATGGAAGCGGCGCTGGTGGTGACCCCGGTCGAGTCGCACCACTCCCTCTCGGTCTACCTCTCCTCCCAGGGCATCCACAACCACACCGAAACCACCTGGGCCAGCATGGTCTGCCAGGCCCGGCAGATGATCGCGGCGGCGCGCGAAAACCGGGTGGTGGCGCGGGTGGCCGAGAACTTCTTCCGGATGCCCATAGACCGCTTTGCCCAGACGGTGCGCGACAGCGGGTACCTGGGCCGCATCGGGCGGGTGGTGAGTTATGCCGACCACACCGGGTACCACAACAACTCGCGCTGGATCGCCTTTGCCCAGGGCCACCCGGAATGGGTGCAGTGCATCGAGCATGAGCTGGGCCATCCGGCCTTCTATTCCATGCCCCAGCGCCGCCACGAGCGCGAGCAGCTCTCGGCCCGTTTCTTCCAGTTTGCCAAGGGCCTGCTGGTGATGGATGCGGGAAGCGGCCACGTGAAGGGGCACCTGGGCCGGCATCCGCGCCCCGGGTACACCGAGTGGCAGGGCGAGCGCGGCACCCTGATGCACCGGGCCGGGGTATCGGCTGGCTGGGGCGGGGAGGAGACCGAGCTGCGCCGGGTTTCCGACGCGCGGCTGGCCCCGGCCCAGGAGGCGGCAGGGCACCTGTCGGGCGGCGGGGTGGCCGACCAGATCACCCCGGTGGTGCAGGACAGCACCGGCGAGGTGTGGACCGGCTGCCACGCCGACACCC
>JADZBP010000328.1 GCA_020852055.1 Candidatus Latescibacterota bacterium
GAAGGTACCCGGTGGCGTAGGCTTCGACCTCGTCGATTTCCCACGGCACCTCGGTTAGGGACTTCAGTTTCAACAGGCGCACGTATTGCGGGGAGACCTCTAGGTCCACCACGGGGGTCTCGTTGATGGCCCGGCGCATCACCAACTGGTCTGGCGAGCGCTGGCTGGTGGTCAGGGTGTCGTTGATCCATACCTCGAAGCCGCGCAGGAAATCGTCCTGGTAAGGGGTTCCCGCCGAGGAGGCGATGGTGTTGCGCGGGTAGAAGCGCACCCGGTGGAGGCCAATGGGTTGGGCAAAGTCCAGAATCACCCAGATCCCCATGGGATTGATGGGTTGCGTTCTGGTGGGTTTTCGTTCAAAGGCCACGCGGTGGTCACCGTTGGTGATCCCGCGCAGTTGCTCAGTTACCACCTTCTTGTCTTCGACCGCATTGGGGGCCTTGATGCTTCCCCCTTCCGCCAGGACCCGGGAGGCCACATTGACGGCAGGGTCGAAGTGCAGGGGGCTGATCCAGCCGGGCCGACTGGAGAAGTCCACTGCATCTCCAGGGGCATTGGTGGTATCCAGCACCGGGTTGAACAGGGTGCCGCCCAGGACCAGGGGATCGAGGCCCCCTCCTCCTTGTTTCCAGTTCTCCGAGGTGCCTCCGAGTTGGAAACTGCGGATCGGTTGTCCCATCGCTACGGACGCAAGTAGCAAGGCGTAAAAGACGACTCTGGTCATCTCAGCGCAGCGCCGCATTGACGGAGAAAAACAACAGGTTGCGGTCCTGGTCGGCCTGGTGGCGAAAGGTACGCCGGCTCATCTCAAACCCCACCAGGGTGACCAACTTGTAACCTTCATACGCGGTGCGGTTACTGAACTGGGCGATGAAGGCCCAACTCGTAAAGCCCTCCTCGACTCCGTCGTACCTGCCATGCAGCAGATCGAACCACGAGCGTTCAAGCCCCAACTGCATTTCCGTTTCGAGCAGCTGTCGGCCGTAACGAGCAAAGTAGCTGACCGAGGTTTTCTCGGCCAACAGGGGCTGGGTCCACAGCAGGAAGAGTGTTTCCTCCAGACTCTCGGCTTCGGGCAGTCGCCGGTCAAAAGGCTGCTCGCGTCGGTATTCGCTTTTCCATCGTGGCTCCAGCATGGCCAATCCCAGGGGGTAGCCCCACTCCACCCGGTCGACCAACCCCCAGAATCCTGCGGCCCGCCGTTCCTGCAGATCGGCAGTGCCGCTCTGCTGCCAGCGGCCTTCCCAGCGCATCCGGTGTTGGAGGTGCACTGCGGGCCCCACCCGCTGGTCCCAATCGGCGTAAAGCGTCTGCACCCAGGCATCACGCCCCGGCAGCCGGTCGACCATTTCCCGCATTCTGCCGGCCTGCCCGTAAGGTTGCACCCACTGCCGCAGCGGGTCGGGGATGTTGTCGCGCTCCCGAACCAGATGCTCGAAGACCCGTAGCCGTCCCCAGCCGGACCAGTCGAAGGTCCCCCGGCCCAGCAGGTAGAAGGCCCGCGTACGACCACTTCCAGAGGTCAGGTTGAGGCGTTGGTGGCCCAGGCTGAGACTCAGCTCCGGCCCCAGGTTGGCCGTGCCAAAAAGGTTCAGTCCGCGGTGGTCCGGTTTGTACGGATAGTCGGGTAGAAGGTCGTTCTCGAAACGGTCGATAGTGCCGTTATAGTTCATGTCCAGGCCGGGCAAGAGCTCGGGGCGGTCTGAGCGGAAACGCAGGAAGGGTTCGTCGTAGTCGGGGAGCAGGTTGTTGTTTTCGTTGGCATCGCGCAGGAAGTCGACGTTTTCGTCGTAACCGGGCCACGCCACGTCACTCCAGGCCTGGGATCGGCGCTGCCATTCGGGAACACCGTTGAAGTCATCGTCGTCCTCAACGAATTCGTAGACTGCGGTGGTGGGGTCGTTGTACCTGACCTTTCCATCGGCCTCGCTAATCCAGGCGCTGGTTGAGTAGCCGGCGGCCGTGGAAAACAGCTCGAGGGAAAATCCCCAGGGGTAGCGGTCGATGCCGGCCTGCAGGTACGCGGCGCCGGTCTGGTCCACCGCATCGTGGAGGTCCCTGATCCCGGGGTTGGGGTAGGAACGGTGCTGCCGGCTGAGAGCGACTTCCCCTTGCATCGACAAACCCTTCCACTGGCTCAGTTGGGCATTGAGACCGATCACTTCGGTGGCGGTAGGCAGGCCGTAATCGAGCTGGATTACCTGTGCATTGCTGTTGTCCTGGACATTGCCGGGAGCCCGTCGGACCACCAGAAACACCGGTTGCGCCCGGCGGGCCTCGCCAGTGTTCTGCCGGTCCGAGGCGATCTCGATCCGGTAGTCGTTGGCCACCGACATCTCCACCTTGACCTGTTTCAGATCTGCGGTCTGGAGTCCTTCGTAGTCTAACTTGCTCAGGTCGTAGGTCAGAAGGAGCGTCTCCGATCCATCCGCGCTGAGGCGATTGCCCTGGATCCGGCCGCCTTCCACCGTGGGGAAAAAACCGATCTGCCGGCCCCGCAGTTGACGGCCACTGGTATCGACCAGCACAATGTCGTAATCGAAAAGCAGGGCCCCGCCCCGCTCGTCGGCCGGAGAGTCGTCTCCCAGTCGAATGTAGAGGGTCTTGAGAGGGATGTTCTGGTCAGTGGTCAGGTAGCCGCGGAAAGGGCTGCCTGCCCCCATTTCCTGTTTGGTCTGGCCGTGATGGGCGTTCACATAGGTAAAGCCGAGAGTCGCTATCGGACCGACCTGCACTTCGGCATGCCCGCCCACCAGATTGGTGAAGTTGGTCCGGGCCGAGGGGATGGCAGTACCCAAGATCTGGTCCTGGTCGCCCATGCTGGGCCGGGCCAGGATCAGGGTGGCCTGTTGCCGGTCGGTGGCCCAGTCCATGCGCATCCCATTGAAGCGGGGTTTGCCGAAGGTGAGGGGGGTGAAGGAGGAGTGGATCGCATCTCCCACCATCAGCCGGTAGTGTCGGTCGCGGCTGTGATCCGAGGCGATCACTAGGCTTTGGAACAGGCGTCGGTACTCTGCACTTTTCCAGATCGAGGATCCCTTGGGATCCGCCTGCACCTGATTCCACTCGTAGAGCAGCCAGCCCCGTTCCACCGGATCACCGAAACGGTTGTACCATTGCTCGCCTTCCAGCTGGGCGTTCAGATATCGGCGGTACGGGGAGCGGGCATAACGGGTGTCCTCGATGCGCCATGGGGCATCATCCAGGCCTGGGAGGTAGCGCGGCGAAAAAACCTTTTGGACCAGCGGCTGTACCTCTCCCAGTCCAAAGGTCGGGTTGATGGGGGGGCGGAGCCCCGCGTAGTCTCCGGATTGCGCCTGGCTGGGCAGTGATCCCAGCAGAACCAGGAGCAACCCCCAGCAGGATCTTTGTCGTTTGCTCATCAATAATAAAGAAACCACTTTCTCCGCTCTGCGCCATTTGGAAAGATAATTGGCTCAAGACCAGTCCTTTTTCAACCGGACTGGGATAATCGTCAGGTTACGACCTGTTTACCCCGAAGTGCAAATCTCAGTACGCGCTCCGGTACCGCCCCCCCATCTGGCTGGGCTGAATCAGCCCGAAGACCAGGACATTGATGTAGAGCTGGTTCGACGAGCACGGATACTGGCTGATGAAGGGCGGCGAGCACAAGGCCACCAGCCGGCCGTCCAGTTCCAGGCCGGAGAGGGGCGTTATGGCAGGGCAGTACTGGTTCGCATCCCAATACCGAGTGATGTCGAACCAGCAGTGGAAGGGCGGATGCCCAAGGTCTACAGTCACCCGTTGCACCCGCTTCTCAGCCCTCTCCTGGAGACCCTTGTACAACAGATTTAGTTGCCCTGGGTTGACCACGGCAAAGCCGCCGCTGGCCAGGTACTCGACCATGGCCTGGGTGGACTCCACGTCGATGTAGCGGAGGAATAGGACTGGGTACTGCGCCATCTCCGTGTGGTGCAGGAGGTGTCTCTGTGGGTGCTCATAGAAGGTGTGGATAGGATCAGGGTCGGGAACTCCTTCGACTTTCAACCACATCGCAGGATTCCCTAACCGGTAGTAGTTCACCTCGCACTCAATCGGCGTTTTCCAGGGCAGGGCCTTGCTGTTCAGCAGGCGGAAGATCTCCACTGCTTCACTTCCTCCTCTGTAACCTCCGGAATTAAGGTACACCGGCAGGTGCAGGTAGGCTTTTCTCAGTCTCCGGGTCTGTGGATCAAGCAGGTGATTAGCGACAATTAGATCTCCTGCCGACGACAATTAGAATTCCCGGTTTTCGGCGTAGGCGGTAACCTAGTCTAACCTTTTGCCAAGACGGGAGGTTAGATGGTTACCGACGCGC
>JADZBP010000329.1 GCA_020852055.1 Candidatus Latescibacterota bacterium
CCTCCGCACCCGCCGGCAAGCAACCGAAGGTTGCCCGACCCACCGCGGTGCGGTACGGGTTGGGGAAGAAACAGACCCCGGACAGATCCGAGGCCGCTAGCGCCACCAGCGCCCGACCGCTGACACGGTCACCTGCCACACTCACCACCCCGTCCACCTGCAGCGCGTACCGCCGCCCCAGCGGTCGCAGCGGCGGGTCGACCTGGAGAAGCACCTCGTTCCCCCGAGGTTCAGCCCCGACAACCTGCTGGCCCCCCCCCTCCAGCACGAAGTCTCCCGCCTTGGCAACCCCGATGGGTTCACTGAACTCCACCACCAATCGGGCCGGGTCCTCCACCCGCACCCCCACCAGACGCGCCGGCTCGCGATAGGGGGCGAGGGTGAAACGATGTTGGCCTTCCGCCAACGCTCCCCCGACGGCACTGGACAGTCCTTGGGCGGTGAGCACGAAACCGCCTGAGTCGGGCAGTACCCGTTCGAACCCCAGCACCAGGCGCCGCCCTGAAGCGTCGAGCAGGACTGAGGAAGGCTGTCCCACCCCGGGATCAACGCGCAGCCGGTAGGGCTCGGGTTCGGCCATGGGCTGGTCGAAGGCCACCGCCAGTTGGCGCGATCCCAGGCGCCCGACGGCGAGGACCTGCGGTGGCGGTTGGGGCTGGGTCGGCACCGCTGCGGAGCGCGCCGACTCATCCCCCCCGACCACCACACTCACCTGGTAGGTATAGGTCGTGCCCAGGTGCAACCCGCGATCCTCGAAGACCGGCGTGCCCACGGCAGCCGGCAACAACACCCCGTCCCGATACACCCGGTACCCCTCCGCCCCGACAACCGGGGTCCATTCCAGCGCCACCCGCGTCCCGTCCACCGGGCGGGCCCGCAGACCCAGCGGCCGGGGCAGACCCACATGGCCCGAAAAAACGGCGATGCCCTGTCCGTTGTTGAAAGCCAGATCCACGCGGCCGTCCCCGTCCAGGTCGCCAGCAGCGGGTCGGTACACCTCCCCTGCGCCTGCTTGCCAGGCCGTCTTATAGGTGTCAGCGCCAGCGGCGGTGAACACGTACAAATGGGGGGGCAGTGCCACGGCGATATCCACCTGCCCGTCCCCGTCCCAGTCGCCCAGATTGATGCCATTGCCCCCGGCCTTGCCGCCCAGCGCCTCGACCTGCCACTCGCGCCCGTACTGGTTGTCGGCCTGCGCCTGGTACACCTCGATGGACCAGCGGGTCTGCCTCGGGTCGTAGAGATCCTGCCGCAATCGCCCCACCACGAACTCGGTGCGGCCGTCCCCGTCGAGATCCACTCCTCCCCCAACCAGCCGGGCGTCGGGGCCAGGGGCTTCCCCGGCCTCCTGCCAGGTGAGGCGGTAGGCATCGTCGCCGATCGCCTCGTGGATGAAGAGGTCCCCGTCGCTGTCACCGCTAAGCAACTCGCCCTTGCCATCGCCGTCGAGGTCGCCGGCGACTTGCCGCTCCCCGGCTTCGTTGGCCCCAGCAGTGGGGTTGGCCAACACGGCCGTCTCGCGCAGGGTGTTGTCGCCGCTGGCTTCCAATACCTGGAAGATCGGGGCACGGGCCGAACGGAGGAATAGTTCCGGGCGGCCATCCCCGTCCAGGTCAGCCGCTTCGCCGCCCCACGCATCTTGCTGCTGCCAGACCGACTCGACGGGAAACCCTCCCGATGTACTCGCCTCGATCAGGCGCACCCGCTGGGCGTCGACCGCCAGCAACTCCCCGCGGCCGTCGTTATCGAGGTCGGTCCGTGCCCAGGGGATGAAGAGCAAGGGCGAGCTGAAGACCGCCTCCCCGCGCCCGGCCTCGAAAAAGTCGACCGGATTGTACCGATTACCGCGCAGGCGCATCGCGACCAGTTCGCGGCGGCCATTGGTGTTGAAGTCGGGGAACTCCGGGAGGAGGTACCCTTCCGGAAAAAGGCCGACCTCGTCCAGGCTCCACCGCTGCACCGGATCGCCGACGACGGTGAAGGACACGCCCGGGCCGAGGTCCCCGACCTGGGCCTGGTACCGCCCCGGCTCCAGGTCGGTGGGAAGGGGAACCCAATGGGTAGGCCCCTTTGGGTAATCAGCCATGCGGTACAGCGGTTCAAGCTCGCCTTCACGGTAAATCGACAGGGTGTCTGCTGCCGAGCCAGCCGACGCCCAATTCGCCACCTGCGCCCAAACCTCGCCGTCCAGTGCCCGGTGCACCTTCAGGTCCAGGACCCGGCCCGGCTGACGCACCACCGAAAAGGCCGTCCGGTCCTCGATGGCTCCAGCGCCAGCCGGGGCGGCCAACCTCGCCCGCACCAGGTAGGTGCCCTCACCCAAACCGGCGGGCGGCCAGACCAGGGCCAGACGCCGGCGACCAGTCACTGAACCCCGCTCCATCTCGATCCAGTTTTCCGGGCCGCTGGCCAGTGACCAGGCCACCTCATACATCCCTTCCACCGGCGCCTCGAGGGCCACGCGCACACTGTCGGCCCTCACCCCGCCCCCCAGCTCCAAGGCTGGCGGATCTTGCACCCCCCGCGCCGACCACTGGACCAAGCCCGCGCCGGCCCACACATCCCACCCCGGTGCCCCCACGTCGCGGGCCCTCTGCACCAGCGCACCCTTCACCTGGGCCCGGCTGAATTCTGGGTGGCGGCTCAGGACCGCGGCGGCCAGGCCCGAGACCTGCGCCGCAGCCATCGAGGTGCCCGAGCGCTCGACATACCCCCCGCCGGGCAGGAGGCTGAGGACCGCCAGACCTGGAGCCGCCAGATCGAGGCTGTAACCGTAATTTGAGAAGGGAAGCAGTTGCTGCTCGCGTCCGGTTGCACCAACCGCGATGACCTCGGGGAAGCGCGCCGGATAGAACACCTCATCGCTGCTTTCGTTGCCTGCGGCAGCGACCAGGATACAGCCCCGCTGGGCGGCGTAATCGACCACGTCGCGAATCAGCGGCGAGACGTTCGGATCGCCGAAGCTCATGTTCACCACCCGGGCGCCCTGGTCGGCGGCATAGACGATGGCCGCGGCCACATCGTCGTCCTCAAGGAAAGCACTGCCGCCGATATTGAAGCCGGCCCGGAGCACCATCAACCGGGCGCCGGGGGCAACACCGGCGATACCTATACCGTTGTCTGGAACCGCCCCGATGATGCCGGCCACGTGGGTGCCGTGGCCCGACTCGTCATCCGGGTCCGCATCGCGGCCGAGGTAATCCCCTTCGCCGGGCATGCCGGGCGCGTCGCTGAAGTCCCAACCATGCAGGTCATCCACATAGCCATTGGCATCGTCATCAACCCCGGCCAGGCCCTGTGTTTCGGCCGGGTTTTCCCAGATCCTTCCCGCCAGGTCGGGATGGTGCCAGTCCACCCCCGAATCGATGATCGCCACCACTACGGCTTCTGCCTGGTCCTCCTGCCCCCAATTCCACCCCATCGCCGGCAGGCTCCACTGCTGGGCGAAGAGCGAGTCATCCGGCACCGCGGCGCTCCGTCGCAGGTAATTGGGCTGGGCCCAGCGGACCCCTTCCAGGCCGGCGTAGGCCGTGGCAGCCGCCCGCGGGTCTACCCCGGCACCGAACCGCAGCCGCGACCACGAACCGAGCCCCGGACCGACAACTGCCTGCTTGGAACGTCGTGCCGCAACGGGCCAGAGCGCGGTTTCGTCCACCAGACCAAACACCCCCGCCAGTCTCGCCGCCTCACCGAGGGCTGCCTTGGGCCGGGCTTCGGCCCAGCACACCAGGATCTCGGCCGGCGCTACCGGGGTCTCCGGGGCCGCGGCACCTGCAGCGCCCCGCCCGAACGCGATGAGCGCAACTAGCCAACTAATGGTGATCCAAGGTCCTCTACCCACAATATGTTGTCCGGAATTTACCACTTGACATTCCTCTCGTCCGGCCCTTAGCTTTGATGCAAATTCGCCCGCAATATCTCATTTGTCCGGGGAGGAATCACTGGTCATGTCCACCGCAGATAGCAGTGCATCTGCCTCGCCTGCATCAGGCGAAGTCCTCTATATAGGGATTGATCTAGGCACCTCACAGAGCGCTGTCGCCACCAGCACCGGCATCCGGCGTACCGTCGCCAGCGTCGTCGGGTGGCCCAAAGACCTGATTTCGTACAAGATGCTGAAGAAAAAGGTCGTCATTGGCGAGGAATGTCTCAAGAACCGCATGGCCGTGGACATGATCTGGCCCCAGGAACAGGGCGTGTTGCGATATCGTCCCTCGGTACCGGGGGCGGATGCGGGCAGCCGCGAAGCCGAGGCCGTTCGCCACCTGACCAGCTACATCATCGAGATGGCCGAACCCCAACCGGGCCAGGAGATCCGCGCCGTTATCGGCTCCCCGGCCCGTTCCACCCCCGAGGATCGCCAGGCCGTGATGGATGCGGTCGACGGCCTGGTCGATCACGCCATCGTCGCCTCGGAACCCTTCCTGGTGGCCTACGGCCTCGAGTTGTTCAACAATGCCCTCATCATCGACATCGGCGCCGGCACCCTCGACCTGTGCCGGATGCACGGCACCATCCCCGCCGAGGAGGACCAGCGCACCCTCGCCAAAGCCGGCAATTACATCGATACCCGCTTCCATATGCTGCTGCAGGAACGGATCAAGGACTCGCCGATCACCCTGGAAATGGCGCGCCGGATCAAGGAGCAGTTCGCTTTCGTCTCGTCGCAGAAGGAAGTCATCTCCATCGATTTCCAGGTCAACGGCAAACCCAAGACCTACGACGTCACTGAAAGCCTGCGCGAGGCCTGCGAGAGCATCCTGCCCGAGATGATCACCCACGCGCGGGAACTGATCGTCACCTACGACTCCGAATTCCAGCAGGAGTTGCGTCAGAACATCGTCCTGGCAGGCGGCGGCAGCCAGATCCGCGGCCTGGCCGAGGAGGTGCGCTCCAACCTGACCGAATTTGGTCCCTGCCGGGTGACGGCTGTTGATGACCCGGTGTTCGCCGGTGCCACTGGCGCCCTCAAGCTGGCCCAGGATATGCCCGACTCTGAATGGCAACGGGCCAGCCAGGCCTGAAGCCGGTACTCGTCCGAGGGACACGATTAGATGGGGATTTTTGCTTTTCTCACTGCTTCCCGCCTCAAGACCGAGATCACGCGCCAGCGCGACGAGATTGCCCGCCTCCATCAGCTGATCGATCTGGAGGGGGCCCACCGCAAGGAAGCCGAGAAGTACTCTGAGGAACGGGCCCGCAAGTGCCAGGAACTCGAGCACGAAAACCGCGAGTTCCAGGTCCAGCTCAAGACCCAGGAGGCCACCTTCCACGAGCGCAGCACCCAGCTCAAGGAAAAGGTAGAGGGTGAGGCACAGCGCCTGCGCGAGCAGACGGCAGCCAAGGAACGCGACATGGATGTGCGGGTGGCCACCCTCCGCCAGGAACTGGACGAGCGCCAACGCCAGCGCTCGGAGGCCACCGAACAAAGCGCCCGGCTCGCCGAACGGATCTCGCAACTCGAGAAGACCCTCGATGAACTGCGGCAGACCCTCCAGGACCGCGAGGACCGCATCGGCGAACTTGGGGCCGAGAACGAGAAACTCAAACGCGACCTCACCCGCATCATGGGCAACCTGAGCAAATGGTGAGTTGGCCTAAGGGGCCAGCATCGCGCTGATGAACAGGAATTTGAGCGGGGTTTCCCCGGCGTTGCGGTGCCGGTGGGGTACCTGGCGGGGCAGGAACACACAATCACCGGGTCCAACCAGGTACCGCTGCTCCCCTACCCACACCTCCATCTTCCCCTCCAGGATATAAAAAGCCTGTTCCTGATCGGCGTGGGCATGCGCCTCACCGGAGGTGCCGCCTGGCCGGTATTCGTTGGTGTGGATCAGCAAACGCTCCGCATCCAGGGCTGCTGGCCGTTCCGGGCTTTTTGCCCCCGGCCCCAGCACCACCCGGGAGACCCCATCCGGGTGACCGTGGAATTCCGCGGGTAGGCCAAACCCGTCGCGCACACAATACTGCTCCTCCATACCTCGCTCCTCTGGAATGTTGTGATGGACCGACCAACCTACCGGGTGTTGCTGTTGAGTTTCAGCCGCCACGGCCACCAGCGCAACTTCGTCCCGCTCTTCCAGCGCCACCCGCGCATCCAGATCGTCGGGGTAGCTGACGAGCCGGATATCCACCCCGAGTTGGCGGCCCTCAACCAGCGCTGGGCCACCCAGTTGGGGGTGCCCTATTACCCGTCACTCGACCAGGCCCTGGCAGAGGCCGGTGCGGCCGTGGTGAGTATCGCCCACGAACAGGAACGCAACGCCGGGCTCGCTGCTCGCTGCGCGGCCGCTGGCAAGCACCTGTGGATCGACAAATACGTGGGCGCAAGCGCCGATGAGTGCGAACAACTGGCGCGGACCGTGGCCGAGGCGGGCATCAAGTCCATCGTGCCCAGCTACGCCTACAGCCAACTGCTCCAGCACTGCCGGCAGATTCTCGCCACCGGGGACCTTGGACACCTGCTCGGGGTCCACGTCGAGGCCATGTTCAGCAAAGGCTGGCCCCAACCGGTGGCCATCCCGCCCCGCGGCCCCTTGCTGCCGCCCGGGCAGTGGACCTTCCCGGACCTGAAGCGCGAACTGCTCACCGTCGGCGCCTACGCCGTGGGCCTGATCCAGGAATGCCTGGGACCGATGGACTGGGCCCAGGGTCGCGCCGGGGCATACTTTTTTGCCGAACACGCCGCGACGGCAACCGATGACTTTGGCATGATGACCCTGGGCAACACCCAGGGCCAGTTGGCAACCCTCTGCGGCGCCCGTATCGGCGTGGCCACCCACCCCCTAGGCGGCCCGCTCAAAGCTCATCTGGTGGGCACCCGGGGCACCGCCGTGGTCGACGGCAAGAGACCCGCCCTCGAGACCTTTCTCCGCGCCAACCTGGTCAATGCCCGCTACCAACCCACCGCCGAGGACCCGATGCAATGGGCCAGTGGCTCGCCGGTGGTGGGCGCCTCCCTGGCCGCCGACCCCACCGGCCTTTATGCGGGCCTCGCGGATCTGGTCGCCGCCCTCGACGAGGACCGCCAGCCGCGGTACACCGTGCAACACGCCTGCGAACTGCTGGCCATACTCACGGCCGGGTACCAGTCGGCCGCCGGCGGCGGTACCGTGGTGGAACTAAGGCACCGGAGGGCCCGGTGACCGTCCTCGTCGCCCACCCCCAGCAGGCGCCCGTGGTCCGCGCCGTGGCCGATGCCCTGCCGCTGGCGGCAATCTGCAATCCATGGCGGACCCGCTTTGGCGACCTGCCCGTCCCGGTGCACTCCGACCTGCGTTCCCTGCTGGCCGAGCACGAGCCGGAGGCGGTGATCGTTCTGCGGCCTTATTCCGGCCTCGAATCCGATCTGGTCCTTTGTGAAGAGAGGCAGATACGCGTGCTCTGCGCCGGCCCGGTGGCTCTACCGCCCAGCCCCTTGCGGCAGTGGGGCGGCCAGTCCCGCCATACTCCGGTAATCACCCAGGCCTTGGCTCAATCCCGTCAACCTGCCTTCGGCCAGCCGGTGTACCTGCGCCGGGTCGCCGGCGGGGGCGGCGCGCTCCTGCAGAGCTGGTGGTCGGCATGCCAGCTTCTCGACGAGGCGCAGGCCCTGCTGGGCGCCCCGCCAATCTGGGTGCAACTGGCCGCTGTGCGCGCGGCAGCCAAACACCACCTGGTATTAACTGCGGCTTTCGCCAATGGTGCCAATGCCCACCTGGTGGTCAGCCCGTACTACTTCTCCCCCAGCACCGACCTGACCTTGCTGGGCAGCGGCGGGCTCCTTTTCGCCGACACCGCCACCAACACCCCGGTGGCGGTGCACGCGGGTGGCTCCCGCTTTTACCAGCCTGCCTCCCTGTATCCCGAACCCGCCTGGATCGGGGCTTTCCTCACCGGCCAGGACCCGCCGGTGACGCCCTCAGACGCTGCCTTGCACCACCGCTTGTTTGCGGCCATCCGCCAGGCGCTGCGGTGCGGTTTGCCGGTACCGGTCCTCCCCTGATCAGGTTCCGCCCAGGCCCTGCCCTTTCTGCAACTGAGCCAGCAGGTCGGCAGCCTCCTGTTGCACCTGGGCGGCATTGCGGACCTTGATCTCCTCGTACCCGCGGATGCGGTCGGCCAGGCCGAGTATCCTAACCGCCAACGCATAGTTGTTCCCGTCGACCCGCTCCAGCACCCCCCCCACCAGCCAGGTGTACCAGTCGACCAGCGCCCGTTCCAGTTGACGGCACGCGGTCCCACCAAAGGGATCGAAAGGTGTGCCCCGCAGGCGGCGAAACCGTTTCAGCAGCCGGAAAAGCGGTCGCGCCCAGCCGCCGAATCCGAGTTTGCGCGGGAAGAGCGAACGCAGGGTGGGGGGATGTAACAGATGGGACCAGGTGGGCACGCCGGCAAAGAGGGTGGCCAGGCGCTGGTGCAGCTCCGGGCGCGTCGCCAGGCGGGCGACCTCGTACTCGTCTTTGTACGCCATCATGCGATACAGATTGGCGATCACCGCCCGCGTGAGGTCAAAGCCGTGGCCCGGGAACTGGCGGTCCACCTGGTGCACCTGGCGCACCAGGGCGACAAAACGC
>JADZBP010000330.1 GCA_020852055.1 Candidatus Latescibacterota bacterium
GGCCCAGGAAACCGGCACCATCGAGCGCGATGGCCTGGGTTTTGTCGAGCACATCGACAAGACCGTGCCGGCGAAAGCACACGGCACCCTGCGCCTGATCACCCCCAAGGGAAGCGTCGGGGTGAAAACCTGGGACCAGGACGAGGTGCGGGTAGAGGTGGCCAAGGAAACCGATGCCTTCACCGAGAGTTCGGCCAGGGAAACCCTGGCCGAGGCCCGGACCTTTGTCGAGACCTCCGAAGCAGGGGTCGTGGTGCGCGTCGAGTCCGATGAGGATCTGGATGATCTGGAATTGGAATTCCACTTCAGCGTGCCCCGGGTCTATAACCTAGATCTGAACACCGCGGGCGGCAGCATCGAGATCGGCGACAACCTCGAAGGCTGGACCCTGGCCAAAACCGCCGGCGGCAGCATCGAGGTGGGCCACGCCAAAGGCCGGGTGGAGGTCGAGACCGCCGGGGGGTCCATTCAGATCGCCGGCATCAGCGGCAGCGCCGATCCCAACTGCCGGGCACACACCGCTGGCGGCTCCATCGCCATCGGCGAAGTGGCCGGCGCGGTGGAGGCCGAAACCGCCGGCGGCTCCATTGACATCGCGCAGGCGGGCGGGGTGATCCGCGCCGAGACCGCCGGGGGCTCCATCGAGATCGGCGAAGGCAGCCAGGCGGTGTACGCCGAGACCTCGGGCGGTTCGATCCAGATCGGCAAGGCCGGCGGCCTGATCGAGGCCGAAACCGCCGGCGGCTCCATCACCATCGGTCCGACCGGCGGCGCGGTCAAAGCCGAAACCGCCGGGGGCTCCATCACCGTGGGTCCCACGGGTGGCAACGTGGTGGTCGAGACCGCTGGCGGCGGCATCCGAATCGGCCAGAGCCAGGGCAGCGTGGACGCCGAAACCGCCGGGGGCGGCATCACCGTGGACGGCTCGGGCGGGCCGGTGCGGGTCAGCACCAGCGGCGGCGGCATCCAGATCGACAAAGCCGGGGGATTCATAGAGGCCGAGACCGCGGGCGGCGGCATCGAGGCCGAACTGGCCCTGACCGACCTGAAAGCCGACGGCCACTGCACCCTCAAAACCGCGGGGGGCAACCTCACCCTGTACCTGCCCGGCGCCCTGCCGGCCACCATCGACGCGCAACTGCGCATCGAGCGCAAGGTGGGCCGCGACTACCGCATCTACTCCGACTTCCCCATCACCATCCAGGGCGAGGGCACCAAGCTGATCACCGGCCAGGGTCAGGTCAACGGCGGCGGCAATCCGATCAAGTTGTACACCACCAACGGCGACATCTACATCAAAAAAGGCCCCAAATAACCGCTTCTAACCCCGCGGCGGGGAGATGACCCCGGCGGCCTTTCCCTGGGGAGTGGTCGGGTAGGGAAGTCCGCGTGGTGGGGCGGCGGGGTAGCGGAGCTTCGCGCGCGTGGGGACGCACCCCCCCACCGTATGGGGCGTTGCGGGGGCGGAGGGGATGAGATGGGCGCGACACCATCTTTATGGTGTCGCAGGACGCGCCTTGGGAAAGGCCAGAGTGGGTCGCTCCCCGACGCTATACCTCCGGCTTGAGTTGGAGGTGCAATTCCTCCAACTGGCGCGCCGACACCGGCCCCGGCGCGCCCATCAATAGATCCTGGCCCTGCTGGTTGAGCGGGAAAGCGCTCACCTCGCGGAGATTGGGCTCGTCGGCCAGCAGCATCACCCTCCGGTCGATGCCCGGCGCGATGCCGCCGTGGGGCGGGGCCCCGCACTGGAAGGCGCGGATCATGCCGCCGAATTTCTCGTCCACCACCTCCCGCGCGTACCCGGCCAGATCAAAGGCCTTGTACATGACCTCCGGGCGGTGGTTGCGGATGGCCCCACTCGACAGTTCCAGCCCGTTGCAGACGATGTCGTACTGATGGGCCAGGATCTCCAGGGGCGGCTGGTGTTCCAGGGCTTCCATCCCGCCCTGGGGCATGGAGAAGGGGTTGTGCGAGAACTCCACCCCGCCCCGCTCCTCGCTCCATTCGTACATGGGGAAGTCCACGATCCAGCAGAAGCGGTAGACCTTGGGCTGGCGCAGTTCGAGCAAGTCGGCCAGGTGCAGGCGCAGCAGGCCAGCCACCCGGCTGGCTGTTCCGGTGGTGTCGGCGATCAGCAGTAAGGCGCTGCCGATTTCGGCTCCGATCTGCCGGCGCAGTTGCTCGATCAGTTCCCGTCCCAGCGCTCCCGCGATGGACCCCTCCACCGCCTCCTCCTTGAAAATCAGGTACGCCATGCCCTTGCCGCCCTGGGTTCTGACAAAGCGCTCCAGATTGTCGAAGAAGCTGCGCGGCCTGTCCGCCAGTTCCGGGACGCAGATCCCGCGCACCACTCCACCCTCCTCCACCACCTGACGGAAGATCCGGAACGGCGAGTCGGCGAAAAACGCCGACAGATCCTCGATCTCCAGGCCGAAGCGCAAATCCGGTTTATCGCTGCCAAAGCGGCGCAGGGCTTCAGCATAGGGGATGCGGGGAAAAGGCGGCGGGGTGAGTTCCCAGTCGCTGAACTCCGCAAAGAGCCCGCAGAAGAGTTCCTCCATCACCCCAAAGACCTCCTCCTGCTCCACAAAGGACATCTCCACGTCCAGTTGGTAGAATTCCCCCGGCGAGCGGTCGGCGCGGGCGTCCTCGTCGCGGAAGCAGGGGGCGATCTGAAAGTAGCGGTCGAAGCCGGCCACCATCAGCAGTTGCTTGAACTGCTGGGGCGCCTGGGGCAGGGCGTAGAACTAGCCCGGGTGCAGGCGGCTGGGCACCAGAAAATCGCGCGCCCCCTCGGGCGAACTGCTAGTGAGAATGGGGGTCTGGAACTCGCTGAAACCCATCCCGCCCATACGCCGCCGGATGCTGGCGATTACCCGGGAGCGCAGGAGGATGCGCCGGTGCAGGCCCTCGCGGCGCAGGTCGAGGAAACGGTGCTGCAGGCGCAGGGCTTCGGCCACGGGTTGTTCCTCGGCCACGGCAAAGGGCAAGGGCCCGGCGGCGCTGAGCAGGACCAGCGCATCGGCATGGACCTCGACCTGGCCGGTGGGCAACTCCGGGTTGGCCGCCTCGGGCGGGCGCAGGTGCACCAGGCCGGTGACGGTGACCACCGATTCCCGGCTCAACCGGCCGGCCGCTTCGCTGCAGGCGCTGCCCGGCGTGAACACCACCTGGGTGAGGCCGTAGTGGTCGCGCAGGTCCACGAAGAGTACCCCGCCATGGTCGCGTTTGTGGTGGACCCAGCCGGATAGACGGACCATGACGCCGACGTGGCCAGCGTCCAACTCGCCGCAGCTGTGGGTGCGATAGGGATGCATGACTCCTCCTTTCGATGGGCAAAAAGAAAACCCGCTGCCCAGGGGTGGCGGCAGCGGGTTGATGGGGATGGTGCAGTAGACAAAGATCAGCCGGCCGGCGCAGTCCCTCCCGTGGAGGTGCGATTGTGGTCCTGGTTATTATTGGCCCGGATCTGGGTCATAGCTGCGGTCCGCTCAGTGGTAGTGTAGGTATGGCCGTGGTCGGCAGGTGCGTTCAGCTTTTCGCCAGATACCCTTCGGCTTGGAGCAACTCGGCGGTGAGGATGGCCCCGCCGGCGGCCCCGCGCACGGTGTTGTGGCTCAGTGCCACGAACTTGTAGTCGAAGAGGTTGTCCTCGCGCAGCCGGCCCAGGGTCACGGCCATGCCGTTGCCTGCGTCGCGGTCGAGGCGGGTCTGGGGCCGGTTGTCCTCGGCAAAGTAGCGCAGGAAGGGCGTGGGCGCTGAGGGCAGTTGCAGGTCCTGGGGCTTGCCCTTGAAGGCAGCCCAGCGGCTGAGGATCTCGTCCTTGGACGGCTTTTTCTCAAAAGAGACCGAGACGGCGGCCAGGTGCCCGTCCGAAACCGGCACCCGCAGGCACTGGGCCGAGATCACCGGCCCCTTGGCCTCGACGATGCGCTCCCCCTCGATGCGGCCCCAGATCTTGAGCGGCTCGCGCACGCTCTTGTCCTCCTCCCCGCCGATGAAGGGGATGATGTTATCCTCCATCTCCGGCCAAGTTTTGAACGTCTTCCCCGCCCCGGAGATGGCCTGGTAGGTGCATACCGAGGCCCGCAGCGGCACAAACTCGGCCAGGGCCTCCAGGGCCGGCACATAGGGCTGGAGGGAACAATTGGGCTTGACGGTGACAAAGCCGCGCCGGGTACCCAGGCGTCGGCGCTGCACCGGAATGATCTGCAAGTGGTCGGCATTGATCTCGGGGATGAGCATGGGCACGTCCGGGGTCCAGCGGTGGGCCGAGTTGGCCGAAACCACCACCACCTCGCGCCGGGCGTACTCGTCCTCGAGCTGGCGGGTGGCATCCTTGTCCATATCCAGGGCACAGAAGACCAGGTCCACCTCCTTACTGATGGCGTCGAGATCCTTCTCCACCTCCTGGACCATCAGTTTGCCGATGGCGGCGGGCACCGGGATGTCCATGGTCCAGCGGTCGCTCACCGATTCGGCATAGGTGCGGCCGGCCGAGCGGGCGCTGGCGGCCACGCTGACCACCTCGAACCAGGGGTGCTCGGCCAGGTGTTTGATGAACTTCTGGCCCACCATGCCGGTGGCGCCCAGGATGCCTGCGCGCAGCTTCTCCATCAAAACGCTCCTTTCGGGCAAAAAGAAAACCCGCCGCCGAGAGGACTCGACAGCGGGTTGAGGTTGAATCTCTTCGTGCAGTTAGAACTCAGCCGGCCGTCGCAGTCCACCCCTAGCGGTGCGCTTATTGTTGTCCCGCTTAGTAGTAGGATTGGGGTACAGACCGGTAGAGATCATTGTTCTCTGGGTAAGGCGATTTTGGGATGTCTGGCGTCGAGTGTTCTTAATATATCGGCCCCTACCGGCAAAAGCAAGCGGGAAATATGTTACCTTTGACCGGGACCTGCATCTAAACAGGTGAAGTCCAAAGCGAGGAGCACGCATGGACGAGCCGACCGATATCGGGCTGATCGCTGCCTGCCAGCAGGGTGATGCCACCGCCCTGCGCCAGGTCTTCGAACGCTACCAGGACCAGGTCTACCGCCTGTGCCGGCATATGGCCGGCAATGCCCAGGACGCCGAGGATCTGACCCAGGAGTGTTTCGTCCAGGCCTTCGGCCACCTCCACTCCTTCAGAGGCGATTCCGCCTTCGGCACCTGGCTCTTCCGCATCGCCGCCAACTGCTGCCTGGGCGCCCGGCGCAAACGACATGCCGCCTTTGTCCCTCTCGATCCAGATTTGCCCCAACCCGGCGGCTCCGGCCCCGAAGACCAGCTGCTGCGCCGGGAACTGGCAGGCCGGGTCGAAGCCGCCATCGCCGCCCTGCCCGCAAATCAGCGCCTGCTCTTTGTCCTGGGCACCCAGCTCGAAATGCCCTACCAGCAGATCGGCCTGATCGCCGGCTGCTCCGAGGATGCGGTCAAGATGCGCCTGCACCGCGCCCGCAAACAGGTGCGCGAGGCCCTCAAAACCTACCTGGAGACCTGAAGTGATGAACTGCCCTGCCTGCGAGCGCCAACTTTCGGCCTATATCGACGACCAGCTCGCCCTGGAAACCCGCCTCGAATTGGAGGCCCACCTCGATGAGTGCCCGCGCTGCCGCGCCGACTTCGAGTCCCACCAGGCGGTCTGGGAAGCCGCCCACCTGAGTGCGGGCGAGGCTCCTCCCGCCACCCTTTGGGAGGGGATCATCTCCCGGCTGGAGCAGCCCGCCCAGACCACCCGCCTCGACGATCTGGCCCTCATGCTGCGCGGTCTGGCCGCCCAGGTGCAGGACCTGCAGCGCGGCCTGGACGAGCTGCGGCAGGACCTGGGCAGCGCGGCCGAGCCCGAAACCCTACGCCAGGGCATTCGGGTGCGCACCAATCCCTTTGCCCCAGGCCCCCCGCGCGAATCCTCGGTGGCCAGACTGGTGCGCCGCAGTTCCTGAATCCCCTCTGACCGGAGAACGAGAGATGGCTGCCAAAAAGAAAGCCGCCGCCGCTGCCAGCACCAAAACCCTTGCCACACCCGCGCCTCCCTCCACGTCTCCCGCTTCCCTGGCCGAGGTGGAGGTGGAACTCTCCGTGGAACTGGGCCGGCACACCCTGACCCTGGACCAGGCCCTGTCCCTGGGGGATCAATCCCTCTTCGAACTGGACAAGATGGTCGGCGAGCCGGTGGAGGTGAAACTCAACGGCAAACCCTTTGCCCGCGGCGAGGTGGTCACGGTGGCCGAGAACTTCGGGGTGCGGATCACCGAAATCCTCGCGGGAGGTTGAGATGGACCATCCTGAGGAGATCCGCGAAAAGGCCAATCTCGCCCATCTGGGGGATATCACCGCGGAAGGGGTCGTGTACGTGGGCAAGGTTTCGATGAAACTGGGCGAAGCCCTGGCCCTGCGCCCCGGCTCGGTGGTGGTGTTGCCCAGACTGGCCGGCGAGGCCTTTGAACTGTGGGTGAACGGGGCCTGGTTGGGCGAAGGGGAAACCGCGGTGCTCGGCTCCACCATGGCCTTGAGGCTCACCCGGATGGCGCCGCTGGCCCAACAGGAGGTGTTGCCGTGACTGCCCAGTCCAAACCTGTACGCATCGTCGGCTGCCTGGCCCGCCTGAAGGGGCCGGTTGCCGTCGAACCCTGGAAACCCCTCACCCCGGCTGCGGCCCAGGCCCTGCCGCCCCTGCCCCGGCCCAGACCGCGCGGATGGCAAGTGACAGCAGCAGCCCCGCCCGTTGCGGCGGCGCCACCCGAAGCCCTCGCCAACCCGCCCGCCACCGCGCCGGAGCCTGCCAGCGTCCCGCCCCAGCAGCCCAACGCCTGGGAACGGCTCGGCCAGGCGCCGGCCCAGCAGATCGCGCCCATGCTAGCCCACGAGCACCCGCAGACCCTGGCCCTGATCCTCTCGCAACTGGAACCGGCCAAGGCCGCCGGCATCCTGCACCACCTGCCCGAAGGTTTGCAGGCCGACGTGGCCTATCGCATCGCCACCATGGAAAACGTCCCCCCTGCCACCTTCGACACCCTGCGCGCAAGCCTGGAGCTAGGCCTGCGCGCGATCCTGGGCAGCGATCTGGAGGCGGGGGGGCCCAAGGTGCTGGCCGACCTGCTCAACCTCTCCGGCGCCAGCACCGAAAAGAGGGTCCTGGAACAGATGGATGCCCAGAAGCCGGAGATCGCCGAAGCCGTGCGCAACCTGATGTTCGTCTTTGCCGACATCGCCCGGATGACCGACCACGACATCCAGGTGCTGCTGCGCGAGGTGGACCAGAAGGATCTGGTGATGGCGCTCAAGGGGGCTGGCGAGGAACTGACCGAGCGCTTCCTCTCCAACATGTCCGCTCAGGTGCGGACCTTCATCACCGAGGAGATGCAATTCATCGGTTCCGTACGTCAGAGCGAAGTGGACGAGACCCGGCTGCGGATCGTGCAGCAGGTGCGGCAACTCGAAGAACGGGGCCAGGTCAAGATCGTGCGCGGTGCCGAAGACCTTTTGGTGTAAAGGAGATCTCCCATGGCAAAGATCTTGTCCCAGGAAGAAATCGACGCCAAGCTGACCCCCGAGCCTCTTCCGGCGGCAGATCCACCCATCGTCTCCCCCTATGACTTCAAACACCCGGCCCGGGTCAACCGGGACCAACTGCGCGCCCTGGAGGTCCTGCACGACCACTTTGCCCGCCTGCTGGCCGCCACCCTCTCGGGGGCCATGCGGCAGGTGGTGGATGTGGACACCGCCTTCGTGGACCAGACCACCTACGCCGAGTTCATCATGTCCCTGTCCAACCCCGCCTGCACCTACTCCTTCACCGTGGGCCCCACGACCGGCCGCATGGTCCTCGACGTGGCCATGCCGGTGGTCTTTGCCGCGGTGGACCGCGCCTTTGGCGGCCCGGGCATCTCCGCTGGCATGGACCCCCGCCAGCTGACGGCCATCGAGATGGGGGTGATCAACCGCATCGCCAAAGGCATGATCGAGAATCTGGAGGCATGCTGGGAGCCCCTGCAGCGGGTGGTGATCAGCGACGTCGAGTTGGAGACCAACCCCGAGTTCATCCAGGCGACTGCCGCCAACGAGATCGTGGTGTTGCTGGCCTTCGAGGTGAACACCGCCCACGTCAAGAAGAGCTTGATCAGCCTGTGTTATCCCTTCTTCACCCTGGAGCCGCTCCTGCCCCGCCTGGGGCAACGCAGCTGGGTGCGCCGCCACCCGGCCAAAACCGAGGAACTGGTGCGCGACAACCGCCTGCGCCTGGGGCCCATGGAAATCCCGCTGGTGGCCGAACTGGGGCGGGTGAAGGTGTCTCTATCAGAGGTGGAGAAACTGCGGGCCGGCGACGTGGTGCGCCTGCCGGCGCGGGCCGCGGACCCGGCGGTGGTCTACCTGGGCGGCAAACCCAAATACTGGGCCCACCCCTTTGCCGAGGAAAACGGGGAACTCAAGCTGCAGTTGGCCGGCCCCATCCCCGCTCACGAGCAGGGCCGGTACGGAACGCTCGCCTGACGACCAGGCCCTTCAGTCGGCGCAGGCGCAGGAGAGCAGGCGGATGGGTTCGGGCGCCTGCCACACCCGCTCCCAGTTGACGCCGCGGTCGGCGCTGCGGTACAGGGTGTCCTCCACGGCGGCCCAGGCCGTGCCGCCAGTGGAGAAGATCACCTGGAAGGTATCGATGTTGGCGCGGGTGATCTCCGGGAAACCCTCCCGCACCTGGGTCCAGGTGCGCCCCGCGTCGTCGGAGCGGTAGAGCCGGCCCTCCACCTCTTCACCTGGCCCGCGGCTGACGCTGGCCAGCAGGCAGTCCGGATCGCGCGGGTGGACGGCAATGGCCCGCCCGTACTGGGTGGCCAACCCCTGGTCGCGGTGTATCCAGGAGCGGCCGCGGTCCTCGCTGATATAGACCGCCTCGGCGGTATTGGCGTACAGCCTTTCCTCCAGCACCGCCGAGGTGGCCACCTGATGTACGTCTTCGTTGATACCCGGCTGCACCGGCTCCCAGGAGCAACCCCGGTCCGGCGAGCGCACGATGCTGCCCACGTGGATGTCGGCGTAGAGCCAGTCGCCCCGGCGGGCCAGGCTGCGCACCGCCGGCGGCCCCCCCCAGGGGGTGTGCCATTTGTGGCGGCACTCCAGTTCGGCAAAGGACTCCAGTCTGCAGGCGGGCCGGCCCTCATCGGCCAGCCGGTACAGATGCGGCCCCTCGGTGCCCACCAGCAGGCGCAGGGGTTCCTCCCCCACTAGCAGCAGGGACTCGATGGGTTCGGCGATGCCCGCTGCCAGCCAGCGCACCTGACGTCCCTCCAGCAGGGCGATTTCGCCGCCGGCCGCCACCGCCGATACCTGCCAGCCCTCCTCCAGGGCGGTGATGGATTCGGAACTGGAAAAAACCAGCGCCGGGGGGGCGCCTTCGTGGCCTTCGACCAAGGCGTGGACCTGGTTGTTCGTGGCGATCAACATGGCGGCCTCCTCCAGATACGCTCAGGGCTGCAGAGCCAGGGTTTCCATCATGATCGGGAACAGGTCGATGTTCTCCTTGATGCCGCGGAAATGCTGCGATCCCGGACCCAGCGCCCCGGCGATCACCGGAATGCCGCTGTGGCCCTTGGTGGTCCAGCTTATACATAATAGGCTGTCGAGGCGCAGGCCGTGTTCGGGAAAAGCCCCCTGGCGAGGAATCCGAGGAAACCCCGAATAACAGCCCGTGCTCACCGACATGCCGCCGGTTTCGTGGTCGGCCACCACAATCACCAGGGTGTCGTTTTTGCGGCGGGCGTACGCGATCCCCTCGGCCACGGCCTCGTCGAAGGCGATGGCCTCCCAGATCGCCCGGTTGGCGTCGTTGTCGTGGCAGGCATGGTCGATGCGCCCCCCCTCCACCATCAGGAAAAAACCCCGTTCTTGGTGATCGAGGATCTCGATGGCCGTTCGGGTCATGGCCGCCAGTTCGGGTACCTGGTCGTTCTGGCGGTCGTACCTGAAAGGCAGGTGCCCATCGGCAAAAAGCCCCAGCAATCGATGGGGTTGGCGCAGGTCGATCCGGGCCAGTTCGGCGGCGTTCTGCACCACCTCGTACCCGGCAGCCCGAGCCTCGGCCAGCAAATCGCGCTCGTCCTGGCGCTGGGAGCCGGGCGCGGACCGCGGATTCCAGAAGGCCCTGCCGCCACCCAGCATCACCTGGGCATGGGTGGCCAGCAGCTGCTCGGCGATCTGGGCTTCGGCGCCGCGGTCGCTCACATGGGCGGCAAAAGCCGCGGGTGTGGCGTGGGAGAGGGTGGTGCTGGTGACCAGGCCGGTGCCGTATCCGGCATCGCGGGCGTATTCGAGGATGGTCTTCAGCGAAACACTGTCCGGGCCCACGGAGAGGAATTTGTTGGTGGTCTTGTGGCCGGTGGCCCAGGAGGTGGCCCCGGCGGCCGAGTCCGTGGTCAAAGCGCTGGCCGAATAGGTGGTGATCAGGCTGATCTGGTCCAACTGGTCCATGGCCAGGCGCCCCGCCGGCCCGTACGCGGCCAGGCGGGCAGCCTCGCGCTGAGCCAGCCCCATACCGTCCCCCACGAAGAGGATCACCTTGGCGGGCCGGTACTGGGTGCAACCCAGCGCCGCACACATTGCCACCAACAACAAGATTAACCCCCGCCCTCTTTTCATCTGCACCTCACCTCGCGCGTGATTCATCGCCCCAAAAAAACCGGTGGAGGAAAATCTCCCCCTGCCGATGGTATGTACTGACGCCCATCCCGACAACCGACGGATCTCGCCATGAAAACCACTCGTCTACAGCTGGAAAGCGCCCTTGCCCGCGGCGAAATGGTAACGGTCTGTTGGGAACCAAGCTGTTCCATGCACCGCCTGGGCAAGTGGGGGGCGCAGCAGTGGCTGCCCTTCGAGAAAAGCCCCACCTACCGCAACTACTCCCACGGCGTCTGCCCCCAGCACGCCCGCCTGCTCCAGGAAGAGATCGACCGATTCCTGCACGAACAGGCGCCCGAGGCCCCGCGCCGTTTCGACGTCCAGTTCCAGCCCGAAACCGAGCGCGAACTGGCAGCCGCCTGAACCTATCCCTCTTTTGACAGCACCACCGGCTCTAGACCGGCGATCTCCCCGTCCACCGGAAAGTAAGGCCGCGCCAGACGTTTATACTGGACATGGCGCAGGGTGGGCGGCGTGGGACCGGGGGTGTCGAGGATAAACACCTCCCGGGCAAAAGCGCCGTACGCCTGGCGGTAGTTCATCGGATTCTTGGCCACCACGAATTTGGCCGTCCGGGCTTCCATGCCCAGCGCGGCAAACTGCTCGTCCAGCCAGTCGTAGGTGGGATGGGTGGACACCAGCACCTGGATCTGACCCACCGCCAACACCGCCGCCGGCCCCATATTGCCCTCGGTGCCGCCCCAGATCCCGCCCAGATACCGGAAGCGCCCCTCGCTCAGCCGCAGCACCTGCCCCCGCACCGCCACCGGGGTGCCCCAGCGCGGATCGAGGTGATGGCCCAGTTCCACCACCATCCAGGCGCCGATCCCCACCTGATGGCAGGCCGCTGCCACCTGGGGGTCCACCACCGGCACCAGGGCCGGGCCGGGCAACTCCACCTGCAACAGCGCCTTGAGGGCAGCCACGCTGTCGCCCGCCGCCCCACCCCCGCAGCAATCCGCCGTTTCCACCAGGATCACCGGGCCACCCTCCAGCGCCAGGCCCGCCGCCACGGCCTGCTCGGGGGGGTGGACCTGGGGCTCCAGTTCGAAGCGCAGGTCCCAGTACTGCCGGGCCAGATCCAGGGCCAACGCCCGGGCGCGGGGCAGGTCGCCGTCGGTGACCACCAACCCCCCACTGCCCATGCCCGGCTGGTCCAGGTACGGATGCACCATGAAGGCGCTGGTGGAGAGAATGCCCGGCTGCCCTTCCAAAACCTTGGCCGCCGCCATGATCCGGCCAAAGGGATCGCCCCACTCGGTGGAACCGCGCACCCCGCTGGTGACCACCGGCACCTTGGCCATGGCCCTGGCCGGCCGGCAGCGCCCCGCCACCGTATCCAGCAACAGGCGCGCCCCGCGCTGACCGGTACTCAGCGCGTCGCGGTGCGGATAGGTTTCCCAAGCCACCAGGGCGTCGGCGTGCTGCACCATCGCCGGCGTGACATGGGCGTGTAAGTCCAGGGTGGCGACGATGGGCACCCCCGGCCCCACCACCTGGCGCACGGCAGCGATCAGATCCCCCTCCAGGTCGCCGGTCTGCTCCGCCACCGCCGAGCCGTGCAGGGGCAGCAGCACCCCATCCACCGGCAGGGCCTGCTGCAGCCGGGCGAGTACTTCGTTTTTGAGCTGATCGTAACAGGCGGCGGTCAGGTACCCACCCGGACAGGTGCTGGCGTAGAGCAGCGGCACCGCCTGGGCCCCGGCCTCGCGCAGCACCTCGAGCATGCCACCCACCACCCCGCCCTCCATACCCAGAATCTCCTCCCCCCGCCGCAGGTCGTAGCGGACGAACCAGTCCAGGTCGATGGGCGGGCCGCCCAGCTCGTTGCACTCGGTGAGGATGCCTCCCAGGGCGATGCGCGGCGTGTTGCTCATGGGGCCTCCTCATAGGGCGGGGCCTCGGTGAAGTACTGCGCGCCGAAGGCCATGTCCGAGTACGCACCGTCGGGGATGTGCAGGGGATCGGGCAGGCGCAGGCGTTCCACCACCTGCCGGTCCAACTCGATCCCCAGGCCCGGGGCCCGGCTCAACTGCAACTGCCCATCCCGCACCTGCAGGGGCTCGACCAGCAGTTCCTCGATGAAGGGATTGCCGGTGCGGTCCATCTCCACGGTGATCCCGTTGGGCAGGGAGGCCACCACCTGGGCGTTGGCAGTCAGGGCCACCGCATCGCTCCAGGTGTGGGGCGCCACCCGCAGGCCGTGTTCGCCGGCCAGGCGGGCCACCTGCAAAAGCTGCCCGATGCCGCCACAGCGGCAGGCGTCGGCCTGGACGATGTCCACGGCCCCGGCGCGGATCAGCTCCCTGAAACCCTGGAACCCGAACTCGTTCTCCCCGGCGGCCACCGGCACCGGCACGGTGCCGCGCAGGGCGGAGTACGCGTCGAGGTCCTCGGGGGTGAAGGGTTCCTCGTACCAGAAGACCTGTTGTTCTCCCAGGAATTTCCCCATGCGGCGAGCCAACTCCAGATGGTAGCGCATCGAGGCATCGGCCATGAGGTCGTTGCTCGGGCCAATGGCCCGGCGCACTGCCCGCACCGCCTCGCGGTCGTATTCCTCGCTGCGGCCCAGGCGCATCTTCATCCGGCGGAAGCCCTGGTCCAGGTGGCGGGTGGCTTCGGCGGCCAGGTCCTCGTACTCGTTCCACAACAAGCCGCTGGCATAAACCGGGCACGAGGGTTTTGCAGCGCCCAGGAGTGCCCACAGGGGTTTGTCTTGGGCCTTGCCGCGCAGATCCCAAAGCGCGATCTCCACCCCGCCCAGGGCCGAAAGCGCCGCGCCCTTGCGGCCGTACCAGCGGGTGAGGCCGTACATCCGCTCCCACAACGCCTCGACCTGCAGCGGGTCAGCACCGCGCAAAAGCGGGTCGAGCTGGTCGCGCACCACCAGGTAGGTCAGTACCGGATGGGAGTAGGCCGCGCCGATGCCCACCTGGCCGGTGTCGGTATGGACCAGGATCAGGGTGGTGACGCGGGCGGTGCACACCCCGCCGCCGCCGCGGAACCCGCACCCGCCGGGGTATTCAAAACGCAGATTGATGGCCTCGACGCGATCGATCTTCACCGCATTCTCCTCGGCTCTTGTGGCCCAGTACCCCGCTCAGTACCCTACAGTGTAAAATATCCGCAACCACCTCACAAGAAACGAGGAATCATGAAAACCCGACAACTGGTCGTGCTCGAACCCGGCCGCATCGAAGTGCAGGAGCAGGAACTCGACGAGACCCTCAAACCCAACGAGGCCCTGGTCCAGAGCGAGTACACCATCGTCAGCGCCGGCACCGAGGGGGCGGGCTTCACCGGCTTGGTGAAGGAGATGCCCTTCGGCGACGGTGGGCAGTACCCCCGCACCACCGGGTACGGCAACCTGGGCCGGGTGCTCAGCGTGGGTTCGGGCGTGAGCATGTGCAAGCCGGGCGACCGGGTGCTCAGCTTCTCGCGCCATGCTTCGGTGGTCAAGGCCGATGCCGGGCGTATGGCCCTGCCGATTTCGGCCAGCGCCCCCGGCCAGCATCTGGTCTTTGCGCGTATGGCCGGGGTGAGCATCGCCGCCCTGCGCTCGGCCACGGTGCAACCGGGCGACACGGTGCTGGTGATCGGTATGGGCCTGGTGGGCAACTTCGCCGCCCAGCTCTTCCAGCAGGCCGGCGCCGAGGTCATGGCCACTGACCTGGCCCAGTTCCGCCTCGACAGGGCCAAAGCCTGCGGCATCGGGCGGGTGGTCAACTCGGCCAAAGAGAACCTGGAGGAAGCGGTGAAGGAGTGGACCGGGGGCCGGGGCGCCCACGTGGTGGTCGAGGCCATCGGCCGCAGCGAGGTGATCGCCCAGGCGGTGATGCTGACCCGCCGCTACGGGGAGGTGATCCTGCTGGGCAGCCCGCGGGCCAAGGCCACCTTCGACGCCACCCCCATGCTCCTGCGCCTGCATCTGGAGGCTATTCGCATGATCGGCGCCCTCGAATGGCGCTGGCCCCAGCACGAGACCGAGCGCGTCCGCGACCTGAGCGCCAACTACCGGATGCTGGCCGAATGGATCGCCGCCGGCCGGCTGCAGGTGGCCCCCCTGCTGACCCACCTGGCCACCCCGGACCAGTGCCAGCAGATCTACGACGGACTCGCCGGCAAGAAGGAGGAGTTCCTGGGGGCGGTGTTCGACTGGAATCCGCGCTGAGCGCCTTCGCAGCACCGGGGACTGGAACCGCCCGGCCTGGTCATGGCATGAAGCTCAACCTCTGAACTCCCCCTTTCACGCCCGGAGGATAGCCTCTATGAAGGTATTTTGGCGATTGGCGGTAATGATGGCGATGGTCGGCGGTTGCGACGATGCCCCCACGGAGCCGGGCAAGCTGCCCCCCCTCGATGCCCAGATCGCCTATGTGCGGCGCACCCTGAACATCCCCGACTTGAACGGCAACCCTCTAACCGTGGACGAATTGGCGATCTGGTCTTTCGAAAAGGGGCAATGGCGCTA
>JADZBP010000331.1 GCA_020852055.1 Candidatus Latescibacterota bacterium
CTGGTGACGGGCAAGAGCAGTTTTGCGCGCCTCGAGGCCGACGAAATGATCTGGATCGGGGTTTCGCTGCACGGCGGGCTGCTCAGTTGCCGCCGCCTGGTGCAGGTGGGCGGGGACCTGGGCAGCACCGGGGGGGCCAGCGCCACCCGGGTCTTGTTGCCCCAGAAGGAGAAGCGCAGCCGCGCCCAGCGCCGGCAGGCCGTGGCGCTCAAGAAGTACCGCGAGCAACTGGAAGCTTTGCGGCTGCAGCTGGCCGAACTGAGCGGCCAGTGTGAACGGCGGGCCAAGGCCGACCCCTACTGGGCCAGGCTGGTCAAAGGCGAGCCGGTCGCCCCGCAGGGGGCCCTGCAGGTGAACGCCTACCGCCAGTTCGGCGAGTACAACGAGCGCCGCGCCAACCTCGAACGCCAACTGGCGGCCATCGGCAAGGCGGTGCGGCGGCTGGCTGCCCCCCCCGAGGAAAACGCCGAGGACCAGGGCGAGTGCCTGAGCGTGGCGGTGGCCGGCACGGTGCACGTGGATGTCTGTTTCGAGATCGTGCGCGAGCTGAAGCAGGAGGAGCTGACAACCCAGGTGAGTTTTGTGCACCAGGGACAGCGCTTCCGCAACCACACCCTGGGCGATGTGCGCAACCTGCTACAGAAACAGGTGAAGGCCTACCTCGAGGGCGAGGGCGCCCAGGTCGAGGAAAGGCGGGCGGCGCTGGCCAAGATGTACGAGGGGCAGAGCGCCCGGCCGGCCGGACCCGACCTCCAGGACCGCAGCTTCACCCAGGAAGTCAGTTGGGCCGCCGAGGAGAACCCGGGTATGGAACTCAAGGCGGTGGTCTGTGTGCACGCCCTCGAACCCCAGAAGGTGGTTATCCACAACACCGCCCAGCTGCGCGAGCCGGCGACCAATGTCACCATCACGCTGCAGGCCGAAGGGGCCAGGGGCCGCTTTTCCTGTAGCCCCAACACCAGCCCGCTGCCGGCGTGGAGCGCCGACAGCCAACTGGTGCGGGAGCTGGAGGGCCTCGTGGTGTGCGGTGTCAGCGGGATGGAGGTGCTGCGCGGCCACACCGCCGGTTAGCAGGAGGGAAACCGAGATGAAGATCCTGGTGGTGGACGACTCGCCAACCATGCGGCGTATCATCATCGCCCAGCTCGGGCAGTTGGGGTACGGCGAGGTCGAGGAGGCCGACAACGGCCAGGCCGCCCTGGAGCGGCTCAAGTCGCGACCTTTCGATTTTGTGCTCACCGACTGGAACATGCCCTTCATGGACGGCCGCTCCATGGTGATGGAACTGCGCCAGACCCCCGGCATCGATCAGCTGCCGGTGGTAATGGTCACTACCCGCAACACCAAGGCCGACGTCATCGAGGCGCTGAAGGCCGGAGTCAACAATTACGTGGTCAAACCCTTCAAGCCCAGCGATCTGGGCAAGAAGATCGACGCGGTGCTGGCTGCCGGCGCCAAGACCAACTGAGACGGAGTGGAGGAGAAGGGCCGTGAAGATACTGGTTGTCGACGACGAAGAGGCGGTGGTGGAGTTCCTGCGCAGCGCGGCCAAGGCTTGCGGCATCACCGAGGTGGATACCGCCGCTTCCGGTGAGGAGGCCCTGGGCCAGGTGATCCACAGCCACTACGACGCCATCACTGTGGACATCAAGCTGCCCGGAGCCAGCGGCCTGGAGATCGTCTCCATCTTGCGCAACATGTGCCCGCACGCGGTGATCGCGGTGATTTCGGGGCACGTGCCCCGCGAGATCAACGCCGGGGTGCTGGAGGCGATTGACGCGCTGATCTGCAAGCCGGTCCGCCTCAACACCGTGGCCGCCCTCTTCGCCGAGGCAGGCACCATCGCCGCGGCCAGGGAGCGGCTCAGGGCGATGTCGAATTATCCGCTGGTGAAAGAGGAGGCCCAGCGCTGAGCGGCAGACCCGCCGGCGCAGGGAACCATGGCAGGACAGGACCAGATAGAGGAACTGATACGCCAGGCAGGGTTACAGGGGCGTATCGTCGAAAAGGCGCAGGTATCGCCCGAGGACGGCCAACTGAAGGCCGGTGAGGCCGACGGCCTGGTGACCGGCGACGTGCTGGCCGGCGGGCTGGTCGAGTCGGCCGGTAGTGTGGTGGTGGTGGGCGACGCCCAGGGACGGGGCGGCTTGCTCTGCCAGATCGAGGCCGGCGGCCGGGTGTTAGTGGGGCGCGGGGCGCAGTACGCCCAGATCGCCGCCGGCGACATCAGCGTGGGCAAGGACGTCGATCACTGCACCCTGCTCTCGCACAGCCGGGTCCAGATCCAGGGCGACCTGACCCTCTCGCGGGTGGTGATCGGCGACTTTCAGGCGCGGCGCCTGCGCTGGAACCAGTTGCTCAAGAGCGGGACCGACCTGGAGCGCGAGGAGGAAACCCTGCGCTCGCAGTACCGGTTCCTCAACCGGCGGGTCCTCAAGGACGGCCAGAACACCCACGTCAATTTCGAGCTCAATCTCGGGCAGATCATCCAGGTGAAGCACGAGGCCATCGAGATCGCGCTGGAACCCATCTACCGGGTGCTGCCCGAGCAGCACGTCGCGGCGCGCGACAAGGCGGTGGAGGACTTCTTCAACCGCGGCGTGATCGGCACCCTGACCAGGCTCAACCGGGAATACATCTCCAAGAACCGCAGCCGGCAGGAGGTCTTCCTCAAGCTGCTGCGCGAGTTGTCCAAGCTTTTCGCCCTGGCCCGCCAGATCGACCGCTGCGTCGAGTTGCAGCAGGCGGGCCGGGCGGAGGCCGAGCGCCTGATGGCCGAGTTTCGCGACCCGCCCGAACTGGACCTGGTGGTCGGCGGGCGCCTCAAGGAAGGCAACGAAATCTCCTTTGTGCTTCCCGATGTCAAGATGGAGGGGGAGACCCAGGTGATCCTCAAGCGCACGGCGTTGCTCAAGGTCAGCAGCGGGGCGACCCCCGGCATCTGCCAGCTCAAACTGACCGCCATGGCCGGCATCGAGGAGGAGCAGGCCGTGGCCAGCGCCGACCTGACCGGGGTGCAGGTGAAGCTGATCGGCGGTTATATCCGCTGGCAGAAGAAGGAGGCCTGAGTCATGGTCCTCGTCGCCTGCTGCGTGGCGATCGTGGCCCTGGTGGTTACCCTGATCCTGCAACTGGCCAAGTTCTTCGCCAAGGGCACCGGCTTCGAGGCCAAGCTGCAGGAGCTGCAGCGCAAGCGGGAACTCTGCGTTGTCGAGCACGAAAACGCAGAGGCCCGGATCGGCCTGCTGGAGAAGAAGGTGGCGGAGCTGCAGATGGAGATCCCGCTGCTCAACAAGGAGCTGGGGGTCGCCGAGGCCCAGTTGAAGGAGGCGGAGCAGCGGCTGCGGCACCGCATTCCCACCCGGCATAAGGTGGGCAACGAGTGAGAGGGGGCCATGGAGGAGATCCTGTTCATCGCCTTGCTGGGGGTGGGCCTGATCAGCGTGATCGTCAGCTACCTGTGCGCCGTTTCCCAGCGCTACAAGATCCGCCAGGTCGAAGCGGTGCTGCAGGAGTACCAGATCGCCCAGCAGCGGCTGAAGGCCTCGCTCCACCAGGAAGGTTCGATGCGGGCGATGGAGTCGCGCCTGGAAGGGGAGAGAAGCAAGCTGCAAGTGCGCCTGGGCAAGCTGCGCTACCAGTTCGAGCTGCTCGAAAACCAGGGGGTCAAAGGGGAAAAGAAAGATGCGGAAGCAAAAACCCGCTTCAAGGTGGGATGATGAGCTGGTCAGCGAGGCCCCGGGCCCCGGGGCGGGGCCTTTGCCGCCGGTGGTGATCGCCGCCGGGCTCGCCCCGGTCAGCGGGGCCGACATCGATCTGCTGCACTCCTCCCGCCTGCTGGCCCTGGGCGAGATGGCCGCCGGCATGGCCCACGAGCTGAGCCAGCCCCTGCAGGTCATCTCGGCGGTGGTGGAGAGCGCCCAGCTGGGCCTCGAAGCCGGGCACCCTCCCGACCTGGAGCACCAGCAGCGGGGCAACCAGGAAGTGCTGGAGCAGGTGGAGCGCATGCGGCGGCTCATCGAGCACCTGCGCACCTTTTCCCGCGACCGCAGCGAGGCGCCTCGGGAACAGGTGCAGCTCAACTCCGTGGTCGCGGCGGCGCTGCAGGTGACCCGGGCCCAGTTGCAGAACCACGGCATCGAACTGGTGCTGGAACTGGCGCCCGGCCTGGCGCCGGTATGGGGAGATCCCTACCGGCTGGAGGAGGTGCTGCTCAACCTGATCCACAATGCCCGCGACGCCCTCGACGAGCAGGGGGCGGGCGGGGCGGCGGGCAAGCGGCTGGTATTGCGCACCTGGCAGCGCGGCGGGCAGGTGGCGCTCGAGGTGGAGGACACGGGCAAGGGCCTGGACGAGGAAGAGCGGCTCCGGCTCTTCCAGCCTTTTTTCACCACCAAGCCGCCGGGCAAGGGCACCGGCCTGGGTCTGTCCCTGGCCTATGCCATCGTCAAGGATCATCAGGGAGAACTCGCATGCCACTCGCAGCCTGGCGCCGGGGCTCGGTTCAGGGTGTTGCTTTCGGCGATTGTCTTATAAAGAATATTTGGAATTGCTGATATGTAACTATATTTTCCTTCGATGGTGGCATCCGCTGCCCCGCCGCCCCTGCTTCCCGCTGCCAGCCGCAGAGGTGGTGCCGCGTTCACCGCCGGCGTACCCTTGCCGCTGACCGAGGCCCCATGGAAGGCAACCAGCCCCC
>JADZBP010000332.1 GCA_020852055.1 Candidatus Latescibacterota bacterium
GGTCGATGCGACAACCGGGATCATCACCACAGTGGCCGGCAGAATCAGAGGATTTTGGGGTGACGGCGGGCCCGCTGCCGATGCGCGGTTCTGGTCTCCAGAAGCGATATGTCTAGACCGGGCGGGAAATCTCTACATCGCCGATGCCAACAACCACCGCGTCCGCATGGTGGAAGGTCTCGCCGCCCCTTCTCCCATCACGGTGGTAGCGGAGGAAGACCTCGCTCCTAACCCTCAGCATTTCGCGCTAGACCAGAACTACCCCAACCCCTTCAATACCTCCACCCTCATCCGCGTCCGCGTGCCCCTCAGCCCAGACCCCCCGGTGCTGCGCCTAGCCATCTATAACCTGGCCGGCCAGCGCATACGCCTGCTGGCCGAAGACCCCTTCAACGCCGGCGAGCGGCAACTGGCCTGGGATGGCCGCGATGGGGCGGGCAGGGAAACGGCCAGTGGGGTATATATCTACCGGCTGGAGAGCAAGGGCTTAGCGGTGACCCGGCGCATGCTGTTGCTGCGGTGAAACCGCGCATTTCCGCTTGACATTTCCTCTTGCGGTGGTTTATTTTGACGCACTGAATCATTCGCGCCAAAGGACAATGGACATGAAACTCCGCACTGCCCACAGCAACCGTTGGTGGCGCTCCTGGCGATATACCCGGAGTAATGCAGGAGTGCGTCCACCCCACAGCGCGTAAAAGCCGAACCATCTGAGAAGCTAAAACCGCGGGCGCACCTCAAGTGCCCGCGGTTTCTTTTTTGGGAGATGAAGTCATGCACACCTATCTGACCACCGGCGGCATCGAAGTCACCTGCGCCGTCGAGGAGTTGCCCGTCACCGGGGCGCTGGACCTGCTGCTGGCGCGGCTGGACGACCACCGCGGCGCGGTTTTCGCCAGCGGCTACGAATATCCGGGGCGGTACAGCCGCTGGGACATCGGCTTCGTCGATCCGCCGGTGGAGGTGGTGGCCCGCGGCCGCGACTTCACCGTGCGCGCCCTCAACGAGCGGGGCCGGCCCCTGCTGCAGCTCTTCCGCCAGGGCCTGGAGGGTCATGCCCACCTCAGCGCCCTGGAGGGCAGCGGGGACGAGCTGCGCGGCCAGGTGGCGCCCATGCCCGCCCATTTCCCCGAGGAGGAGCGCAGCAAGCAACCCACCATCTTCAGCCTGCTGCGCGCCCTGGTGCAGCAGTTCGGCGCCCCCGGCGAACCCCATCTGGGTTTCTACGGGGCCATGGGTTACGACCTGGTTTTCCAGTTCGAGCCCATCGACCTGCGCCACCAGCGTCCGGCCCAACACCCCGATCTGTACCTCTTCCTGCCCGACGAACTGATCGTGGTGGACCACCGCAAGGAGCAGGCCCGGCGCTACCGCTACGATTTCCGCCAGGGCCCGTTCTCCACCCACGGGCTGGCCAGAGAGGGTCAGGCCCTGCCGGGAGCAAAGGGCAAACGCACCGTCCTGGAGAGCGACCACGCTCCCGGCGAGTACGCCGACAAGGTGCGCCAGGTCATTGCCGGCACCCGGCGCGGCGATTTCTTCGAGGTGGTGCCCAGCCAGGTGCTCAGCGCCGGTTTTTCCGGCACCCCCAGCGACCTCTTCGCCAATATCCGCCGCACCAACCCCAGCCCGTACGAGTTCCTCATCAACCTGGGCCGCGAGCAGTTGGTGGGCGCCTCCCCCGAGATGTTCGTGCGGGTGGAGGGCGCGCAGGTGGAGACCTGCCCCATCTCGGGCACCATCCGGCGCGGGGCCTCGCCCATCGAGGACGCCGACCAGATCCTGGCCCTGCTCAACTCGGAAAAGGACGCCGCCGAGCTGACCATGTGCACCGATGTGGACCGCAACGACAAGGCCCGCGTCTGCAAAGCCGGCAGCGTACGGGTGCTGGGCCGCCGCCTGATCGAGACCTATTCGCGGCTCATCCACACCGTCGATCACGTGGTGGGCGAATTGCGGCCCGGCTTCGACGCCTTCGACGCCCTGCTCTCCCACATGTGGGCCGTCACCCTGACCGGAGCGCCCAAACCAGCGGCGATGCAGATGATCGAGCGCCTCGAGAACTCGGCCAGGCGCTGGTACGGCGGCTGTGTGGGCATGCTGCTTTTCAACGGCAGCATCAACACCGGCATCACCATCCGCACCGTACATCTGGAGGGCGGCGAGGCCAGGGTGCGGGTGGGCGCCACCCTGCTGTGTGACTCGGACCCCGACGAGGAGGAGCGCGAGACCCGCACCAAGGCCGAGGCCTTCACCAACGCGGTGCTGGGGCTGGCCCCGCCGGCTCCGCCCAGCACCGCCGCGCTGAAGACGACCGGCGCCGGCAGGAAGGTGCTCTTCGTCGACAACCGCGACTCCTTCGTGCATACCCTGGGCGACTATGTGCGCCAGACCGGGGCCGAGGTCACCACCCTGCGGGCCGGCTTCCCGTACCACCTGCTCGACGAGTTGCATCCCGACCTGGTCTTCATCTCGCCGGGGCCGGGCACTCCCGAGGAGTTCGGGGTGCCCGAACTGGTGCGCCAGTGTGTGCAGCGCCGGCTGCCGGTCTTTGGGGTCTGCCTGGGCCTGCAGGGCATGGTCGAGGCCTTTGGCGGCAAGCTGGGGGTGCTAGGGTATCCGATGCACGGCAAGAGTTCGGTAGTCCAGTGTTCGGGGGAGGGGTTTCTGGAAGGATTCCCCGCCCGTTTCGTGGCCGGCCGCTACCACTCCCTCTTCGCCATCCCCGAGGCCCTGCCCGCCTGCCTCAAGGTGCAGGCCCGCACCGAGGAAGGGGTGATCATGGCCGTGGAGCACGAGAGCTACCCGGCCGCAGCGGTGCAGTTCCACCCCGAGTCCATCCTCACCCTCAAGGAAGACCTGGGCCTCAAACTCATTGCCCGCGTCGTCGAGCGGCTGGCAAAGGGCTGCAAAACTTGATCTGAGGAGGCGCATTGCCTACACTCTGAAACGCTTTTTCCCCCCGAGGACCAAAGGCATGATCAAAGAAGCGATCCAGCAGCTGATCGACCGCGAGGACCTGAGCCGCGAGGCGGCCCGGCAGGTCATGGACCAGATCATGAGCGGCCAGACCACCGACGCCCAGATCGCCGGCTTCCTGGTGGCCCTGCGCTGCAAGGGCGAGACCGACGACGAGATCGCCGGCTGCGCCGAGGCCATGCGCCAGAAGGCCACCCCCATCCGCACCAGCCGCCATCCCCTGATCGACACCTGCGGCACCGGCGGCGACGGTTCAGGCACCTTCAACATCTCCACCACCGTGGCCTTTGTGGCGGCCGGCGCCGGGCTGTGTGTGGCCAAACACGGCAACCGGGCCATGTCGAGCCAGTGCGGCTCGGCCGACGTGCTCCAGGCCCTGGGTATCAATGTGGAGATCGGCCCCGAACAGGTGGGCGCCTGCCTCGACGAGGCCGGCATCGGCTTCCTCTTCGCTCCCAAATTGCACGGGGCGATGAAACACGCCATCGGCCCGCGCCGCGAACTGGGCACCCGCACGGTTTTTAATGTACTGGGGCCACTGACCAACCCGGCCGGGGCCCGCCGCCAGCTCATCGGGGTGTACAGCCCCGCCCTCACCGAGAAACTCGCCCGGGTGCTGGGCGCTCTGGGTTCGGAGCGGGCCCTGGTGGTGCACGGCAAGGACGGCCTCGACGAACTCACCCTCACCGGCTCCTCGCAGGTGGCCGAACTGAGGGAGGGACAGGTCACCACCTACGAGGTGCATCCCGAAGCCTTCGGCCTCAAGACCGCCCCTGCCGCCGCCCTCAAAGGCGGCGACGCCCAGCGCAATGCCCAAATCCTGGGCGCGGTGCTGGGCGGCGAGGAGGGGCCGCCCCGCGAGGTGGTGCTGCTCAACGCCGCCGCCGCCATCACCGCCGGGGGCCTGGCCGCCGATCTGAACGAAGGGGTGGCCAGAGCGCGCGAGTCCATCGCCTCGGGCAAGGCCCTGCAGGCCCTGGAAAATCTCAGGCAGGTGAGCAACCGGTGAACGGCCGCGACATCCTCCAGGAGATCGCCGACTACAAAGTCGAGGTGGTGCAGCGCGACAAACACCAGCGCTCCCTGGCCGACCTGCGCCACGCTGCCAACGACACGCCCCCACCCCTCGACTTTGCCGGCGCCCTGCGCCAGGGGGGCCCGGCCCTGATCGCCGAGATCAAGAAGGCCTCCCCCTCCAAAGGGCTCATCCGCGCCGATTTCGACCCCGAACGCATCGCCGCCACCTATGCCGAACACGGGGCGCGGGCGCTTTCGGTGCTGACCGACGAGGCTTATTTTCAAGGGTGCAACGAATATCTGATCGCGGCCCGCCGGGTGGCCGGGTTGCCCACCCTGCGCAAGGACTTCACCATCGACGCCTACCAGATCTACCAGGCCCGGGTGCTGGGTGCCGATGCGGTGCTCTTGATCGTGGCCCTGATGGACGGCAGCCAGTTGGAGGATTTCCTCGGCCTGGCCGCCGAACTGGGCCTGGCCGCCCTGGTCGAGGTGCATACCCGCGCCGAGGCCGAGCGGGCCGGGCAGGCGGGCGCTGGGCTGGTGGGGGTCAACAACCGCGACCTCAAGACCTTCAAGACCACCCTGGACACCACCTTCGAGTTGTTCCCCCTGCTCCCCGAGGGGTGCCTCAAGGTAAGCGAGAGCGGTATCAATACCCGCGCCGATGTGGAACGCCTGCAGGAAGCCGGCGCCGACGCCGTTCTGGTGGGCGAAGCCCTGATGCGCGAGGCGGACATCGGGGCCAAAGTCAGAGAGCTGCTGGGACGATGAAAAAACGCGTTTTCTCGGGCATCAAACCCTCGGGCAACCTGCACCTGGGCAACTACCTGGGGGCCATCCGCAACTGGGTGGCCGACCAACACCAGTGCGAAAACATCTTCTGCGTGGTGGATCAGCACGCCATCACCGTCGACTACGACCCGGCCGCCCTGCGCCAGAACGTGCGCGAGCTGGTGGGCCTGTACCTGGCCTGCGGCCTCGACCCGGAAGAGTGCGCCCTCTTCGTGCAGTCCCATATCCCCGAGCACACCGAACTGGCCTGGCTCTTCAACTGCATCACCCCCATGGGCTGGCTGCAGCGCATGACCCAGTTCAAGGAAAAGTCGGAGGGGCTGCGCGAGCAGGTCAGCGCCGGGCTCTTCACCTACCCCACCCTGATGGCCGCCGATATCCTGATCTACCAGACCCAGGAAGTGCCGGTGGGGGAGGACCAGAAACAACACGTGGAACTGGCCCGCGACCTCGCCCAGCGCTTCAACCACCTCTTCGGGGAGACCTTCGTGCTGCCCGAGCCGGTGATCCGCAAGGTGGCGGCGCGGGTGATGGGCCTGGACGATCCGACCAAGAAGATGTCCAAGTCCACGGCCAACGACAGCCACGGCATCGGGCTGCTCGATCCGCCGGCCCTGATCCGCAAGAAGCTGAGCCGGGCCACCACCGACTCGCAGCGCGAGATCGTCTTCGACCGCGAGCGCCCCGGTGTTTTCAACCTGCTCTCGATCTACCAGGCCCTCTCGGGCCAGAGCCAGGAAGAGATCAGCGCCCACTTCGAAGGCAAGGGCTACGCCCAGCTCAAGGGCGACCTGGCCGACCTGGTGGTCGCCACCCTCGAACCCATCCAGGCGCGGTACCAGCAACTCACCAGCGATCCGGCCTATATCGACCAGATCCTGGCCCAGGGGGTGACGCGGTTGCGTCCCCTGGTCGACGCCACCATGACCCGCGTGCGCCACGCCATGGGGCTGAGGTAGGAACCATGGATCTGAGCGAATGGCGGGCCCGCATCGACTCGGTGGACCAGCAACTGGTGGACCTGCTCAACGAGCGCATGTTGTACGTGCTGGAGATCGGCAGGCTCAAACGCCAACACGGCCGGCCCGTCCAGGACCGCGAACGGGAGCGGGCCATCCTCGAACGGCTCAGCGCCTATAATCAGGGGCCGCTCAGCACCCAGGCCATCGAAGACCTC
This sequence comes from Candidatus Latescibacterota bacterium, assembly GCA_020852055.1. Classification (GTDB taxonomy): domain Bacteria; phylum Latescibacterota; class UBA2968; order UBA8231; family UBA8231; genus SICG01. Next base: position 5,969 of record JADZBP010000332.1, read on the forward strand.
TTCACCCGCATCATCCAGGAAGCCCGCAACCTCGAAGAGAGGGAAACACCATAACCGCTCGTCTTCAGGAGGACCTCGTCTTCTTCAAGCGTATCGCCATCGTCGGGGTGGGGCTGATCGGCGGCTCCCTGGGCCTGGCCCTCAAGCGGCTGGGGCATCCGGCCCGCCTGGTGGGGGTCAGCCGGCCCGAGACCATTGCCCAGGCCCTCGAACTGGGGGTCATCGACGAGGGCTGGGACTACCCGGACCTGGCCAAGGCCCTGGATGGGGCTGACCTGGTCGTCCTGTGTACCCCCATCCAGCGCATCCTCTCCTTATTGGAAGAGGTGGGCCGCTGCGCCGCCCCCGGCGCCCTGATCACCGACGTGGGCAGCACCAAACGCCGTATCGCCGCCCAGGCTGCAGCCTGTTTGCGGCCGGACCTGCACTTTGTCGGTGGCCATCCGATGGCCGGTTCCGAGAAGGCCGGCGTCACCGCCGCCGACCCTTTCCTCTTTCAGAACGCCATCTATATCCTGGTGCCCGGCGCGGCCGTGCCCGCCCCGCACTACGCGGCGCTGGTGCAGCTGCTCAAGGAGGTGGGCGCCAAGGTGCTCGAACTCGACGCCGAATCCCACGACGAGGTGGTGGCTGCCATCAGCCACCTGCCGCAGATGATGGCCACCTCACTGGTGGAGATGGTGGGGCGGCTGCACGAGCAGAAGGGCTATTTCCTCACCCTGGCGGCCGGCGGTTTCCGCGACCTGACCCGCATCGCCTCCAGCCCGTACGCGCCGGTGTGGGAGGATATCTGCCGCACCAACCAAGACCAGATCGGCCGCATGATCGACCAGTACATCGCCGTGCTGCAGGACGTGCGCCAGCGCCTGGCCGACCCGAGCCTAGGGCAGGATTTCGCCTTTGCCAATCACACCCGCAACAGCATCCCGCGCGACGCCAAGGGTTTCATCCACACCCTCTTCGAGATCCTGGTGGTGGCCGAGGACAAACCCGGCATCATCGCCCAGATCGCCCAGGCGCTGGGGCAGGAACAGATCAACATCAACGACATCGAGGTGATGAAGGTGAGGGAAGGGGAGGGCGGCACCCTGCGCCTGGGATTCGACAGCGAACAGGCTGCCAACCACGCGCTGGAAGTGCTGGCCCGCCTGGGCTACCAGGCCAGGAGGCGCTAGGTGGAGCGTGTCGTGCGCCCGGCCCGCCGGCTGATCGGCGAGGCCACCGTCCCCGGCGAGTTGGAGAGCACTTCCCAGGCCCTGGTGCTGGCGGCGCTGGCTCAGGGAGAAAGCCGCATCCGCAACACCCCGCCCTCCTGCCGGCGGCTGGTGCAACTGCTGGGCGACCTGGGCGTCGGCATCAGCGAGGAGGCCGGGGTGCTGGTGGTCCGCGGCCAGGGGCGGCTGGGTTTGAGCGCCCCCCGCGACACCGTGAATCTCGCTGGCCTGGGTGAGGAGACCCTCTGCCTGCTGGCTCTGCTCTGCGGCCAGGAATTCAGCACCCGCGTGTTGTTGGGCGAGGCCCAGGAAGAAGCCAGGCTGCTGCTGGGCCTGTTGACCGCGTCCGGCGCCGAGGTCCACCAGGAGGCCGAGGGCCGCTGGCTGCTGGGAGGCGGACCGCCCCTGCAGCCCCTCACCCACGCCGCCAACGAGCTGAGTCCCGCCCTCAAGACCGCCCTGCTGGTGGCCGGTCTCTACACCCAGGGCGCCACGGTGCTGCGCGAGCCGCTCAAGGTCGGCGACCGGGTGGAGCGCCCCCTGCGCCAGTGGGGCGCCGAGGTGGTGCGCCGCCGGCAGGACGCCGAAGGCGAGTGGTCCCTGTCGATCAACGGCGGGCAGGAATTGAAGGGGCGGGAGTTGGAGATCGCCGGCGACGCGCCCCTGGCCCTGCCCCTGGTGGTGGCGGCGCTGGGGCTGCGGCGCTCGGAGTTGCGCCTGTGCCGGCTGTCCATCCGCCCGGGCCGGCGTTTCTTTTTCGACCTTTTGCGCCAGTTGGGCGCTCCTCTCGCGCTGGAGGAGAACGACGACGGCACCACCGATGTGGTGGTGCGCTCGGGCAAACTCAAGCCCACCCGCATCGCCGAGAAACGCGCCGAGAAATTGCGCGATCAGGTGCCGCTGCTGGCGGTGCTGGCCACCCAGACCGAAGGGGAGTTCGTCCTCCGCGACGTGCAGA
>JADZBP010000333.1 GCA_020852055.1 Candidatus Latescibacterota bacterium
GCCATCCCGACCTGCGGCCCGAGCGCCTGGGCCATAATCTGATGACCGACGACCCCTTCTGGGTGCGCCTGATCAGCGACGACCGGCTGCTCGACATCGCCGCCCAGTACGTGGGGCCGGACATCGCCCTCTTTGCCTCCCATTACCTGAGCAAACCGCCGGGCGACGGCATGCCGGTGCTCTGGCACCAGGACGGCTCGTACTGGCCCCTGGAGCCGATGGAGGTGGTGACCCTGTGGCTGGCGGTGGACGACTCCACCCCCGAGAACGGCTGCATGCGGGTCATCCCCGGCACCCAGGGCATGGATCTGCAGCAGTTGCAGAGCAAGACCGATGTCGCCAACGTGCTCAGCTCCACCATGGACACCGCCCTGGTGGACGAGTCCAAAGCCGTGGACATCGTCTTGCGGGCCGGCGATGTCTCGGTACACCATCCCAACGTCATCCACGGCTCCAACGCCAACACCTCGGGCAAGCGGCGCTGCGGCCTGACCATCCGCTACATCCCCGCCTCCACCCGCATCCGCACCGAAAACCAGTGGCCCAGCGCCTTCCTGTTGCGCGGCCAGGCCCTGCCCGGCATCAACACCTACCTGCCGTGGCCCCGCTACGTCGAGGGCAAACACCTGTCTTTCCGCGGCTGCGAACAGTGGGCCTGAGACGACAGTACTCCGGGGGAAGATGGGCAGTCCGGCCACCATCGTAGAAGTACTGGAGACCCGCGGGACCGCCAGCCCGGCTGAGCTGCTCTTCACCTGGCTGGCCGACGGAGAAGGGGAGGAGCTCAGACTCACCTGCGGCGAACTCTTTCACCGCGCCAGGGCCCTCGCCGCCTGCCTGCAGCAGCGGGCCAGACCCGGCACGCGGGTACTGCTGCTCTTTGCTCCGGGTCTGGAGTACCTCACCGCTTTCTGCGCTTGCCTGTGCGCGGGCATGACGGCCGTGCCCGTGTACCCGGTGCGGCAGGCGCGCCATCTGCCCCGGCTGCGCGCAACGGCTGCCGACTGCGGCGCCGGCCTGGTCCTGACCACGGCCGAAGGCCGGGCCCTGCTGGCCCCCCTTCTGGCCGAAGCCCCCGAACTCCCGGGGTTGGAGTGGGTGTGCGCCGACGAGGTGGACCCCGGCCTGGCCGCCCACTGGCAGCGCCCCGCCGCCAAGGCCGGGGATCTGGCCTTCCTCCAGTACACCTCGGGTTCGACCGCCGCCCCCCGCGGGGTGGAACTGACCCACGGCAACCTGCTGTACAACCTGGAACTGATCCACCAGCGCTTTGGCACCGGTCCCGGCAGCCAGGCCGTGTGCTGGTTGCCCCCCTACCACGACATGGGCCTGATCGGCGGCCTGCTGCAGCCCCTCTACGCCGGCGCCCATTCGGCCCTCATCTCCCCCGTCTCCTTCCTCCAGCAGCCCCTGCGCTGGCTCCAGGCCATCTCCCGCTTTGGGGCCACCATCAACGGCGGCCCCAATTTCGCCTACGAGTTGTGCGCCCGGCGCGCCACCCCCGAGGCGCTGGCCCAGCTCGACCTGAGCTGCTGGGAGGTGGCTTTTGTCGGCGCTGAGCCCGTGCGCGCCGCCACCCTGGAACACTTTGCCGCGACCTTTGCCCCCTGCGGTTTCCGGCGCCGGGCCTTCTACCCCTGTTATGGGCTGGCCGAGGCCACCCTGCTGGTCACCGGCGGACAGCGCGGCCAGGGCCCGGTCTGCCTCCAGGTGGACCGCCAGCAGTTGCGCCAGCACCGGGTCGTGCCGCTGCCAGCCGGCCACCCCGACGGCCAGACGCTGGTAGGCTGCGGCCGCCCCGCCCCCGACCAGGCGCTGGCGATCGTCGATCCGCAGACCTGCCGGCGCTGCCCGCCAGGCGAGGTGGGCGAGATCTGGCTAACCGGGCCAGGGGTGGCCCGCGGCTACTGGAACCGCCTCGCCGAGACCGCGCAGACCTTTGGAGCGCGCCTGGCCGACGAGGGCACCGGCCCGTACCTGCGCACCGGCGACCTGGGCTTCGTCCAAGAGGGGGAACTCTTCGTCGCCGGCCGGCTCAAGGACCTGATCATCCTCCGCGGGCGCAACCACCATCCCCAGGACCTGGAAGCCAGCGTCAGCCGCAGCCATCCCGCCCTGGTCGGGGATGGCGCCGCCGCCTTTGCGGTGGAGCAGGACGGCGGGGAGGAGTTGGTGGTGGCCCAGGAGGTGGAGCGCCGCCAGTTGAAGGACCTCGACACCGCCCAGGTCGCCGGAGCGATACGCCGGGCCCTGTGGACCGAACACGAACTGGCGGCCCATACTGTGGTGTTGCTCCGGCCGGGAACCCTGCCGCGCACTTCCAGCGGCAAGGTGCAGCGGCACGCCTGCCGGACCGCCTTCCTGGAAGGCGCCCTGGCCGCCCTGGCCACCCATCGGGCCGCAGGCACCGATAAGGACAACACCGAACTGCGCGACCAGATCGCCCGCCTGCTAGGCCTGGCGCCGGCCCAACTCCTCCCGGACCAGCCGCTGCACAGCCAGGGCCTCGACTCGCTGCGGGCCGTGGAGATCAGGGAATACCTCGAAACCACCTTTGGCCTGGCAGTGCCCCTCGAAGACTTTGCCGGCGACCTCGATCTGGAGGAACTGAGCGCCCGCCTCGACCGGCAGCGCCATGGCCAACCAATCGAACGCCCTCAGCCCTCCTCGCCGGGCCAACCCCTTCCTCCGGCGGCCGGCCCCCTGCACTTCAGCCTCTTCTACTTTTCGGCCGAGGCGGGGGCCGACCCCGACAAGTACCGCCTGCTGCGCGAGGGGGCCCGCTTCGCCGACGAAAACGGCTTCGAGGCAGTGTGGATTCCCGAGCGCCACTTCCATCCCTTCGGCGGGCTGTACCCCAACCCGGCGGTACTGGCCGGCGCCCTGGCGCTGCAGACTCGGCGGCTGCGGCTGCGGGCGGGCAGCGTGGTGATGCCCCTGCACCATCCGGTGCGGGTGGCCGAGGAGTGGGCGATGGTGGACAACCTCTCCGGCGGCAGGGTGGATCTGGGGTTCGCCCGGGGCTGGAACCCGGACGATTTTGCCCTGGCCCCGCAGCACTACGCCGAGCGCACCCAGGTCTTGTACCAGGGTATTGAGCAGGTGCGCCGGCTGTGGCAGGGCGAGGCCCTCTCCCTGGTCAACGGCCAGGGAAATCCAGTGGAGGTTCGTATCCATCCCCGGCCGCTGCAGCCAGAGCTGAGGGTGTGGATCACCTGCACCGAGGACGAAGTCCGCTTCGCCGAGGCCGGGGCGGCCGGGGCCAACGTGCTCACCGCCCTGCTCTTCCAGACCCCTGGCGAGCTGGCCGCCAAGATCGCCCGTTACCGCCAGGCCCGCGCCCGGGCCGGTCACGATCCGGCCACGGGCCGGGTCACCCTCATGCTGCACACCCTGATCGGCGCCGACGAAGAGGAGGTGCGCCGGCAGGTGAAAGAGCCCTTCGGCGAGTATCTGCGCACCTCGATGGACCTGTGGCGCCAGGGCAGCCAGAAGCTGGAAGAACTGACGGCGAGCGAGCGGGAGGAGGTGCTGGCGTACGCCTTTGAGCGCTACTGGCGTACCAGCGCCCTTTTCGGCACCCCCGAAAGCTGCGCCCCGCTGGTGGACCAGTTGGTGACCGGGGGCGTGAATGAGATCGCCTGCCTGATCGACTTTGGCGTCCCCTTCGACCAGACCATGGCCGGCCTGCAGGCCCTGGCCCGCTTCAAGGAGCGCTGGGAGGCGCCCGGCACCGTGGCCCGGCACTACGACGCCCTGGTCCAGCACACCCGCCAGGCCGCTGCCGCCGGGGAGCTGTACCTGACCTTCGGCCTCTTCCCCCAGCCCTTGCCCGGCTTCTCGTGGCTGGAGACCTGCAGCCGGCCCGCTGCCCACCCCGAACACGCGGCCCGGGCGCGGCAGGCCCAGCAAGCCCTGCGCGACGCCCTTTTCGGGCAGGTGGACTTCTCCCGCGTCACCCGCGCCCTCGATATCGGCTGCGGCCATGCCGCCGATCTCGTCGAACTGGGCCTCAAGTATCCTCAACTGCAGTTGGATGGCTACACCCTCTCGCCCGGCCAGGCCCGCCTGGGAGAGCAGCGCCTGCGCGACGCGGGGCTGGCGGACCGGGTGCACGTCTGGCAGCGCGACAGCAGCCGCGAGCCTTTCCCCGCCGAGTACGAGCTGGTCTTCGGTTTCGAGGTGGCGGTGTACGTGCGCGACAAGGCCGCCCTGCTGGCCAATATCGCCGCCCACCTGCGGGAGGGCGGCCTGCTGTTACTGGCCGATTTCGCCGCCGCCCAGGAGGCCCCCATCGACCATCCCCCCACTTCTTCGCACATCCCGCCGGCCGCCGAGTGGGCCGCCGCCCTGGCCGACAACCACCTGTGCCTGGAAAGGGTGGACCAGGTGGGTGAGCAGGTGGCCCACTTCCTCGCCGACCCCTCTTTCGACGAGCGGCTCGAAACCCTAGGCAGCGAGCTGGGCGAGTTGCGGCTCCACTTCACCGCCTGGCACCGCCTGGGCCTGCTGCTGGGCAGCGGCCGGGCGCATTACTTTTTGGCCACAGCGCGGTTGGACCGCTGCCGACCCCGCGGGGAAGTGCTCCGCCGCAACCTGGAACTCCTGCAAACTCCGGAGCCGGCGACCTGGCACCAGATCCATCTGGAGGCGGAGATCCGCCCACCCGCAGTCCCCGCCGCCCGGCCCCCGGACCGGGTGCTGCTGACCGGCGCCACCGGTTTTCTGGGCGCCCACCTCCTGGCCGAACTGCTGCGCGCCACCCCGGCCCAGGTCTGTTGCCTGGTGCGGGCCAGCGGCGCAGACGCCGGCCTGGCTCGGGTGCGGGCCGCCCTCGGTGAGTACGGCCTGTGGCAGGAGGATTTCGCCGCCCGCCTGAACATCCTTCCCGGCGACCTGGCCCAACCGCGGTGGGGCCTGGACGAGGCCGGTTTCGCCAAGCTGGCCGAGGGCATCGACGCCATCTATCACAGCGCCGCCCAGCTCAACTTCGTCTATCCCTACGAGGCCCTGCGCCCCGCCAACGTGGAGGCCACCCGCCAGGTGTTGCGACTGGCCTGCCATGCCAAAGCCATCCCTGTGCACTATATCTCCAGCACCGCGGTCTTCGACGCCCCCGCCTACGCCGGCCGGGCTGTGGACGAGCGCACCGATCCCGGCCAGCCCGAGGGCATGCTGGTGGGCTACGCGCAGAGCAAGTGGGCCGCCGAACAACTGGTATTGCAGGCCGGGCAGCGGGGTCTGCCGGTGAGTGTGTACCGCCCCGCCTGGGTCTTTGCCCACAGCCGGGACGGGGCCTGCAAGGTGGACGATTTTGTTTGCCGGCTATTGCGCGGCTGCGCGGCCATGGGCAGCGCCCCGGCCCTGGACTACGAGTGGAATCTGGTGCCGGTGGACTACGCCAGCCGGGCCATCGTCCGCCTCTCGCTGGCAGCCGGCCCGGGCACCTGGCACCTGATCAACCCCCAGCCCGTGGCCTGGAACTGGCTGGTCGCCGAGCTGGGCCGCCGGGGCTACCCGGTGCAGAGCGTGCCCTACGCCCAGTGGCAGGAAGCCCTGCGCCGCCAGGGGCCGGGCGGCGCGCTGGGCCCCCTGCGCCCCCTCTTCCTGGAGGCCTTGTCAGGTGGGGAAATGGTGCCCCAGCGCTACCGGCGCACCTCGCTGCCGCGCCTGGAGGACCGCTGGACCCGCGCCCGCCTGGAGGGCACCGATCTGGCCTGTCCGGTGGTGGGGCCAGCCGCCGTGGCCGCCTGTCTCGATTACCTGGAAACCCGCGGGGCCCTGCCCCCCCCGGAGGCCCGGCGATGAACCAGGTGGACCCCGCCTCCTGCCAGCGCGTCCTGGAAAAACCCCGCAAGGTGCTCTTCCATTATGGCGAGGGCCTGCGCTACGAGCAGATGCCCGCCGGCAGCCGCTTGATCTACGGCCCGCCGCCTCTCCCCGCCATCGCCGATGTGGACGGGGCCATCACCCGCGCCCTCGACCATCCCCTCGACAGCCCACCCTTGTCTGCCTGCCTGCGCCCCGGCATGAAGGTGACCATCGCCTTCGACGACCTGTGTGTGCCCCTGCCGGCCATGCGCCGGCCCGACCTGCGGCAGCGCGTCATCGAGCAGGTGCTGGAGCGCCTGGCCGCCGCCGGGGTGGACGACATCCACCTGATCGCCGCCATCTCCGTGCATCGGCGCATGACCCCCTCCGAACTGCGGGGCATCCTGGGCCGGCGCATCTTCAACGCCTTCCATCCCCACCGGCTCTACAACCACGACGCCGAGGACCCCGACAACATCCTCTCCCTGGGCCGCACCGCAGCCGGGGAGGTGGTGGAGATCAACCGGCGGGCCATGGAATCCGACCTGCTGATCTACGTCAACATCAACATCGCCTCCCAGAGCGGCGGCCACAAAGCCATCCCCACCGGGCTGGGCACCTATCACTCGCTGCGCCACCACCACAACCCCGGCACCATGATGCAATCGCGCTCCTACATGGACCCGCCCCATTCGGCGCTGCACCACTCGGTGGAGCGCATGGGCCGGCTGGTGGAGCAGCAGCTCAAGGTCTTCCGCATCGAGACGGTGGTGAACAACGCCTCGCTGCCCTGGCCGGTGGACTTCATGGGCCGGCCGGTGTGGACCCACAGCGCCTTCGACCGGGCCGTGCTGCAGGGCAGCCGGCTGGTCACCAGCATAACCCCCACCGGCCTGAAGCGGGCGGTGTACGCGCGAATCCAGGCCCCCTACGGGCTGCTGGCCATCCACGCCGGGGCCACCGAGGCGGTACATCCCCGGACCCTCGAAGCGGTGTACCGCCAGCACGCCGTGGCCGTGCAGGGACAGGCCGATGTGGTGGTGGCCGGCATCCCCTACCTGGGCCCGTACAGCGTCAATTCGATCATGAACCCGGTGCTGGTCACCTGCCTGGGCCTGGGCTACTTCTTCAACTTCTACCGCGGCAAACCGCTCCTGCGCCGGGGCGGGGTCTTTATCCTGCTCCACCCGCTCTACGAGCAATTCCATCCGGTGCATCACCCTTCGTACATCGACTTCTACCGCCGGGTGCTGCCCCAGACCACCGATCCGGCCCAGATCGAGGCCCGCTTCGAGGAGGAGTTCGCCACCGATCCGCGCTACATCGAGTTGTACCGCCATTCCTACGCCTTCCACGGGGTCCACGCCCTGTACGCCTGGTACTGGGCCTGCCACGGCCTGGCCCACGCCGGCCGGGTGATCGCCGTCTGTTCCCCGCACTCGCGGGCAGCGCAGGTCATGGGCTTCCATACCGCCCCCAATCTGGCGGCGGCCCTCGAACAGGCCCAGGAGGTGGTCGGCCCCCATCCCGCCATCACCAGTTACCAGACGCCGCCCTACCTGTTGTGTGATGTCTCCTGAACTCCGCCCCCCCGACCCCCTGCTGTGGCCCGCCCTGACGGTAGTCGGCGCGGTGCTGGCCATCGGCATCGCCCTGGCCCTGCTCATCACCGCCCTGCGCCGCACCGACGCGGCCACCCGGCGCAGCGACTGGACCCGTTTCCTGGTGCTGGTGGGCCTGGTGGTGGCCGTGCTGGCCGCCGCCGCGCTGGGCCCCTGGGGCCTGCTGCTACCCGCCCTGATCCTGGCCCGGGGTGGCTGGCGGGAGTTGCTGGCCGCCCTCGAACACAGATACGGCCCGGCGGGACCCGGCGGGTCCACCAGCCTGGGTTGTCTGGGCATACTGGGCGGGCTGGAGGGAGAGACCTGCTGGGCCCTGGGCAGCGCCCTGGCGGCCACCTGGATGGCCCTGGTCCTGCCCCTGGCCGCCGCGCGGCGACCTCTCCCGCTGCACCGGGTGCTGGGGGTCGGCCTGGGCATGTGGCTGATCACCGCGCCCCTGGGCCTGCTGCTGGTCCTGGCGGACAGGCAATTCGGCGCCTTTGCCTTCCTGCTGATGATCGCCATGGCCCACGACGGTTTTTCGGGCGGGTTCGGGCGGCTGCTGGGCCGCCACCCCCTCTGCCCGCAGTTGAGCCCGGGCAAGACCTGGGAGGGGGCGCTCGGGGGGCTGGGGGCCTGCGTGGCGCTGGGCGCCGCGCTGCATTTCCTGGTGCCGGCCTGGCCCCTGGAGCGGGTGCTGTTTTCGGCGGCGGCCATCGGCCTTCTGGCCCTGGGCGGCGACCTGCTGGCTTCGGGAATCAAACGCGAGGCGGGCATCAAGGACTTCGGCCGGGCCCTGCCCGGCATCGGCGGGCTGCTCGACAAATTCGACAGCCTGCTCTTCGCCGCGCCCGGTTTCTACCTGCTGGCGCACTGGGGATCGCCATGAGCGCCGGCCAGTCCCTCTGCTACCGCGACCGCCGCACCGGACAACTGGTCCCCGAGTCCATCCCCGGCGGCAGGTACCTGCGCTGGTTCTACCGCACCCGGTCTGGGTTCCTGTATTTTTCCGCGATCATGAACCACGCCCTGCCCTGCCAGCTCTACGGCCGCTGGCAGGCCTCGCGCTGGTCCCAGGGCAAGATCGCCGCCTTTGTCGAGCGCCATCACATCGACCTCGACGAGGTGGAACTGCCCCTGGAGCAGTATCCCTGCTTCAACGACTTCTTCACCCGCCGGCTCAAGCCTGAGGCGCGCCCCTTTGCCGCCGACCCGGAGTTGTTGTGCGCCCCGGCCGACGGCAAGGTGCTGGTCTATCCCCGGCTCGACCAGCACGCCGCCTTGCCGGTGAAAGGCGCCCTGGTCTCGGCGGCCCGCCTGCTGGGGTCCGCTGCCGCTGCCGCGCCCTACTGCGGCGGGGCAGCGCTGGTGGTGCGCCTGGCTCCCTACGACTACCACCGCTTCCACTTTCCCGATCAGGGCCGGGCCGAGCCTGCCTGCCTGCTGCCCGGGCAGTTCCATTCGGTGAACCCCATCGCCCTGGAGCGGGTGCCCCAGATCTTCGCCCGCAACCAGCGCGCCCTCACCTTCTTCGACGCCGAGCACTTCGGCCGCATCGCCTACGTGGAGGTGGGCGCCTTTCTGGTGGCCAGCATCGTGCAGACCTACCAGCCCGGTCCGGTGGTGCGGGGCCAGGAAAAGGGCTACTTCCAGTTCGGCGGCTCCACCCTGGTGCTCCTCTTCGAGCCAGGCCGGGTCGCCTTTGACGAGGACCTGGTGCGCGACAGCGCCGCCGGGCTGGAGGTCCAGGTGTGCACCGGCACCCGCATCGGCCGCCAACCCGTTTGAGAGGAGGCCCGGACGTGTACGAACCCATCCGCAGTCACACCTGCCGTAACCAGCTCGGGCAGATCCTCCGCCAGCGCGGGCTGGACCCGGAGACCTTTTGCGCCCGCACCGGCATCGACCTGGCACTGTGCCGGGATGACCGGCGCCTGCCCGACATCACCGCCATGGAAGCCCTCGGCCGGGCCCTGCCCGACCTCGATCCCACCAGCCTGGTGGTCTTCGACCCGGAGGAGGCCCCGCCGGCCCTGCAGGTGACCCTGTGGGGTTGCGGCAACCTGGGCCATGTACTGGCCGGCCTGCTCTCCGCCCGGCCCGACCTGCGGGTCCACGTCCGCGTCTCCACCGCCGACAAGGTCCAGCGCCTGCAGCAGGGCATGGAGGCGCAAGGCGGCATCGCGGTCCGGCGCCGCGAGGGCACGGTGGTGGGCCGGCCCCACCTGGTGACCACCGATCCAGCGCAGGCGGTCTCCGGCTCCCAACTGATCCTGCTCTGCGTGCCCGCCCTGGTCCACGCCGAAGCCCTGCAACAGCTCCTGCCCCACGTGGCGCCCGGCGCCTGGGTGGGCGCGGTGCCGGCGCCGGGCGGCTTCGACTGGAAAGTGCGCTGGCTGCTGGGCGCCCGCGCCCAGCAGGTGGGCATCTTCGGGGTGGGGGTGATCCCCTGGATGTGCAAGGTGCGGGCCTATGGCCAGGAGGTGGAGGTCCTGGGCCGCAAGATCCTCAACGGCGTGGTCGCCCTGCCCGGAGCCCGCACCGGCAAGATCGCCGACCTGCTCGCCGGCCTGCTGGGGATGCCCTTCCTCGATCTGCGGACCTTTCTCAACATCGCCCTGATCCCCGGCAACCCCTTCCTGCATCCGGCCATCATGTGGGACCTCTTCTCCGACTGGGATGGCCGGCCCCTGGCCGAGGCGCCCCTCTTCTACGAGGGGCTCAGCCAGCGGGCCGCCGACCTGCTCCAGGCCCTCAGCGGGGAATTGCTCGCCCTGCGCGCCGCCCTCGAAGCGCAACTGCCCGGACTGCGCCTGTCGGCGGTGTTGCCCCTCGACCTGTCCATCCGCCTCGGATACGGGGCGGATGTGGCCGACCCCTCCTCCCTGCGGACCATCATCGCCACCAACCGGGCCTACGCCGGCCTGCGCGCCCCCATGGTCAAGGTGGAGGGCGGCTGGGCGCCCGACTGGAACAGCCGCTTCTTCTGGGAGGATGTGCCCCACGGCCTGGTGATGTTGCGCGGCCTGGCCGATCTGGCCGGGGTGCCCACGCCGGCCCTGGACCGGCTGCTGGTATGGGCCCAGGAGCGCATGGGCCGGGAATACCTGCGCGACGGGCGACTCGAAGGCCGGGATCTGGCCAGCGCCAGTGTGCCCGCCCAGTACGGCATCACCGGCCTGGCCGGGCTGGGAGGAGCAGACCCTTGCTGAGGGGTGCAGGACTCCTCTGCCTGGGCCTGCTGGCCTGCCGCGCCGAGGCGCCCCAGAGCCCGCCGCCGCTCCCGTCGGTGCGCTCCGCCCCGGTGGTCCTCAGGCAGGACCCCCAGGTGATCCAGGCCAGCGGGACCGTGGCCGGCGCCGAGCAGTTCGATCTGAGCTTCGAAAACGGGGGCCGGCTCGTCCGCCTAACGGTGGCTGAAGGCGACCAGGTCCGGGCCGGACAACCGCTGGCCCTCCTCGACCCCGGCCCGGCCCGGGCGCGCCTCGAACGCGCTGCCGCCGCCCTGGAACGGGCCCGGCGCGACCTGGAGGCCGCCCAACAGTTGCTGGCCGCCCGGGCCGCCCCCCCGCAGGAGCCTCAGGACGCCGGCACCACCCTGGCGATGGCCAGGAGCGATTCGCAGTTGGCGGCCCTGGCCCTGGAGCAGACGGTAGTGCGCGCTCCGCAGGCCGGGCTGATCCTGGCCCGGCGACTGATGGCAGGGCAGGTGGCATCCCCCGGCCAACCGGTCTTCTCCTTCGCCGGCCAGGGTTGGGTGCTGCGGGCCGCGGTCACCGAACGCGAGGCCGTCCTGCTGGCTGCCGGGGACTCGGCCAGCGTGCAGCTCGACGCCTTCCCCGGAAAATTCCTGGCGGCCACCCTCAGCCGCCCGCCGGTGACCCCGCTCCCCCCCGGGGGCATGTACCTGGCCGAACTGGTGCTGCGCGATCCGCCGCCCCGCCTGCTGCCGGGCATGCTGGGCCAGGCCACCCTCTTCACCGGGCGGGAGGAATCCCTGCCGGCCATCCCGGTCGAGGCGCTGATCGAAGCCAACGCCGAGCGCGGTTATGTGTACGTGCTCCAGCAGGGCCAGGTGCACAAACGGCCGGTGATCCTGGCCGGTATCCGCGGCGGCCAGGCCCTGGTGCGGGCGGGCGTGGTCGCCGGCGAGCAGGTGATCACCGAAGGAATGGCCTACCTGCGCGACCGCAGCGCGGTGCAGGTGGCCGGCCAGCCGGAGCGCTGAGCTCCATGCGCCTGATCCGCGCCACGGTCGCCAACCACCAGTTCACCCTGGTGGCCTACGTCGCGCTGCTGGTGCTGGCCGTCGGGGCCCTGCTGACCATGCCCTACTCGGAAGACCCGCCCCTCGACCCGCCCGGGGTGACGGTCATCGCCTTCTACGCCGGCGCTTCCCCGCTCGAAATGGAACACCTGGTGGTGGACCCTCTCGAAGAGGCTATCAACCAGCTCGAAGACCTCCGCCTCATCCGCACCAAGATCGAGGACGGCCTGGCCAAGCTGTCCATCGAATTCACTCCTGGCGCCGACAGCGAGGAGAAGTACAACGAGGTCCAGCACCAGATCAACAAGGTGCGCCGCGACCTGCCCGCCGACCTGAACGCCCTGGAGGCGATCAACTGGTCCACCAGCAACGTCAGCATCCTGCAGCTGGCCCTGGTCTCCCCCGACCAGCCCTACCGCGATCTGCACGAGGAGGCCAGGCGCCTCAAGCGTATGCTCGAACGCCTGGAGGGGGTCAAGAAGATCGAGCTCCACGGCTTTCCCGAGGAGGTGGCCCAGGTGCAGGTCGAGTTGCGCCGCCTGGCCGGCTTCGGCCTCCGCCTCGACCAGGTGGTCGACGCCATCGGCGCCCGCAGCACCAGTATCCCGGGCGGCAGCGTGCGGGCCGGCCAGCGGCAGTTCGACGTGCAGACCGGCGGCGGCTACACCGACCTCGAGGCCCTGCGGCGCACGGTGGTGGGCGCTTCCCAGGGCCGGCTCGTCCATCTGGAGGAGGTGGCCCGGGTGGACTTTGGTTATGCCGACCACTACTACCGCACCCGCTACAAGGGCCAGCGCTGCCTCTTCCTCTCCGTCTACCAGAAGCAGGACGCCGATATCTTTCGCGTTGTCGCGCGGGTGCGTGAGGCGCTGGATACCAGCCGCGAGGAGCTGCCCGGGGGCATGCGCCTGGAGGTGGGTTTCGACCAGTCCCGCAGCGTGCAGCAGCGGATCGGCACCTTCAGCTCCAATCTGATCCAGGGCATCGCGCTGCTGGGGCTCTTCCTCGTGGTGCTCATGGGCCTGCGGCCGGCCCTGCTGGTGATCGCCGCCATCCCCCTCTCCCTGCTGGTCGGTCTGGGCTGGATCTACCTGAACGGTTTTGGGCTGCACCAGATGACCATCACCGGGCTGATCATCGCCCTGGGCCTGCTGGTGGACAACGCCATCGTGGTGCTCGAAAGCATCATGCGCCTGCGGCAACAGGGGGTGGAGCGCCGGGAGGCGGCCATCCGCGGCGCCGAACTGGTGGCCTGGCCCAATCTCAGCGCCACCCTCACCACGGTGCTCGCCTTTCTGCCCATCCTGATGATGAAGGACAATACCGGCGACTTCATCCGCAGCCTGCCGCTGACGGTGATCTACGCCCTGGTCGCCTCGCTGCTGGTCTCCACCACCCTGGTGCCTCTGCTGGCCATGTGGGTGCTCCCCAGGACCTATGTGCCGGGCCGGGCCTACCGCTACCTCGAAGGCTGGCTGGAGCGCCACTACCGGCCGGTGCTGGACCACTGCGTGCGCCGCGGCTGGCTGACCATGGCCGTGGTGGGCGGCCTGGTGGTCGGCTGCCTGCTCTTGATCCCCTTCATCGGGGTGAGCTTTTTCCCCAAGGCCGAAAAGCCGCAGTTCCTGGTGGACATCGAACTGCCGCGCGGCGCCAGCATCGCCGCCACCGACAGCGTGGCCGCCCAGGTCGAAACCGTGCTGGCAGCCCAGCCCGAGATCCAGACCTATATGACCAACGTGGGCAAGGGCAATCCGGTCGTCTATTACAACATGAATTTTGCCGAACCCCAGCCCTATTTCGCCCAGATCTTCACCCTGGTCGACGAGGAAAAAGGCCGCTCCACCGCCGCCTTGGCCGCGGACCTGCGCCGGCAATTCGCCGGCATGCCGGCGGCCCGCATCCACGTGCGCGAATTCAAGCAGGGGCCGGCGCTAGACGCGCCGATCATGATCCGCGTGCTGGGCGACGACCTGCAGGAGCTGGCCCAGCTGGCCGGCCAGGTGGAGGAGCAGTTGCTGGCCGTGCCGGGTACGGGCTACATCGACAACCCCATGCGGCGGTCCAGCACCGACGTGGCCGTGCGGGTCGACAACGACCGGGCCGAAGAATTGGGAGTGGCCCCGGTGGATAT
This sequence comes from Candidatus Latescibacterota bacterium, assembly GCA_020852055.1. Lineage (GTDB taxonomy): Bacteria > Latescibacterota > UBA2968 > UBA8231 > UBA8231 > SICG01. The sequence goes on from JADZBP010000333.1 coordinate 13,814, forward strand.
CAGCCGCACGGTGCGGGCCGCCATCGCCGGGGTGAAGGCCGGACACCTGCGCGACAGCCACGGGCAGTACTACGATATCGTGGTGCGGCTGCCGGTGGGCAACGACCCTGTGCTGGAGGACCTGGGGCGCATCCAGGTCTCCTCCCGCCTGGGCGGCCAACTGCCCCTGGCCCAGGTGGCCCGGGTCGAGCTGGCCGCCGGTCAGTCGGTGATCAACCACTACAACCTGGAGCGCGCCGCCCTGATCAAGGCTGAGGTGGACGACCGGCCCGTGGAGGTGGTCACCGGCGAGGTGAGCGCCCGGCTGGCCGCCCTGCCCTGGCCGCCCCAGTACCGCTACCTTATGGGCGGGGAATCCAAGAGCCGGCAGGAGGCCTTCGGCGGCCTGAGCCAGGCTGCCCTCATCGCCCTGGTGGCCATCTACGGCGTGCTGGTCTTCCAGTTCCGCTCCTTCGCCCAGCCGGTCATCGTCTTCTCGGCCATTCCACTGGCGGCGGTCGGGGCGATCCTGGCGATGCTGCTGGCCGGCTACTCCTTTTCCTTCACCGCGCTCCTGGGGCTGACCAGCCTGATCGGCATCGTGGTCAGCGAGTCCATCCTGCTGGTCGACTTCGCCAACCAGCGCCTGGTCGAGGGCGCCTCGCTACTGGCAGCGGTGCAGGACGCCGGGGTCACCCGCTTCCTGCCGGTGGCCCTCACCGCCCTCACCGACGTCATCGGCCTGTTGCCCCTGGCCCTCCAGGGCGGCACCTTGTGGGCACCCATGTCCTGGGCCATCATCGGCGGGGTGCTCAGTTCGGGCCTGCTGGTCCTGCTGGTGGTGCCCACCCTCTATTATCTGCTGGCCCGCCCCAAGGGTCAGAAGAGGATAGACCATGCCTGAGACCCCAGCCCCCTACGGGCCCCTCGCCTTCCTGCGCCGCATCGGGCGGCGGCTGCGCCCGCACCGCTGGCTGGTGGTGATGGCCCTGGTCGCCGTGCTGGTCCAGGTGGCTTTCAACCTGGTGCTGCCCCTGTGTTATCAGGCCATCTTCGACCGGGTCATCGCCGGCCGCGACCGCGAGTTCCTCTTCTTCCTGCTGGCGGCGATGGGGGTCGGCTTTGCGGCCATGACCCTTGCCGAACTCATCCAGGGCTACCTCTCGGCCCGCCTGGGGGCCCGGGTGGCCGGCGAACTCCGCCAGCAACTCTTCGATCACCTGCAGCAACTGCCCCTGGGTTTTTACAGCCGCCAGTCCAGCGGCGACCTGGTGGCCCGCTTCACCGCCGATCTGGGCACCGTCGACACCGCAGTGACCACAGCCCTGTACAAGATCACCTTTCACACCCTGCTGCTGGGCACCAGCGTCGTGCTGCTCTTTGTCGTCGACTGGCGCCTGGCCGTGCTCACCCTGCTGGCCTTTCCCCTGGGGGTGGCCGGGCCCAAGCTCTTGGGCAGCCGCACGGCCCGCGCCGGGTACGCCAATCGCGAAGAGCAGGCCCGTTTGGCCGGCATGGTGCAGGAGAACCTGCAGGCCCAGAAGGTCATCCGCGCCTTCGGGCTGCGGGCCTTTTTCCGCGCGCGTTTCGCCGCCCAACTGGAGGCGCTGTGCGAAGGGAGCGTCCGGGTCAACCTGCTGAGCACCTTTGCCGGCAAAAGCGCCAGTGTCGGCGTGCTGCTGGTCCAGTTGCTGGTGCTGGGCGCCGGCGCCTGGCTGGCCATCGACGGCGAATTGACCGGTGGCGGGCTGGTGGGTTTCGTCGGCCTGCTCATCAACGTGGGCAACTCGGCCAAGATGCTCACCACCTTTATCCCCGACCTGGTGCAGGCCGCCGCCAGCCTGCAGCGGGTGGAGGAGTTGTTGGCCGAGCCGGCCGAGCCGCCGGATGCGGGGGTGCCGCTGCCGCGCCTGTCCCGCGAACTGCGCTTCGAGCAGGTCAGCTTTCGCTACGGCCCCGACGGCCCCGGCCTGGTGGACCTGAACTTCGTCATCCCCGCCGGCCAGTCGGTGGCCTTCGTGGGCCGCAGTGGCTCGGGCAAGAGCACGGTGCTCAACCTGCTGGCCGGGTTCTACACCCCCCAGCAGGGAGC